>JAGVUA010000132.1 GCA_019136545.1 Betaproteobacteria bacterium
GCCGGCGTCAATACCCCCATATCCGGAACAGCTTAGTCATCCACGAATTTCTTTGAGGACACCAACATGGGCAAGATCATCGGCATCGACCTCGGCACCACCAACAGCTGCGTCGCCATCATGGAAGGCGGCAAGCCCAAGGTCATCGAGAACTCCGAAGGCGCGCGCACCACGCCGTCCGTCGTCGCCTACGCCGACGACGGCGAAATCCTGTGCGGGGCCCCGGCCAAGCGCCAGGCCGTCACCAACGCCAAGAACACGCTGTTCGCGGTCAAGCGCCTGATCGGCCGCCGCTTCGAGGAAAAGGAAGTGCAGAAGGACATCGACCTGATGCCCTTCAAGATCCTCAAGGCCGACAACGGCGACGCCTGGGTGGAAGCGCGCGGCAAGAAGATGGCGCCGCCGCAGGTTTCCGCCGAAGTGCTGAAGAAGATGAAGAAGACGGCCGAGGACTATCTCGGCGAGGAAGTCACGGAAGCCGTGATCACCGTGCCCGCCTACTTCAACGACAGCCAGCGCCAGGCCACCAAGGACGCCGGCCGCATCGCCGGCCTGGAAGTGAAGCGCATCATCAACGAGCCGACCGCGGCCGCGCTGGCCTTCGGCATGGACAAGCAGGAAGGCGACCGCAAGATCGCGGTCTACGACCTCGGCGGCGGCACTTTCGACATCTCCATCATCGAGATCGCCGAGCTTGACGGCGAACACCAGTTCGAGGTGCTGTCCACCAACGGCGATACCTTCCTGGGCGGCGAGGACTTCGACCAGCGAGTCATCGACTACATCGTCACCGAGTTCAAGAAGGAACAGGGCGTCGACCTCAAGGCCGACGTGCTGGCCCTGCAACGGCTCAAGGAAGCCGCCGAAAAGGCCAAGATCGAACTGTCGAGCTCGATGCAGACCGAGATCAACCTGCCCTACATCACGGCCGACGCCACGGGTCCGAAGCACCTGACCATGAAGATCACCCGCGCCAAGTTCGAGTCGCTGGTGGAAGAGCTGATCGAGCGCACCATCGAGCCTTGCCGCACCGCCATCAAGGACGCCGGCGTCAAGGTCGGCGACATCGGCGACGTGATCCTGGTCGGCGGCATGACGCGCATGCCCAAGGTGCAGGAAAAGGTCAAGGAGTTCTTCGGCAAGGAGCCGCGCAAGGACGTGAACCCCGACGAGGCCGTCGCGGTCGGCGCCGCCATCCAGGGCGGCGTGCTGCAAGGCGAAGTCAAGGACGTGCTGCTGCTCGACGTCACCCCGCTGTCGCTCGGCATCGAGACGCTGGGCGGCGTCATGACCAAGCTGATCGCCAAGAACACGACCATTCCGACCAAGACCAGCCAGGTGTTCTCGACCGCCGACGACAATCAGTCGGCCGTGACCATCCACGTGCTGCAGGGCGAGCGTGAAATGTCCACCGGCAACAAGAGCCTCGGCCAGTTCAACCTGTCCGACATCCCGCCGGCACCGCGCGGCATGCCGCAGATCGAGGTCACTTTCGACATCGACGCCAACGGCATCCTGCACGTCTCGGCCAAGGACAAGGGCACGGGCAAGGAGAACAAGATCACCATCAAGGCCAACTCGGGTCTCTCCGAGTCGGAAATCCAGGCCATGGTGCGCGATGCCGAGGCCCACGCCGAGGAAGACAAGAAGGCGCACGAGTTGGTCGACGCGCGCAACCAGTGCGACGCCATGGTGCACTCCGTGAAGAAGGCGCTGGCCGAGCACGCCGACAAGATCGACGCCGACGAAAAGGCGAAGATCGAGACCGCCGTCAAGGAAGCCGAGGAAGCCATCAAGGGCAACGACAAAGCCGCCATGGAAGCCAAGACGCAGGCGCTGGCCATGGCCTCGCAGAAGCTGGGCGAGAAAGTCTATGCCCAGCAGCAGGCGGCGGAAGGCGGTGCCGGAGCCGGTGCGGGCGGCAGCCATGCCGGCGGCGGCGAAGCCAGGAAAGACGATGGCGACGTGGTCGACGCCGAGTTCACGGAAGTGAAGGACAAGAAGGCTTAAACCGGACCACGGCCGCCACCGAGCGCGCCGTTTCAACTGGCCGAGTCACGCGGGCGACGTCGCCGCCGCCTGGCTCGGCCTTCGTACTGAATAGCCGGATCACGAATACATGGCAAAACGCGATTATTACGAAGTCCTCGGCGTCAATCGCGACGCGTCCGACGACGAGATCAAGAAGGTCTACCGCAAGCTGGCCATGAAGTTCCATCCGGACCGGAATCCCGACAATCCGAAGGCCGAGGAACAGTTCAAGGAAGCCAAGGAAGCCTACGAGATTCTTTCGGACAAGCAGAAGCGCAGTGCCTACGATCAATTCGGTCATGCCGGCGTCGACCCTGCCGCCGCGGGCATGGGCGGGGCTGGCATGGGCGGCTTCGCCGATGCCTTCTCGGACATCTTCGGCGACATCTTCGGCGGCCGCGGAGGGGGGGGTCGCTCGAACGTCTATCGCGGCGCCGACCTGCGCTACAACCTCGAAGTCAGCCTGGAGAACGCGGCGCGCGGCACCGAGACGCGCATCCGCATTCCGACCATGGCGGAGTGCGAAACTTGTCATGGTTCAGGCGCCAAGAAAGGTTCGGAACCGAAAACCTGCCCGACCTGCGGCGGCCACGGCCAGGTGCGCATGCAGCAGGGCTTCTTCTCGATCCAGCAGACCTGCCCCAAGTGCCACGGCACCGGCCGCTACATCGCCGACCCCTGCGGCACCTGCCACGGCGCGGGCCGCGTCAAGCAGCACAAGACCCTCTCGGTCAAGATTCCCGCCGGCATCGACGAGGGCGACCGCATCCGCTTGTCCGGCGAGGGCGAGCCGGGTGTCAACGGCGGCCCGGCGGGCGACCTCTACGTGCAGGTGCATCTCAAGCCGCACGCGGTGTTCCAGCGCGACCACGACGACCTGCACTGCGAGATGCCCGTGAGCTTCACCACCGCCGCGCTCGGCGGCGAGATCGAAATTCCCACGCTCGACGGCGTCGCCAAGCTCAAGGTGCCGGCGGAAACCCAGACCGGCAAGGTGTTCCGCCTGCGCGGCAAGGGCATCAAGGGCGTGCGCTCGATCGGGCACGGCGACCTGCTCTGCCATGTCGTCGTCGAAACGCCGGTCAGCCTGACCGAGCGCCAAAAGGAACTGCTGCGCGAGTTCGAGGACATCAGCCGCGGCAACTCGGCCAAGCACAATCCGAAGGCGCAGAGCTGGATGGACAAGGTCAAGGACTTCTTCGGCAGCTGAGGCCGCCCCCAAAGTCAGCCGTGGCGGAGCGCCGCGCTTGCCCGACAATTGCCTGCTCGCGTGGTATTGAGGCACACTTGCGCTACTGTCGCCAGTTCCCGAGGAGAAACGCGATGCGCAAAACGATGACCGCCGGCCTGGTGCTGGCCGTGACCGCCTTTCAACCGCTATCCGCCATCGCCGACGACTGCAAGGTCGATTGCGGCATCGTCGGCTCGGTACGCCAGGAAACCCGCGAGGGCAAGGGCAGCGGGCTGGGCGCGGTGGCCGGCGGCGTTGCGGGCGGCCTGCTTGGCCATCAGATCGGCGGCGGTACGGGCAAAACGCTAGCGACTATCGGCGGCGTCGCCGGCGGCGCCTATGCCGGCCACCAGGTCGAAAAGCGCGTGAAGACGCACAGCGTCCATATCGTCACGGTGAACATGGACAGCGGCCAGGTGCGCACTTTCGAGTTCGCGCAGCAGCCGCCGATGATCGAAGGCGACCGTGTGCACCTGGTCAAGAACCGGCCGGAGCGCTACTCGGGCAAGTAAGACCAGGCCTTAAGCCCGCCGCCAGGTCGTGCCGCCGGGGCCGTCTTCCAGCACGATTCCAGCCGCCTTCAACTCATCGCGAATTCGATCGGCCTCGGCGAAGTGTTTCGCTTTCTTCGCCGCCGCTCGCGCGACGATCATGGCGTCGATCGCCTCATTGGCGAGCCCGCTTGCCGGCGCGGCTTGCAGGAATTCGACCGCAGGCCGCTGCAGCAAGCCGAGCACACCGCCGAGCGCCTTGAGCTGCGCTGCCAGCTGCGCATCGCCAGTGCGATTGACCTCGCTCGCCAGGTCGAACAGCACGGCGACCGCCTCGGGCGTGCCGAAGTCGTTGTCCATGGCCGCGCGAAAACGCTGCGCGTGGGCCTCGTTCCAGTCCACGGGCGCCTCGCCATCGAATCCTTTAAGTGCCGTGTACAGCCGGGTCAGGGCATGCTTGGCGTCATCGAGGTGCGCGTCCGAATAGTTGAGCGGGCTGCGGTAGTGGGCGCGCAGGATGAAGAAGCGCACCACCTCGGCGTCGTATTGCTTCAGCACCTCGCGGATGGTGAAGAAATTGCCGAGCGACTTGGACATCTTCTCGTCGTCGACGCGCACGAAGCCGTTGTGCATCCAGTAATTGACGAAGGTCGAGCCGTGGGCGCCTTCGCTCTGGGCGATTTCGTTCTCGTGATGGGGGAACTGCAGGTCCTGGCCGCCGCCGTGGATGTCGAAGTGCCTGCCGAGCAGTTGCGAGCTCATCGCCGAACATTCGATGTGCCAGCCCGGCCGGCCGGTACCCCAGGGCGATGGCCACTTCGCCTCGTCGGGCTCGGCCTCCTTGGCGCCCTTCCAGAGCACGAAGTCGAGCGGATCCTGCTTGCCGGCGGCGACATCGACGCGCTCGCCGGCGCGCAGATCCTCGAGCGACTTGCCGGAGAGCTTGCCATAGCCCGCGAACTTGCGCACCGAGTAGCAGACGTCGCGGTTCGCCGCCACGTAGGCGTAGCCGTTCTTCTCCAAGTCGCCGATCATGCCGAGCATCTGCGGCACGTATTCGGTGGCGCGCGGCTCGGCATCGGGCTTGAGCACGCCCAGCGCGGCGGCGTCCTCGTGCATGAAGGCGATGAAGCGGTCGGTGAGCGCACGGATCGACTCGCCGTTCTCGCCGGCGCGCTTGATGATCTTGTCGTCGATGTCGGTGATGTTGCGCACGTAGGTGACCTGATAGCCGGAGGCGCGCAGCCAGCGCGTCACCATGTCGAACACCACCATGACGCGCGCATGGCCGAGATGGCAGTAGTCGTAGACGGTCATGCCGCAGACATACATGCGCACCCGCCCCGGTTCGATCGGGCGGAAGTCCTGGAGTTCGCGGGCGAGAGAATTGTAAAGCTTGAGCATGGCGGAAAGAGGCACGAAACCGGCGCTGGCGTTGGCCATGCGGATGGCTTGTTGGTAGAATCGCCGCCCGATCGGCAGGAGTGGGCAGGAGCGGCGCGGAGTATACCATCCAGGCCATCCCGCCTTGCCGATCCGCCCTCGAGCGGCATCAACCCTACATGAGCGTTCTGGAGAACTGTCGATGAAAAAACTGCTTGCGCTGGCGGCCTCGCTGGCTCTGTCGCTGCCCGTCGCCCTGCCGGCCTGGGCGGCCAACCCGACCGTCGAGATGAAGACCAACCTCGGCACCATCGTCGTCGAGCTCGACGAGGCGCGGGCGCCGAAGACGGTGGCCAACTTCATGCAGTACGTCAAGGAAGGCTTCTACAACGGCACGGTGTTCCACCGCGTCATTCCGGACTTCATGATCCAGGGCGGCGGCTTCGAGCCGGGCATGAAGGAAAAAACCACGCGCGCACCGATCGAGAACGAGGCCAAGAACGGCCTGAAGAACGAGACCGGCACGCTGGCCATGGCGCGCCGGGCCGATCCGCATTCGGCCAGCGCGCAGTTCTTCATCAACCTCAAGAACAACGCCTTCCTCGACTACCCGAGCCGCGACGGCTGGGGCTATGCCGTGTTCGGCAAGGTCACCAAGGGCATGGACGTGGTCGAGAAGATCGCCAAAGTGTCCACCGGCAATGCCGGCGGCCATCAGAACGTGCCGACGACGGCCGTCGTCATCGAATCCGTGAAACTGCTCACCGACACCAAATAGGAGCCTGTCCATGATCAAGCTGCACACCAACCACGGCGTCATCGCCCTCGAGCTCGACGCCGACAAGGCGCCGAAGACCGTCGCCAACTTCGTCGCCTACGTCGAGGCCGGGCATTACGACAACACCGTCTTCCACCGCGTCATCGACGGCTTCATGATCCAGGGCGGCGGCTTCGAGCCGGGCATGAAGCAGAAGCCGACCCGCGCGTCGGTGGAAAACGAGGCCAAGAACGGCCTGAAGAACGCGCGCGGCAGCATCGCCATGGCGCGCACCTCCGATCCGCATTCCGCCAGCGCGCAGTTCTTCATCAACGTCGCCGACAACGGCTTCCTCGATTATCCGGGGCAGGACGGCTGGGGTTACTGCGTATTCGGCCGCGTCGCCGAAGGCATGGACGTGGTCGACAAGATCAAGGGCGTCAAGACCGGCCGCAGCGGCTTCCACCAGGACGTGCCGGCCGAGGACGTGGTGATTCAGCGCGCCGAAGTTTGCTGACGCATTGCCGACGCCGCCGACCCTGTTCGTTTCCGACCTGCACCTGACGGCCCGCAGGCCGGAAACGGCCGACCGCTTTCTCGACTTTCTGTCGGGGCCGGTGCGGCAGGCGCAGGCGCTCTACATCCTCGGCGACCTGTTCGACTACTGGGCGGGCGACGACGACCTCGACGACCCGTTCAACCGCCGCGTCTGCGAGGCCCTGGCGGCCGTCGAGGCCGATACTTTCTTCATCGCCGGCAACCGCGACTTCCTGATCGGCGAACGGTTCGCCGCATCGTCACGGCTGACTTTGCTCCCGGAAGCCACGGTCATCGCGCTTGCCGGCACCGCGACGCTGCTGCTGCACGGCGATACCTTGTGCACCGACGACACCGACTATCTCGCCTTCCGCGCAACGGTGCGCGACCCGCGCTGGCAGCGCGAATTTCTCGCCCTGCCGCTGGCCGAGCGCCGGCGGCAGATCGAGGCGCTGCGCCAGCGCAGCGAAACCGCCAAGGACGGCAAGCCCCACGCACTGATGGACGCCAACGCCGAAGCGATCGCCGCGGCCTTTCGCACCCATGGCGCCAGCCGCATCATCCACGGCCACACGCACCGGCAAGCCAGGCACGAGCACATTGTCGATGGCCGCAACTGCGAGCGCTGGGTGCTCGGCGACTGGGGCGAAACCGGCAACGCCTTGGCGGCGGACTCAACCGGCTGCCGCTGGGTGGCCATCGGCGCCTGATGCCGCCATGGCGGCATCGGTGCGCCGACGCCGGCATCGCCGATCAGAACATCGTCAAGAGCATGAAGGCGACCGCCAGCGCCATGACGCCGGTGGCGGCCCAGCCGAACAGGCGATGGCGCCGCGTCATCGTCAGCTCGCCCATGATGCTAGACGACTGGCCGATGCGCATCATGACCACCATGATCGGCACGGAAATGACGCCATTCACGATGGCGCTGATCACCAGCGCCCGGATCGGATCCACCTCGACCGATCCGATGATCGCGCCGATCATGGTCGCGGTGATGATGATGGCGTAAAACCCGCGGGCCTCGTGAAAGCCGTGTGACAAGCCCGCTTTCCAGCCGAAGATCTCGCTGACCGCGAAGGCGGCGGACCCGGCCAGCACGGGCACGGCCAGCAAGCCCGTGCCGATGATGCCCAGCGCGAAGATGGCGAAGGCGAACTCGCCGGCAAGCGAACGCAAGGCTTCGGCGGCCTGCGCCGCCGTCAGGATGTGAGTGATGCCGTGCTCGTTCAGCGTCACCGCGGTGGCGAGCACGATGCACAAGGCGATGGCGTTGGAAAAGAGCATGCCGACGTAGGTGTCCTCCTTGATGCGCCAGAGGTGCTCGGCGGCGTAGGCGGGATGCCCGCGCAACTCGGCCGTTTCGGGCCGCCGCCGACTGTCCTCGACCTCCTGCGCGGCCTGCCAGAAAAACAGATAGGGGCTGATGGTCGTGCCCAGCACGGCAACGACGAGCGCCGCATAGTCGCCGACCGAGGTTTCCGCCGGCAGATAGCGCCATGGCATGAGAGATTCCACGGCGACCTGCCGCCAGGGAATCGCGACCGACAGGACGACGGCGACGTAGGCGAACAGCGCCAGCGTCAGCCACTTGAGGATGCGCACCGTGCCCTCGTAGGAGAAATACACTTGGCCGGCGATCGACAACAGGCCGAAGCCGACGATGTACGGCGCCACGTGGCCGCCGACCAGCAGTCGCACGGCTTCGCCCATGGCGCTGAGGTCGGCAGCGATGTTGATGGTGTTCGCCACCACCAGCAAGCCGATCAGGACGAAGGTCAGCCAGCGCGGGCATAGCTTGGCGATGTTGGCCCCCAGCCCCTCGCCCGTCACCCAGCCGATGCGCGCCGAGAGCATCTGGATGCCGATCATCAGCGGCGTCGTCAGCAGCAGCGTCCAGACCAGGCCGAAACGGAACTGCGAGCCCGCTTGCGAATACGTGGCGATGCCGCTGGGATCGTCGTCGGCGGCCCCGGTGATCAGACCCGGGCCCAAGCGGCGGGCGAGACCGTCGATGCTCCTCGATTTCACGTCGCGGCCCCGCTCTCGCTCGAGGATGCGCCGGCGCAGGTGCGCGCCCGCAACTGTCCGCAGCCACCGGCGACGTCCTGGCCTGCCGACTGGCGCAACTTGGCGAGGATGCCGTGACGGTAGAGATGCAGCGACATCGCCGCCGCCCGTTCGGCCGATGGCCGCTTGAAGCCCGCCCCGTCGATCTCGTTGTAGGGAATCAGGTTCATGACGGCATACTTGCCCTTGAGCAGGCGCACCATGCCGTCGAGTTCATCGTCGCCGTCGTTCACGCCTTCCAGCAGCGTCCATTGGTACTGGATCGGATAGCCCGTGGCGCGGCAGTAGTCGTCGGCCAGCTCGACGAGTTCTTGCGGTTCGATGCGCGGCGCGCGCGGCAGCAGCCGTTCGCGCAGTTCCGCCTTGGTCGAGTGCAGCGACAACGCCAGCGCCGGCTTGACCCGGCCCTGGGGCAGGCGCTCGAACGCGCGGCGGTCGCCCACGGTGGAGAAGACCAGGTTCTTGTGGCCGATGCCGCCGGCGGTGCCGAGCAGTTCGATGGCTTCGAGCACGTTGTCCAGGTTGTGCGCCGGCTCGCCCATGCCCATGAACACGACTTTTTTCACCGCTTGCCGCTGGCGCGCGAGCACCACCTGGGCGACGATCTCGGCGCTGCCGAGCTGGCGCAGCAGGCCGCCCTGGCCGGTCATGCAGAAAGTGCAGCCCACCGCACAGCCGATCTGCGTCGACACGCACACGCCGCCGCGCGGCAGCAGCACGCTTTCCACCGTCTGGCCGTCCGCGAACGCCACCAGCCGCCGCGAGGAACCGTCCTCGCTGGGATGCTCGGCGCGCACGCATGCCAGCGATTGCAGCTCGAAAGTCAGCCCCGGCAAGGCGCCGCGCACCGCTTTCGGCGGCGCCTGGGCGGGCTCGAAGCCCTCGAGCGGCCGGGCGTGGGCCCAGGACCGCAGCAGCGCCTCGATATGCCCCGGCTTGGCGCCTTGGTCCGCCAAGCGCGCACGGAGATGGGCGACGCGCATGCCTTGCATGCCTGGCGCTTTCGTCAGCGGTGACGCTGCCCGGTATGGTGGCTGGCAGGCTTGGCGTGCGCGCTCGGCCGGCCCCCGTGGGCGGGCTTGTTCCGTGGCGCCGACCGGGACGGCGGGGCCTGCCGCGCGCCGGTGCGGGGCTTCTGGATCGGCTGCGGCTTGATGCTCGGATCGGGCTCGAAACCCGGCTGCACTTTCTTCTCGATATCGCGCTTCAACAGATGCTCGATATCGCGCAGCAACTTGTGCTCGTCCACGCACACCAGCGACACGGCCTGGCCGCGGCTGCCGGCGCGGCCGGTGCGGCCGATGCGATGCACATAGTCCTCGGGCACGTTGGGCAGTTCGTAGTTCACCACGTGCGGCAGCTCGTCGATGTCGATGCCGCGCGCGGCGATGTCGGTGGCCACCAGCACGTTGAGCTTGAGGCGCTTGAAGTCGTCGAGCGCCCGCTGGCGCTGGTTCTGGCTCTTGTTGCCGTGGAGCGCCGCCGAGCGGATGCCGGCCTTGCCGAGCCGGTCCGAAAGCGCGTCGGCGCCGTGCTTGGTGCGCGTGAACACCAGTACCTGGTGCCAGCCATGGTCGTCGATGAGCTGGATGAGCAGGTCGCGCTTGCGGTCGCGATCGACATGGTAGACGGACTGGCTGACCAGTTCGGCCGGCGCGTTGCGACGCGCCACCTCGACGCTGACGGGATCGGTGAGCAGGCCGTTGGCCAGGCCGCGAATCTCGTCGGAGAACGTGGCCGAGAACAGCAGGCTCTGCTTCTTCTTTGGCAGCAGCGCGATGATGCGGCGAATGTCGCGGATGAAGCCCATGTCGAGCATGCGATCGGCTTCGTCCAGCACCAGGATCTCGATGCCGGAGAGATCGGCGCTGCGCTGCTCGATGTGGTCGAGCAAGCGCCCCGGCGTGGCGACGATGATGTCGACGCCGCTCTTCAGCGCCGACAACTGCGCGCCCATGCCGACGCCGCCGTAAATGGCGGTGGACTTGAGGCGCACATGGCGGCCGTAAGTACGCACGCTGTCGTGCACCTGCACGGCCAGCTCGCGCGTCGGCACCAGCACCAGGCAGCGCGGCTTGAAGCGCTTGAGCGACAGGCCGGCGTTGCGCGTGGACAGCAGTTGCAGGATCGGCAGGGTGAAGCCGGCGGTCTTGCCGGTACCGGTCTGGGCGGCGGCCATCAAGTCGCGGCCTTCGAGCACGACCGGAATGGCCTGGGCCTGGATGGGCGTAGGCGTGTCGTAGCCCTGCTCGGCAATGGCACGCAGAATCTCGGCGGCAAGGCCGAGGTCGGTGAAATGCATGAAATGCTCCTGGAATCGGCCCTGCGTGCAACGTGGCACGAACCAGTCGAGGCGGAAACGCTTGTGGGGTGAAACGCGGGAAAGGAAAGTCTTATCGCGACGCGCGGGCAATGACTGATAAGGACCCGCGCGGCGCGCAGTGTACCACCGGCGGGCCGCCACGCCTGACTTTTCTCAGAGCGTGGCGAGGCCGCGTTGCAAATCGCCTTCGATGTCGTCCAATGCCTCCAGGCCGACAGCGACGCGCAGCAGGCTTTCCTCGATACCGGCCTCGGCGCGCGCCTCGGCGCTGATGCGGCCGTGCGTGGTCGATGCCGGATGGGTGATGGTGGTCTTGGTGTCGCCGAGATTGGCGGTGATCGACAGCAGCTGGCAGTGATCGACGACGCGCCAGGCTTCCGCCCGGCCGCCCTTGACCTCGAAAGCGACGATGGCGCCGCCGCTGGCCTGTTGCCGCAGGGCCAGTTCATGCTGCGGATGCGAAGGCAGGCCCGGATAGTAGACGCGTTCCACCTTCGGGTGCGCTTCCAGGCGCCGGGCCAGTTCCAGCGCGCTCGCCGACTGCGCCTGCATGCGAATCTTCAGGGTCTCCAGTCCCTTGAGGATCACCCAGGCGTTGAAGGGCGAGATCGACGGGCCGCCGGTGCGCAGAAACTTGAACACTTCCTCCATGGGCGCCTTCGGCCCGCAAACGGCGCCGCCGAGCACGCGGCCCTGGCCGTCGAGATACTTGGTGGCGGAGTGGATCACCAGGTCGGCGCCGAGTTGCAGCGGCCGTTGCAGGATGGGCGTGCAGAAGCAGTTATCCACGGCCAGCAGGGCCCCACCATCGTGCGCGACCCCGGCCAGGGCGGCAATGTCGTAGACCTCGGTGAGCGGATTGGACGGCGTTTCGATGAACACCAGGCGCGTGTTCGGGCGCATGGCGGCACGGAAACTTTCCGGCCGGTTGCCGGCGACGAAGGTGGTGTCGATGCCGAACCGGGTGAACACGTTGCCGAACAGCTGCTGGGTGGCGCCGAAGATGGCGCGCGACGCCACCACGTGGTCGCCGGCCTTGAGCAGCGCCATGACCGTGGCCAGGATGGCCGACATGCCGCTCGATGTCGCGATGCAGGCTTCGGCGCCCTCCAGCGCCGCCAGGCGTTCCTGCATGACGGCGACGGTCGGGTTGGAGAAGCGTGCGTAAACCATGCCGGCTTCGCCGCCGGAGAAGCGGGCGGCGGCCTGCGCGGCATTCTGGAAGACGAAACTGGACGTGAGGTAGAGCGCTTCGGCATGTTCGCCGAACTGGCTGCGTTCCTGGCCGGCGCGTACCGCCAGGGTGTCGATCTGATAGTCGTCCTTCATTGCCCCCTCAATCGTCGGCGGAGACCAGGTTGAGATCCAGCTGCCCCTCGGCATCCTCGGGTACGCTGTGCGCCGGTTTGCCGCGCGCTTGCTCGATGCTGGCAAGATAGTCGGTGGACACGTCGCCAGTGATGTACTGGCCGTCGAAGCACGAAGTATCGAACTGCGTGATGGCCGGATTGACCGAGCGCACCGCCGCCTTGAGCGCCTCGAGATCCTGGTAGACCAGCGCGTCGGCGCCGATTTCGCGGCAGATTTCCTCGTCGCTGCGGAAGGCGGCGATCAGTTCGGAGCGCGTCGGCATGTCGATGCCATAGACGTTCGGGTAGCGCACCGGCGGACTGGCCGAGGCGAAATAGACTTTCTTGGCGCCGGCTTCGCGCGCCATCTGGATGATTTCCTTGCTCGTGGTGCCGCGCACGATGGAATCGTCGACCAGCAGCACGTTCTTGCCGCGGAATTCCTGGGCGATGGCGTTGAGTTTCTGGCGCACCGACTTCCTGCGCGTCGCCTGGCCCGGCATGATGAAGGTGCGGCCGATGTAGCGGTTCTTGACGAAGCCTTCGCGGTAGGGCAGGCCGAGCTTGGCGGCCAGCTCCATGGCGGCGTGGCGGCTGGAATCGGGAATCGGAATCACCGAATCGATGGCCAGGTGCGGCATGGTGTGTTGAATCTTGTCGGCCAGGTACTCGCCCATCTTGACGCGCGTCTCATAGACGGAGATGCCGTCCAGCAGCGAATCCGGCCGGGCCAGATAGACGTATTCGAACATGCAGGGCGCATGCAGGGTGCGCTCCGCGCATTGGCGGCTGACGAAATTGCCTTGGCGGTCGATCAGCACCGCTTCGCCCGGCTCGACATCGCGCAGGACCTTGAACCCGAGCGTGTCGAGCGCGACGCTTTCCGACGCCAGCAGGTACTCCGTGCCGCCGGGCGCTTCGTTCCGGCCGATCACCAGCGGCCGGATGCCGAAGGGATCGCGGAAGGCCAGCAGGCCGTAGCCGGCGATCATCGCCACCACCGCATAGGCGCCCCGCACCCGGCGATGCAGGCCGGCCACCGCCTTGAAGATGGTCTCGGCGTCGACCTGGTATTTGGTGGACGCGGCCTGAAGCTCGTGCGCCAGCACGTTGAGCAGCACCTCCGAATCGGAGTTGGTGTTCATGTGCCGCAGATCCTGCAGGAACATGTCGCGCTTGAGCTGGTCGGCGTTGGTCAGGTTGCCGTTGTGGGCCAGCATCAGGCCGAACGGCGAATTGACGTAGAAAGGCTGCGCCTCGGCGGCGCTGTGGGCCGATCCGGCGGTGGGATATCGGCAATGGCCGATGCCCCAGTTGCCCAACAGGTTGCGCATGTTGCGCGTGCGAAACACGTCGCGCACCATGCCCGGGCCCTTGTGCATGTGGAAACGCCCTTCGTCCTCGGTGGCGATGCCGGCCGCATCCTGGCCGCGGTGCTGAAGCACCTGCAGCCCATCGTAAAGGATCTGACTTACCGGCGTCGTCGCAACGACACCCAAGATGCCGCACATGTTGGAACCACCCTCTGCCTGAATCGAACGCTAACGATAATGAACTCTTCTACCCACCTGCTCCGGCAACCAGGGCTTGGCCGCGATCACCGCCGTTTCCAGCGGCGGCGCCAGCCTGGCGTCCCGCCACCACTGACTTTTGGGCAGGGCCGTCATACCGGCCAGCAGCACCGCCACCAGCACGATCAACAGCCCCCGCGCCACGCCGAAACCGGCGCCCAGCACGCGATCGGCCAAGCCAAGGCCGGCCGCCCGCAGCATGGCCGACAACAAGCGGCGCCCGACGGCAAACAACACCAGCACGCCGACCAGCGCGATCGCGAAGCCGGCAGCGTAACGCAACACAGGCTCCGACACCATCCCGGCCAGGCCCGCGCCGACGGTTTCCGCCCAGGCCCGCGCCGCCAAGAAGGCCGCGATCCAGGCGACCAGCGCCAGCACTTCGCCGACCACGCCCCGCCAGAAACCCAAGGCGGCCGATGCCGCCACCACGCCGAGCACGGCGTAATCGAAGACCGTCACTTATTTCCTGGCCACCGGTCCGTCGACGCCGATCTTGGCAATGCGCTCCCTGGCCTTGTCGGCGGCTTCGCGGGTCTTGAACGGCCCGGCCCGAACCCGCGTGCGCGCCCCCTGCGGCGTCTCGACGTTTTCGGTAAAGGCGGGCAGCCCCAACTGCTTGACCTTGGACAACAGGAGCTTGACCCGCCCTTCTTCCTTGTAGGCGCCCAGCTGCACGACCCAAGAATCGTCGGCGGCCGGCGCCGCGCCGGCCAGCGCCGCCAAGGCCCGGGCTTCCTCGGCCTTGTCCGGCGCCGGCTTGTCGACCGGCTTGTCGACCGGCTTGGCGGCCGGCTTGACCGCCGGTTTGTCCATGGGTTTCGCGGGGAGTTTTTCCTCGGCTTTGGGCTCGGGGGTCGGCTCCGGTTTGGCCGCGGTCTTCGACTCGGCAGTGCGGGATTCGCCGGACTTGGCGTCTTCCGGCGCCGCCTCGGGCTTGGCCGGAGCGGCCGGCGGCAGAGGCGTCGCGGCCGGCTTGCCGGTCAGCACCCGCGCGGCCAGTCCCTGGTCTTCGCGGCTGGGAATGGTGATCTGCACATCCTGCGCGGGCTGGCGCGGTTCGTGATCCATCACCATCGGCAGAATCACGGCGGCCAGCAGCGCCAGGGCCGCCGCGCCGACCAGGCGCCGCCGCGCCCGTTTTTTCAGTTCCAACTGGCCGTCGAGGGATACGACTTTTTCGTCTTGCGGCATGATCCTTCAGCTGGCCGCACGCCCCAAGGCGCGCAGCACATCGGCCACGGTAAGAAACGATCCGAACACGACGATTCTATCATTTTCATTCGACTGGCTCCGGGCGTGAGCGAAGGCATCGGCCGCCGACGCGAAGGCGGGCGGACGGTTCGCGATCCCCGTCGAGGACAGCACCTGCGCGAGTTCCGCGCCGGTGGCGCCGCGCGGCGTCGGCAGCGTCGCCGGTAGCCAGCGGTCGACGCGGTGACGCATCGCCTCGACGACGCCGGCCACATCCTTGTCCCGCATCATGCCGAACACCGCCCAGGTGACCGGATGAAACGCCATGTCGCCGAGATTGGCCGCCAGCACGCGCGCCGCCTGCGGGTTGTGGGCGACGTCGAGCACCACCGTCGGCCGGCCGGGCAAGACCTGGAATCTTCCCGCCAGTTCGACCGTCAACAGGCCGCGACGGATATCCTGCATCGCCACCGGCAGGCTGCCGCGCAAGGCGTCGAGCGCGGCCAGCGCGCAAGCGGCGTTGTCGAGCTGGCGCGGGCCCCGCAACGCCGGGAAGGCCAGGCCGCTCCGTCGGCCGCCCGGGCCCCAGTACTGCCACTGTTGTTCCTGGCGCGCATGGCCGAAGTCGCGGCCCAGCACTTGCAACTCGGCGCCGATCGCCCGCGCATGATCGCGCAGGCTCGCCGGCGGATCGGCATCGCCGCAAATGGCCGGCCGGTCGGCACGGAAGATGCCGGCTTTTTCGAAACCGATCTCCTCGCGCGTCGGCCCGAGATAATCCATGTGGTCGAGATCGACCGCGGTGACGATCGCGACATCGGCATCGTGGCTATTGGTGGCATCGAGCCGGCCGCCCAGACCGACTTCGAGAATGATGGCATCGAGCGGCTGCTTGGCGAACACTTCCCAGGCGCACAGCGTGCCGTATTCGAAGTAGGTCAGGGCCACGGGCGGCGTGCCGCCACGACTGACTCTCGCGTGTTCGACGCGGGCAAAGCCTTCGCACAAGGCTTCGTCGTCGACTGGCCGGCCGTCGATGCGGACGCGCTCGTTGTAGCGGATCAGGTGCGGCGATGTGTAGAGGCCGACGCGGTAGCCGGCGCACAGCAGGATGCGCTCGAGCATGGCGCAGGTCGAGCCCTTGCCGTTGGTGCCGCCGACGAGGATGACGGGACAGGTCTTGCGCTGGCCGAGGGCCGCGCCGACCAGACGAACGCGCTCGAGGCCGAGTTCGATCGGCCTCGCATGCTGGCGCTCGATGAACGCCAGCCAGTCGTCGAGGTTCATTGCACCGCGGGTACCCGCTGCAGCAGCGTCAGCAGCGACACCAGCTTGTCGCGGAGCTGGCGCCGGTCGATGATCATGTCGATGGCGCCCTTGTCGAGCAGGAACTCCGCGCGCTGGAAACCTTCGGGCAACTTCTCGCGCACCGTCTGCTCGATGACGCGCGGCCCGGCGAAGCCGATCAGGGCGCCCGGCTCGGCGATCACGACGTCGCCGACGAAGGCAAAGCTGGCCGACACGCCGCCCATGGTCGGATCGGTCAGCACCGTGATGAACGGCAGCTTGTGTTCCGCCAGTTGCGTGACCGCCGCCGTGGTCTTGGCCATCTGCATCAGTGAAAGCAAGCCTTCCTGCATCCGCGCGCCGCCGCTGGCGGTAAAGCAGACGAAAGGCGCCTGCTGCTCGATGGCGGCCCGCACGCCGCGCACGAACTTCTCACCGACCACCGACCCCATCGAGCCGCCCATGAAATCGAATTCGAAGCAGGCCACGACCACCGGCACGGCCCTGATCGCGCCCTGCATGACCACGAGCGCGTCGGCTTCGCCGGTCTCCTCGTTGGCGGCGACCAGGCGCTCGGGATAACGGCGACCGTCCTTGAACTTGAGCGGGTCCGTGGGCACCACTTCGGCGCCGATTTCGAACCGCCCTTCCGGATCGAGCAAGAGGTCGAGCCGGGCACGGGCGCGCAGGCGATGATGATGGCCGCACTTGGGACAGACGCCCTGGTTGTTGTCGAGATCCGAGGCATACAGCACCGCCTCGCAGGCCGGGCACTTGGTCCAGAGGCCCTCGGGCACCGACTTGCGCGCGCCCTCGCTGCGCTTGATCTTGGGCGGCAAGAGCTTCTGCAACCAACTCATGGCTGAGCCTCCTGATGGGCCGCCCCGAAGGCGGCGGTATCCCCCGTGGGGGCGGCGGATGAAATAGGCGCGGGCGCCATTACCTTACTCCCGCATCCATGGCCTGGCGAATATCCGCCAGCAGCGCGGTCACGCGGCGCGGCGCCTCATCGGGCGACGATTGCTCGACTTCCTCGATGATGCGGCTCCCCACCACCACGCCGTCCGCCAGCGCGGCGATACGCGCGGCGGTTTGGCCGTCGCGAATGCCGAAGCCGACGCCGATAGGCATGCCGACCCGTGCCCGGATCGCGGGAATGCGCCGGGCCACCTCGTCGAGATCCAACTTGGCCGAACCGGTGACGCCCGTCAGCGATACGTAGTAGATATAGCCGCCGCCAGCGGCGGCGACCTCGCTAATGCGTTGATCGGTCGACGTGGGCGCCAGCAGGAAAATGGGATCGAGGCCGCGCTGTTTCAGCAGCGCCGAGAATTCCGCGCATTCCTCAGGGGGATAGTCGACCACCAGCACGCCGTCCACGCCCACCAGCGCGGCATCGGCCGCAAATTCGGCCTGACCGTAGGCCTCGATCGGATTGGCGTAGCCCATCAGCACCACGGGCGTCGCGCCATCCTGTTTGCGGAACTCCCGAACCATGGCGAGCACGGTGCGCAAGCTCGTGCCGTAGGCGAGCGCCCGCTCGGAGGCGCGCTGGATGGTCGGACCGTCGGCCATCGGATCGGAGAACGGCACACCAAGTTCGATGATGTCGGCGCCCCCCGCGACCAGCGCCCGCATCAACGGCAGCGTCAGGCCCGGCTCCGGATCGCCGGCGGTAATGAACGGAATCAATGCCTTGCGGCCTTGCGACTTGAGCCGGGCGAAAACCTGAGCGATGCGCGACATCAGAACTGTATCCCCGATTTTTCCGCCACGGTATGCATGTCCTTGTCGCCGCGCCCGGAAAGATTGACCAGCAGCACCTTGTCCCTGGCCAGCGTCGGCGCCAGTTTGGCCGCATGAGCGAGGGCGTGGCTCGATTCCAGCGCCGGAATGATGCCTTCGTACTTGCAGAGATCGTGAAAGGCCTGCAGCGCCTCGTCGTCGGTGATCGTTACGTATTCCGCGCGGCCGGCGTCCTTGAGCCAGGCATGCTCGGGGCCGACGCCCGGGTAGTCCAGCCCGGCCGACACGGAGTGCGTCTCGATGATCTGGCCGTTCTCGTCTTGCAGCAGGTAGGTGCGGTTGCCGTGCAGCACGCCCGGCCGCCCGGCGGTCAGCGAGGCGGCATGCCGGCCGGTGGCCAGCCCGTGCCCGGCTGCCTCGACGCCGATCAGGCGCACCTCATGGCGCGGAATATAGGCATGGAAAATTCCCATCGCATTCGAGCCGCCGCCCACGCAGGCAATCACGGCATCCGGCTGGCGTCCCGCCAGCTCGGGCATCTGCGCCAGACACTCCTCGCCGATGATCTTCTGGAAGTCGCGCACCATCATCGGGTAGGGGTGCGGGCCGGCGACGGTACCGATGATGTAGAAGGTGTCGGCGATATTGGTGACCCAGTCGCGCATGGCTTCGTTGAGCGCATCCTTGAGCGTCCTCGAGCCGGATTCGACCGACACGACTTTGGCGCCCAGCAGCTTCATGCGATAGACGTTGGCCGCTTGGCGCCTGACGTCCTCGCTGCCCATATAAACGACGCATGCCATGCCGTAGCGCGCGGCGACGGTCGCCGTGGCGACGCCGTGCTGCCCGGCACCGGTTTCGGCGATCACGCGCGGCTTGCCCATGCGCCGCGCCAGCAGCGCCTGGCCGATGCAGTTGTTCACCTTGTGCGCGCCGGTGTGATTGAGATCTTCCCGCTTGAGGTAGATTTGCGCGCCGCCCAGGGTATCCGACCAGCGACGGGCATGGTAGATCGGGCTGGGCCGGCCGACATAGTGACTGAGTTCGTACTCGTATTCGGCGCGAAACGCGGGATCCGCCTTGGCCGCATCGTAGGCTTGCCGCAACTCGTCGAGGGCCGGAATCAGGGTCTCGGCGACGAACACGCCGCCGTACTTGCCAAAGTGTCCCTCGGCGTCCGGTAATCTGTAGCTGCTATCGGGCATCTGCGCTTCTTACCGCCGCGACGAACGCGGCAATCTTGCTGGCATCCTTGATGCCCTTGGCTGACTCGACACCGCTGCTGACATCGACGGCCCAAGGGTGCACCCTGCGAATCGCCTCGCCGACGTTGTCGGCGGTCAAGCCACCGGAAAGCACCATCGGTAAGGGCAGCGATTCAGGGACCAATGACCAGTCGAAAGTCTTGCCGGCGCCTCCATAACTTTCGACATAGGCATCCAGCAGGATCCCTTGAGCCGATGCGAAAGTGCGGGCGAATTCTACCAAATTCAGCCCTGGCGCCACGCGGGCCGCCTTGATGTAGGTCTTCGAGAACTGTTCGCAGTAGCGAGCATCTTCGTCGCCATGGAACTGCAGCACATCCAAGGGTACGGTCGCCAGCACCTCGGCCACTGTTGCCGGCTCCGTGTTGACGAACAATCCGACGCGCGCGACAAACGGGGGCACGCGCTTGACGAGCGCGGCGGCGCGGCGGCGGTCCACGAAGCGCGGGCTGGGGGGATGGAACACAAAGCCAACGGCATCGGCGCCGGCCGCCAGCACGGCATCCAGATCGTCCGGGCGGGTGATGCCGCAGATCTTGACGCGCGTCCGGGTCATGGCTGGCAGTCCGCAATGTCGGGCACTTGCACCCCGACGTCGCCTTGCGGCAGGCCCCAGCGAGCATCGTAGTCGGCACCGACAAAGTATAGTCCGGCAGCATCGAAAGTAGGTGCCGCGCACGCGCGATCCCGTCCGGCGAGCAATTCACCCATCCATTCCGGCGGACGGCTGCCCTTGCCGATGTAGACCAGCGCGCCGACCAGATTGCGCACCATGTGGTGGAGAAAAGCGTTGGCCTGGAATTCGAGCACGACGAGATCATCACGGCGCGTCACCGTTGCTCGATGGAGATGCTTGACGGGCGACTTGGCCTGGCATTCGGCCGCGCGAAAAGCCGTGAAATCATGTTCGCCGAGCAGATGTTGCGCGCCGGCCGCCATGGTCGCGGCATCGAGCGGCAGATGGAACCATCCGACCTTGCCGCTCAGCAGCGCCGGGCGCACCGCGCGGTTGAGGAGCAGGTAGCGGTAGCGACGGGATGTTGCCGAGAACCTGGCGTGAAACGCGTCGGCCACGGCTACGGCCCAACGCACGGCGACCGCCGGTGGCAAATGGGCATTGACGCCTCGCACCCAGGCCGACAGGGGTCGATCGGCTTGCACGTCGAAGTGAGCCACCTGCGACAGGGCGTGCACGCCGGCGTCGGTGCGACCGGCGCAGAAGATTCTGATCGGCGCAGCCGCCACCTGGCTCAAGGCGCGCTCCAGAACATCCTGAACGGTGTTGCCGTGCGCCTGGGATTGCCAGCCGGCAAATGTCGAACCGTCGTACTCGACACCGATGGCGATTCTCATGGCCTGAAGACGATGATCAGCGCCGCCGCCACCGCCATGAAGGCAACCCAGTCGCGCAGCCTGGTCGGCCGTACCGAGAGCGTCAACCGATCGGCGCCCGCCGCGTCATCTTCGGTCAGCCAGCCGCGCCAATGTCCAGGCGCCGCGTTGTCCACGTGGTCCAGGACCAGCATCAGCCGGACGACGACGCGCTGTCGCAGATCGCGCCAATCGGCAAGGGGTGTCAGCAGCCAGTGCAGTCCGGTCACGATGCCGTCATTGCCCAGCCGTTTGTGCAGCAAGGCGAGCGCGGCCAGCATGAGCACCAGCCGCAGCACATGCTCGAGGCCTTGGTGGAGACCGTCCCAGGTCATGCCCGCCTCGCCCAGGAGTCGCGGCAGCTTCTCGCCCGGGGTGGCGAAAGCGAACAGGACGGCGATGGTCAGCAACAGCCAGCGCGTTCGGAACAACAGCTTGCGAGTCGTCTCGCCTGCGCCGTGCAGCGCCAGCGGCAGCACCAGCAATGTCGTTATGGCCAGACCCGTTGCCGCGAACGGCTGCAGCAGGATGACGAATCCCAGCCACAGGGCAAGAAGCGCCGCAGGATGCCATGACGTACTCATTCGTTACCCCGCCACTACGAAGACGCGGCGTGGCTGGCGCCGCGCCGCTCGCCCCTATCGGCGAAAGTCAGCCGCCGAGCGCCGCCAACCTATCGCGCGCCGCCTGCTGTTGCCGGCCTCCCCCTTCGTGCAGCACTTCCTGCAGCAATTCGCGCGCGCCTTCCTTGTCGCCCATTTCCTCGTACGCCTGGGCAAGCTCGAGTTTCGTGGCCACATCGGGATTGTCTTCATCGGCTTGCGCCGGCGACGATTCCTGGCTGTCGACGCGAGGGTCGTCAAGTTCCAGATCGATCGACGACAAATCAAAGCTCGGCGCCTTCGGCGGCGGCACGGTCGGGGCAGTTGTCGACGGCGTATCGATATCGAACTCGAAGTCGATATCGTGCCCGGCTTCAACGGCCGACGCGACAGCGGGCATTTCTTCCACCCGCGCCGTTTCAAGTTCCGGCAACTCCAGATCGAAATCCAGATGGCTGGCCTCGACCGCAGGCGCAGGTGCCTGAGCGGGAGACGCGTCGATATCCAGGTTGAAATCCAGCGAAGCCGGCACCGGCGCCGGCGCGCGGACCGCCTCGGGAGCGGCACCCGCGCCGATGTCGAGATCGAAATCGAGCGCCGCCGGCTGCGGCGGGTTCAAGTCTTGCGCCGATTCCGCCAGATGTCCCAGTTGGCCCGGCAGCGCGACCGTTGAACGCAGCTTTTCCACCTCGGTCGCCGGCAAGACGATGTCGGACGCCACGATGGCCGCGGCGGCAGTCGGCGCCTGCCGGTCCGAGGAGCCGGCTCCGCCGTAAAGTTTGTTGTCCGGATCGAGCGCCCGGCCCATGGCCGCGGCGGCTTCCCAATCGGTCCCGGTGCCGCCCGTCTGCGCATAAAAGTCGGTCGCCAGCGCTTCGAATTGCTTGGCGTTCTTGCGTCCGGAATAAATCTCCAGGAGCTTGAGATGAATGGCGTGCCGCGTCGGGTCGCTCTTCAGCGCATCAACGAGAATTTCCTCGGCCTGCGCATCACGACCGTAGGCCATGTAAACATCGGCCTCGGCGACCGGATCAACGCCTTCGTCGCTGTCGATCGCGCCGATGCTGGCCTGGCTGAAATCAGTCTGGATGGAGGCCCCGGTGTCAACCGCCTGGCCCCCGGTCGAGCCGAACACCGAGTTGGCGCCCAAATTGCTGGGGCTGAGACGACTGGCGGTGGACGGCACCGACGCGTCCTCGCGCTTGCGGCGCCAGGATGAATAACCGAGCCAGCCGAGCAACAGGGCAAGCACGCCGCCGCCACCATAGACCAGCGAGGCATTCTCGTCGATGAAACTGGACTCCACCGCCGGCTTCGCCACCACCACCGGTTTTGGCTTTTGCACCGGCGGCTTGGCGGCGGGCTTCGCCGGCGCGGGTTGGGCGGCTGGCGCGGGCTCGACGGCCGGCGTCGTCGTCGATGCTGGTTTGGCTTCTTCGGGCGCCTTTTCGGCGATCTCCGGTTTTGTCTCCGGGACTGGAGGCGGCGCTTTCGCTGCCGGCGGCGATTCTTCCGATTTGGCTGGTTCGGACTTCGCGGCCTCGGCCCGCTGTTGCATTTGAGTTCCGACTTGGCTCTTGAGCTCAGCCAGTTTTTTCAGGTCGGCGAGATTCTTCTCGAGTTCGGCGATTCGGCTGCTGGCTTCCTTGAGCGAGCGATCCCGCGAGATCAGATCTTCCTCGAGGGCCGCGATGCGTTGTTGAAAGGCCTTGATGTCCTTGCCCGACTCGGTCCGGGAAACTTCGAGCTTGTCCTTGCCCGGCTCGGGGGGAGCCGTCTTGTCTTCCACCTTGGCGGCGATCTTGCCTTCCGACCGCTGCCTGACCGGGGCCTCTTCCCGCGCCTCTGAGGCAGCCACCGCACCCGCCAGTTTCTGTCGATAGGCGTTGAAGTCGCGCGCCTGCGCCGTGACCGTCGCACGGGCTTCATCAGCCGGAATCGCGGCGGCGGTCGCGGCATCGGGAATCGTCAGAATCTTGCCCACGTACAGCCGGTTCATGTTGCCGTCGGCAAAGGCCTCCTCGTTGCGACGAAACAGGGCAACCAGCATCTGGTCCAGCGCCACGCCGGGGGCTACTTCAGTGGCGATCTTGGTCAGCGTGTCACCAGGCCTGACTTTCCGGGTGCCCCCCTCGTGCTCCATTTTTTTTTCTTGGCCGGCCTTCGACGCGGCAGGGGCCGCGGCGGGAGCCGTGGCAACGACAGCAGGCGTCTTGGCGGCTGCGTGCTTCTCGACGGGTGCCGCTTCCTGTACGACGGTCGGCGGCGCTGTCACCGGCTTCGAGAACACATCGGGAGGATCGAGCAACATGGTGTACTCGCGCACCATCCGACCCGACGACCAGGTCAGCTCGACCAGAAAATCGAGAAAGGGTTCGTTGACGGGCCTGTCGGTGGTCAGGCGCAGGAACGGCTGCCCATCCGGCCGCTTGTCGACCGCGAAGCGGATCGCCGCCAAGCCTGGCGCGTACTCGATTCCGACTTGCTTGAACGCCTCGCTTGGCGCCAGGCGCGCCGACATGGAAGCAAGCTCCTCGCGCGAAGCCGCGATATCGACCTCAGCTCGCAAAGGCTGTCCGAGCGGACTCAATACCGTGATCTTGCCTAAGCCAGCTGCCTGGATACCCGCAGCCGACAAACTCAAGGCCGCCAGCAGGGGAACTCGGAAACCGATTCGCTTCAGTGATTTCATTGCGACGCCTCCCCGCAGGGATATCACACCAGCATTCAAAATAACATCATGAGGTTAGCCATGCAAGCTCAACCTTAGCTTCAATATACAGCTCTGTTGCGGCTAGGCTAATCCAACAGAATCCTCAGCATGCGTCTTAAGGGTTCGGCGGCGCCCCAGAGCAGCTGATCGCCGACCGTGAAAGCCGACAGATAATCCGGCCCCATGCTCATCTTGCGCAGGCGCCCAACGGGCGTCGCCAGGGTGCCCGTCACCGCGGTGGGTGTCAGTTCCCTGATCGTCACATCGCGCGCGTTCGGCACCACCTTGACCCATGGGTTATGCGCCGCCAACATCGATTCGATATCGGCCAGCGGCACGTCCTGCTTGAGCTTGATGGTCAATGCCTGGGAATGACAGCGCATGGCGCCGATGCGCACGCACAAGCCATCCACGGGTATCGGCCGCGCGCCCAGTCCGAGGATCTTGTTGGTCTCGGCGGCGCCTTTCCACTCCTCGCGGCTCTGGCCATTGCCGAGGTCCTTGTCGATCCAGGGAATCAGCGAGCCGGCAAGCGGCACGCCGAAATTCGTGGTGGGGAAGGTTTCGTCGCGCAAGATACCCGCCACCTCGCGGTCGATGTCGAGGATGGCCGAGGCGGGATCGTTCAGCAGGCTCTGGGCGACGCGATGCGCCTCGCCCATCTGCTGGAGGAGTTCGCGCATGTTCTGCGCGCCCGCGCCGGAAGCCGCCTGATAGGTCATCGAGGTCATCCACTCGACCAGATCGGCCTTGAACAGTCCGCCCAGCGCCATCAGCATCAGCGACACCGTGCAATTGCCACCGATCCAGTTGCGGCCTCCTCGCGCCAGCGCATCCTTGATGACGTGCAGATTCACCGGATCGAGAATGATCACGGCATCATCCTTCATGCGCAGACTGGATGCCGCGTCGATCCAGTGCCCCGTCCATCCCGCCGCACGAAGCCGCGGGAAAACATCGGTGGTGTAGTCGCCCCCCTGGCAGGTGATGATGATATCCATCCGACGCAGCTCATCGATGTTCCGGGCGTCCCGCAAAGGCGTGCCGCCACTCTCGTCGGGGCCCTTGCCGCCGATGCTCGACGTCGTAAAAAACGACGGCTCGATCAGCGCAAAGTCCTGTTCCTCGCGCATCCGCTGCATCAGCACGGAGCCGACCATGCCGCGCCAGCCCACCAATCCCACTTGCTTCATTCTCGTGTTCCTCGGATAAGTGCTTTTCCTAGAGCGCCGCGAGCACGGCGTCGCCCATCTCCCTGGTGCCCACACGCTTGGCCCCCGATTCGTAGATATCGCCGGTGCGATACCCTTGCGCAAGCACTTTCTTCACGGCCGACTCGATATGCTGGGCTTCCGCCTCCCTGGCAAAGGTATAGCGAAGCATCATGGCCGCCGAGAGGATGGTTGCAAGCGGGTTGGCGATGCCCTTGCCGGCGATGTCCGGCGCCGAACCGTGGCAAGGTTCGAACATGCCTTTGTTGTTGGCGTCCAGGGAGGCCGAGGGCAACATGCCGATCGAACCGGTGAGCATGGATGCCTCGTCCGACAAGATGTCGCCGAACATGTTGCCGGTCACCATGACGTCGAACTGCTTGGGATTCCGCACCAGCTGCATGGCGGCGTTATCCACCAGCATGTGAGTCAGTTCGACGTCGGGATAATCCGCCGCCATGCCGCTCACGGTGTCGCGCCAGAGCTGCGTGCACTCGAGGACATTGATCTTGTCGACCGAACACAGCTTCTTGTTCCGCTTGCGCGCCGACTCGAACGCGACCTTGGCGATGCGGCGAATTTCCGACTCGCTGTAGATCATGGTGTTGATACCGACTTTTTCGCCATTTCTGACCTCGATACCCCGTGGCTGGCCGAAGTATATGTCGCCGGTGAGCTCCCGGATGATCAGGATATCCAGACCGGACACCACTTCCGGCTTGAGCGTCGAAGCATTGGCCAACTCGGAGTACAGGACTGCCGGACGGAGATTGGCAAACAGGCCGAGTTGCTTGCGAATGCCAAGCAAACCGCGTTCAGGACGTTGCTCGCGCGGATAGACATCCCATTTCGGCCCCCCCACCGCGCCCAGCAGGACGGCATCGGCGGCCTGGGCGAGCTTCTGGGTTGCCTCGGGATAAGGATCGCCGGTGGCATCGACCGCGCATCCGCCCAGCAAGGCCTCTTCCATCTCGAACTTCAAACCCAGGGCCTTGAGGACCCGCACGGCTTCAGCAGTAATTTCCGGACCAATGCCGTCACCCGGCAGCACACAAATTTTCATGTCGATTCCCGCGTATGTGAAGTTAGCGCAAGTCTGTCGCAATCCGAGGCGACGCAAAGCCACTTCAGCTCAATATGATTGGATACCGTACCCAGCGCCGCCCGTCCCGGACAGCGGGCAAATTATCGCACAGGGCGCCGGCGGCCGATGCCGCGCCCGACCAGCAGCAGACCCATCGCGGCCAGGACCGCCGCTCCCGAAAACGTCAGTCCGGGCCCTACCGCTTCCCAGGAAACGCCGCTGAGAAGATTGCCGAGCATGCCGCCCGCGCCGAATGAAATGCTTCCGTACATCGCCTGGACCCTGGCCTGCTGCCTGGGCGGAAACCAATGGTTGAGCGCCGCCACCGATGCCGCGTGGTGCGCCCCAAAGGTGGCGCCATGCATCAATTGGGCGAACAGCAGAACGAGAAAAATGTCAGCACACCAGCCGATCAACAGGAACCGCACGGTTGCCGCCACGAAGCTCAGCATCAGGATCGCGCGAATGGAGCAGGATTTCAGAAGGCGCGGCATCGCCACGAATACCGCGATTTCCGCCACCACCCCCAGCGACCAGAGAACGCCAACGGCCGTCTTGTCATAGCCATGTTCGACCAGGTGGATCGAGTAGAAAACGTATAAGGGACCGTGTGCGGCCGACATGAAAAAGCCGGCGGCAAGCAGGGCCCGCACCTCCGGCCGATGCAGGCCGCCGCGCAACGACAAGCGAGGGCCCACTGCCCCTGTAGACGCGTCGCCGAGCAGCCAAGAACACAATGCAATGCCCACGAGCAGCGCCAGAATGATCCACAACAGACTGGCAATCGGCGCGCGATCCAGCCATGCGCCCGCCCCTAGCACTGCGACGATGAAGCCCACGGATCCCCACAGGCGAACGCGACCGTAAAGCTCAGCCCTGCCGGCAAGATGCCCCAGCGTCAGCGCCTCGACCAGCGGCAGGACGGCGCTCCAAAAAAAGGACATCGCGGCCATCGCGGCAAACAGCGGCCAAAACGCCTCGGTGAAAAAAAACCCAGTGAAGCCGACCATCGAAAGCAAGGCGGAAGCGCGCAGCACCAGGAGGGTCCGACCAGACCTTTCGGCAAGCCATCCCCAAAGATTCGGCGCCAGCAAGCGCATTGCCGACATCAACGACATCAGCGCGGCAATCGATGCCGCCGCTAAGCCGAGCGACTGGAGATACAGGGTGAAATAGGGCGAAAACGCGCCGATCAGGGCAAAGTAAAAGAAGTACCAGCCCGACAACCGCCAGCGGTGCGAGAAGCCCAGGGTCTGCAAGGAGGCAGGCGACGCCGGCGCGCACCGCTGAGCGGCGCGCGCCCGGTCGTCATTCCGAGGAAATCAGCGGCCGCCGTTATCGATGCTGCTGGCCTGACCGGAATGCCAGCAGGAAGTGGTAGAGCTCGTCCTTCAACTTGACCCGCTGCTTCTTCATGTCTTCCAAAGTGAAGTCGGCAACCGGCATGTCGTGTTCCTCGAGATCCTCAACCTTGCCTGTCAGTCGACTGTAAGCCCCCATCGACCGCGCGAAGTAAGGGTTGGACTTCCTCAGGACATCAATGGCGTCCTTCATTTCCGGAAAGTCGGTATAAAGGTCGTGATGATCGACATGCATGAATTACTCTCCCTAGACGTATTGCCGCCGCATTGTATCAGCGCATCCTGCGGCTACGCTCGCCGCTGCTAGCAAGGCAACGGCGTTCAGGAGCTCATCTGCCCTTGAGGCTGGTCGTGTATGTAGGCCTTGAGCATGCGGTTTTCAAAATCCTGCTCTTCGAGAACCGCGCGCGCCACGTCATGGAAGGAAATGACGCCCAGCAAGGTGTCTCCCTCCATGATGGGCAGATAACGCATGTGCTTTTCGATCATCAGGCGTCGCAACTCGTCGACCTCCATGTCGGGCGCGGCGGTCACCGGATCGCGCACCATGACTTCGGCGACGGTCGCGGCGCCCCAAGCCGCCCCCTGGGCGTGCAGAACCTTCACGATCTCCCGGAAGGTCAGCATGCCGACCATCCGGCCCTGCTCGAAGCAGGCCAGCGAGCCGACATCTTGCTCCCCCATCGTCGTCACCGCAGCAGCAAGTTTCTTATCCGTGCCAATGGTGTATAGCACCTTGCCCTTGACCGCGAGAATCTCTTTCACCTGCATGGCCCACTCCTCTGTTTAGCGTTGCAGATAACGCAACTTGTCTTTGGTCTCTTTCCAGTCATCGGCGTCGGCCAGCGGCTCCTTGCGCTCGATGATCGCTGGCCATTGTCTGGCCAGTTCGGCGTTGAGGGCAATGAAAGCCCGCTGGTGTTCCGGTACATCGTCTTCGGCGAAAATCGCTTCGACCGGACACTCCGGCACGCAAAGGGTGCAATCGATGCACTCCTCGGGATCGATCACCAGAAAATTCTGGCCTTCGCGAAAACAATCAACCGGACACACGTCAACGCAATCCGTGTATTTGCACTTGATGCATGCCTCGGTCACCACGTATGCCATGTAGCCACCTCCAGACGTAGTGTCGATATAGTACTCAACTTTTCTGAACCACCCGTTTTTTTGTTAGGATTCCACCAGAAGCTATTCATCATGCCAGAGAATCGGCGCATTCCCGCGCGTTCCGGTGATCGGCGAGACGGTAGCGCCTTGACGGAAAACCATCATCCAGAGGAATTTCATGAGCGAACATATCCTTCACGTCACGGACGCGAACTTCAAGGCCGAAGTGCTGGAATCCGCGACGCCGGTACTTGTGGATTACTGGGCGGAATGGTGCGGCCCCTGCAAGATGATCGCCCCCATCCTCGAGGAAGTCGCAAAAGAATACGGCGGCAAGCTGAAGGTGGCCAAACTCAACATCGACGAGAACCCCAAAACCCCCGGGGAATATGGCATCCGCGGTATCCCGACCCTGATTCTGTTCAAGGGCGGCAATGTCGAGGCCACCAAGATCGGCGCCCTCTCGAAATCGCAACTCGCGGCATTCATTGACAGCAATCTCTGAACTCGCTAGAGTCCGCGCCTGAATCCGCGCCATCAACCAAGAGCAAGCGGATTCAGGCCAGCGCCGGGATCTTCCCGCCGCATCCTGACTGCATTCTAAATATCCCCGAGCAGTAAACTTTCGGACCTCCTTCCGGACAGCTTCGTCCGCGCCATCGCACAGGTATTTCCATGCATCTCTCGGAGCTCAAAGCCCATCACGTCAGTACGTTGCTTGACATGGCCACTGCCGCCGGAATCGAGGGCGCCAATCGCTTGCGCAAGCAGGAACTGATATTCGCCCTGCTCAAGAACCAGGCCCGCAAGGGCGAATCGATCTACGGCGACGGCGCGCTCGAAGTGCTGCCGGACGGTTTCGGCTTCCTGCGTTCGCCGGACATTTCCTATCTGGCCGGCACCGACGACATCTATGTCTCGCCTTCGCAGATCCGTCGGTTCAACCTGCGCACCGGCGATACCATCGAGGGCGAGATCCGCACCCCCAAGGAAGGCGAACGCTACTTCGCGCTCGTGAAACTCGACAAGGTCAATGGCGAGAGTCCGGAGTCCGGCAAGCACAAGATCCTGTTCGAGAACCTGACACCCCTGCACCCTACCGAGCACATGAAGCTCGAACGCGACATGCGCGGGGAGGAAAATTTCACCAGCCGCATCATCGACATCATCGCGCCCATCGGCAAGGGGCAACGCGGTCTGCTCGTGGCCGCGCCGAAGAGCGGCAAAACGGTAATGATGCAGCACATCGCCCATGCCATTACCGCCAACCACCCCGACGTCGTGCTGATCGTGCTGCTGATCGACGAGCGCCCCGAGGAAGTCACCGAAATGACGCGCTCGGTCAAGGGCGAGGTAGTCGCCTCGACTTTCGACGAACCGGCCACGCGCCACGTGCAGGTTGCGGAAATGGTCATCGAAAAAGCCAAGCGGCTCGTCGAGCACAAGAAAGACGTCGTCATCCTGCTCGACTCGATTACTCGTCTCGCCCGTGCTTACAACACCGTGGTGCCGGCCTCCGGCAAGGTGCTCACGGGCGGCGTCGACGCCAACGCGCTCCAGAAGCCGAAGCGTTTTTTCGGAGCGGCGCGCAACGTCGAGGAGGGCGGATCCCTGACCATCATCGCCACCGCCCTGATCGATACCGGCAGCCGCATGGACGACGTGATCTACGAGGAATTCAAGGGTACCGGCAACATGGAAATCCATCTCGACCGCCGCATGGCCGAGAAGCGCGTTTATCCGTCAATCAACGTAAATCGCTCGGGCACCCGCCGCGAGGAACTTCTGCTCAAGCCCGACGTACTGCAAAAGGTCTGGATCCTGCGCAAGCTCATGTATGGCCTGGACGACCTTGAGGCCACAGAATTCCTGCTCGACAAGGTCAAGGCCACCAAGAACAACAACGAGTTTTTCGACGCCATGCGCAGGGGCTAAAGACAAGATATAGCCGCTTGATTTAGCGATCGATTGTTGCGATAATCCGCACCCTTATCGCCCGCTACCGCGCCCGCCAAATCCACGGGCCCGACAAAGAACAGAGGACATGGCCATGAAAGAAGGCATTCACCCGAAGTACAACGAAATCGACGTGACCTGCAGCTGCGGCAACACGTTCAAAACCTGCTCCACAAGCGGCAAGCCCTTGCATATCGAAGTTTGCTCGTCTTGTCACCCCTTCTACACCGGCAAGCAGAAGATCGTCGACACCGCCGGCCGCGTCGAGCGGTTCCGCCAGAAGTACGGCAAGCGCGCGGCGGCCTGAGTTGGACTGCGCGTAAGGACAAGGCAGCCTAGGCTGCCTTTTTTGTTTAGGCTTTCAGTCGCAATCGCACATGGCGTTTTCGCTCGAACCCGATGCGCCCCCGGCGGGGCCCAGTCCCTGGCTGGTGCTTGTCCTGAGTTGCGCATTTCTCATCGCGGGGGTCATCGGCCACGATCCGTGGAAATCCGAGGATGCCATCAACATCGCCATCGCCCACGACTTCGCCCAGGCCGGGCAATGGAGCATGCCGACGCTTGCCGGGGATCCCTGGCCCGAGGCGGAACCCTTGTACCACTGGCTGGCTGCGGTCACCGGCATGGCATTCGGCGCGGTCTTGCCATTTCACGAGGGCGCCCGGCTGGCCGCGGCATTGCTGGGCGGATTGTTCCTCTTTGTCCTCGCCGGCGCGGCCCGCAGTCTTTTCGGTCGCCAAGCCGCCTGGGCATCCCCTCTCCTGGCCATGGGCACGCTCGGCTTGCTCGTGCCCATGCACGAGGCGCAGCCCGCTTCCACCATCCTCGCCGCCATCGCCACGGTCTACTGGGGCATCGCGCTTTCAGACGGACATCGAAGAATCGCGATGTCATTGATCGGCGGCGGCCTCGGCACCACCTTCCTCGCGGGTGGATTGGTCGCCGTGCTACCGACACTGACTTTGCTCGCCATTCCCTTTTGGCGGCGCCAATGGTGGACGGCCATCGGCGCGTTGCTGATCGGCTCGCTCTTGGCGCTCTCATGGCCGACCGCGCTGGTCCTGGCACACCCGACGCATCTGGATGACTGGTGGGCCGCGGAAATCGCGACTATCGCGCCGCGCAATCCGTTCAGCCTCGCGCATCTGGAGTGGCTAAGCTGGTTTGCCTGGCCGGTGCTGCTGATTGCCGCCTGGGCGCTCTGGCGCAACCGACGGCAACTGGCGCATGGACCGCTGGCGGCCCCCGCCCTGGGTGCCGGAATCGCCTTGATATGGCTACTTTTGCACGAACCCAAGCTCACCCTCGCCCTGCCTTTGCTGCCGCCGCTCATGTTGGCGGCCACGGCCGGCTGCGAGCGCCTCAGGCGCGGCGCCGCCAATGCCTGGGACTGGTTCGGCATGATGACGTTTTCACTTTTCGTCGCGCTGACCTGGCTGGGCGCGTCGGCGCTGTATGTCGGCTGGCCACCCAAGGTGGCCGCCAACGCCGCCAGGATTGCCCCAGGATTCACCACCCCGATCTCGACGCCGGCGTTGGTGGTGGCCTTGGTCACCACCCTCGGGTGGCTGGTCGTACTCACCAGATTGCCCCGCTCACCTTGGCGGCCCGCCATTCGTTGGGCGGCCGGCGTAACGGTGCTTTGGCTGTTGGTCGTCGCCCTGCTGATGCCCTGGATCGACTATGGCAAGACCTACCGTTCGGTCGTCGCCGGCCTGAGGGAGGCACTGCCCCCGGATTTCGGCTGCATCGAGCGCCGCGGCCTGGGAGCCTCGCAGCGCGCATCCCTCGACTACTTTGCGGGCATCCGCACGCAGACGACCACCGATGACTGTCGATGGCTGCTCGTGCAGAGCAACCCGCGCGAACAACCGCCCACGGGCTGGGACAAGATCTGGGAAGGTCGCCGCCCAGGGGACCGCGATGAAGTATGGCGGCTGTACCGCCGCGACTAGAGTTTCAGGAAGTGCTCGCGGTAGTACTTGAGCTCTTCGATCGATTCGTGGATATCGGCCAAGGCTTGATGGCGCGACTTCTTTTCGAAACCCTTGGCCAGCTCGGGTTTCCACCGCTTGCACAGCTCCTTGAGGGTCGATACGTCGAGATTGCGGTAGTGAAAATGGGTTTCCAGTTTGGGCATCCAGCGCGCCATGAAGCGGCGATCCTGGCAAATCGAATTACCGCACATCGGCGACTTGCCCGCGGGCACATGGCGGCGCAGGAATTCCAGGCACTGCGCTTCCACGTCGGCCTCGTTCAATGCCGATGACCGTACCTTGTCGATCAGACCCGACTTGCCGTGCGTCTTCTTGTTCCAGTCGTCCATGCCATCGAGGATGGCGTTGTCCTGATGCACTACCCAGACCGCGCTTTCGGCAACGGTTTCGAGTTGCCCGTTGGTAATCACCACCGCCATCTCGATGATGCGATCGGCATCGGGGTTGAGCCCGGTCATTTCCATATCGAGCCAAACGAGGGCATTGGAGTCTTGTGCCATAATTTTCCGCCAGCGAAAAGCTCGATCTTCTCACAGTTCTCCCCCACCCGATGAATGCCGCCTCGCTGTTGACCGCTTTCTTCCTCGCCGCTTTGTCGCTCGGCGCCGTCTTGCGACTGTGGCTGGCGTATCGGCACTACCGTCATATCGGCGCGCATCGCGACCAGGTGCCGTTCGCCTTCGCCGCGAGCGTCCCGCTGGCCGATCATCGCAAAGCCGCCGATTACACGCGCGCCAAGATTCGCCTGTCCGTGGCCCTGCTCGTCTGCGAAACCCTGCTGCTGCTTGCCTTCACGCTGGGCGGCCTGCTCGACTGGCTGGATCGCGCCTGGTTCGGCATCCTGGCGGCGCGGGGTTATGCCCATGGCCTGGCGCTGTTCGCCAGCGTCGCCGTGATCGGCTTTCTCGTCGACCTGCCCTTCACCCTGTATCGCGTGTTCGTCATCGAAGCGCACTTCGGCTTCAACAAGATGACCTGGCGCCTGGCCGCGGCTGACTTTGCCAAGCAGGCCGTCCTCGCCGTCGTCATCGGCGCGCCGCTGCTGCTGGCCGTGCTGTGGCTGATGTCCGCGATGGGGGAGCGCTGGTGGCTTTATGTCTGGCTGTTTTGGCTGGCCTTCAACCTGCTGGTCATGCTGATCTACCCGACGCTCATCGCGCCGCTGTTCAACAAGTTCTCGCCGCTGGAGGAAGGCGACTTGAAAACGCGCATCGAAGCCCTGCTCGAGCGTTGCGGCTTCGCCGCCTCGGGCCTGTTCGTCATGGACGGCTCGAAACGCTCCGCCCACGGCAACGCCTACTTCACCGGCCTGGGCCGCGCCAAGCGCATCGTCTTTTTCGACACCCTCATCCAGAAGCTGACGCCGCCGCAAGTCGAGGCGGTACTGGCGCACGAGCTCGGGCACTTCAGGCACCGGCACATCTGGAAGCGCATCGGCGTGTTCGCCCTCGCCACCCTGGGCCTGCTCTGGCTGCTCGGCCGCGTCATCGACGCGCCCTGGTTCTATCAAGGTCTCGGCGTCGGCACCGGGAGCACGGCCATGGCCCTGATCCTGTTCGTCCAAGTCCTGCCGGTCTTCCTGTTTCCGCTGATGCCCGTGGCATCCGGACTTTCGCGCCGCCATGAGTTCGAGGCGGATGCCTACGCCGCGCGCCATGCCGGCGCCGGCGACCTCGTCGCCGCGCTGGTCAGCCTCTACCGCGACAACGCCGCCACCTTGACGCCCGATCCGCTCCATTCGTCGTTCTACGATTCCCACCCTCCGGCCAGCCTGCGCGTCGCCCGGCTGCGAGACTGCGCTTCTTGAGCCGCGAAGGCACCATCGTCGCGGCCCATGGCCGCCACTATGAAGTCGAGGACGCCGACGGTTCTCGCTGGCAGGCCGTGCCGCGAGGCAAGAAGAGCCTCTATGCCTGCGGCGATCGCGTGCGCCTCGAGCCGCTGGGCTCAGATCAGGCACGCATCGTCGACCACCTGGCGCGCGCATCCCTGCTTTACCGCAGCGACGCCTTCCGGCAGAAGTTGATCGCCGCCAACGTCGGGCAGATCGTCGTCGTCGTCGCCGCCGAACCCGCTTTCAGCGACGAACTGGTGGCGCGGGCGCTGGTCGCGGCCGAGCATGAAGGCATCCGCGCGGTGATCGTCCTGAACAAGCGCGACCTCGCCGATGCCCTGCCCGCCGCTCGCCAGCAACTCGCTGCTTTTGCCGCCGTCGGCTACCCGGTCGTCGAGCTCGCGGCCCTTCGCGATGCCGCACCGCTGGCGCCCTTCCTCACCGGCATGCTCTCGGTGCTGGTCGGCCAGTCGGGCATGGGCAAGTCAACGCTGATCAATGCCCTGGTGCCTGGCGCCGCGGCGGCAACCCGTGAAATATCGAGCGCGCTCGACTCCGGCAAGCACACCACCACGCACGCGACACTCTATCGGCTCGATGGCGCATCGGCGCTGATCGACAGCCCGGGGCTCCAGGAATTCGGCCTGGCCCACCTGAGCTTCGGAGAAATCGAATGGGCCTTTCCGGAATTCCGCCCGACGCTCGGCCAGTGCCGCTTCCACGACTGTCGCCACGAGGCCGAACCCGGTTGCGCCGTGAAGGCCCTGGTAGCGTCAGGCGCGGTGGCACGCCGCCGCTATGAGCATTTTCGAGCCATGGCCAGGGATCGCCGAACCTAGGCGCTGCGATCACGTGAACCGCGGCAGGCGATTCCGCGCGACGAATCGGCTACCATAGGCGACCGGTTCATACTTCGGCAAGCCCAAGCATGCATCGTCCGTCCCACTCGAAGAAGTCGCAGATATTCATCGCGCTGGCGGTCAGCCTGTTGTTCATATGGCTGTTCGTCGCCTATGAACTGAATCGCAGCCGCAGTGCCTACCAGCGCGACATCGAGCATGCGGCAGTCTTGCGGTCCCAGGCCTATGCCGAAAACATCTTGGCCACGATCAAACGTCTCGACGAAGTCGTGCTCGACCTGCGAGGCGCCTGGACCGGCGATGCCGCGCGGTTTACCGAACTCGTGCAGCAACGCCAGCAGCATCTCGGCGACCTCGCGTTCCAGGTGGCCATCATCGACGCCGAGGGCTATCTCATCTACTCCAACCTGGCCGCGCCCAACGACAAGACTTATCTGGGCGAACGGGAGCATTTCCGTGTCCATCAGGAGCGCCAGACCGATCGGCTTTTCATCAGCAAGCCGCTGAAAGGAAAAGTCTCCGGCAAGTGGTCGATCCAGTTCACCCGGCCCATCCTGACCGACGGCAGGTTCAGCGGCGTCATCGTCGTCTCCGCCAGTCCCGAAACCTTTGTTGCCTTCCTCGCCGAGCTCGGTCCGCAAGGACAAGCCAGCAGCATGCTGGTAGCGAGTAGCGGTTACATCATGGCCCAATATCCCGACAACGAGAGCGCGATGGGCAAGACGCTCTCCGAGGTGCCGTTCCTGATGGCCGACGCCCCCGTTTCAGGCGCCTATTGGCGTCCTGCGCAACTCGACGGCGTCGAGCAGGCCTTCGGTTTCTATCGCCTGCCCGAGTACGGCTTAAGCTTCGTCATCGGCCAGCCGGCGGCCGAGGCGCTCCAACCTTATTTCGACCACCGGAAAACCGTCGTCGGCGCCGCCATTCTCGCCAGCGGCATCTTGATGCTCGTGCTCGGACTGCTGTCCCGCGCGCGGGCCGCGTAAGCCGCCGCCAAGCGAAAGTCAGCCGCGACAGCACGCCGCATCTCGGCGGCAAACGAACCAAGCCGGGAAAAGACCGGCCGCCCGTTCGGCCGAGCCGGTCTTGCGACGAATCAACCGACGCTTAGACGCGTTCCCAGATCGTCGTGATGCCCTGGCCGCCGCCGATGCACATCGTCGCCATGCCGTAGCGTCCGTTCACGCGGATCAACTCGTGCAACAGCTTGGTGATGATGACACCCCCCGTGGCACCGACCGGGTGGCCGAGCGCAATGGCGCCACCATTGGGGTTGGTCCGGGCCGGATCGAGGCCGAGCCCCTTGGCGACGGTGATCGACTGGGCGGCGAAGGCTTCGTTGGACTCGATGACGTCCATCTTGTCGAGCGACAGGCCGGCTTTTTGCAACGCCGCCTTGGTCGAGGGAATCGGGCCTTCGCCCATGACATCGTTCGGCACGCCGGCGATGGCGTAGGCCACCAGGCGCGCGATGGGCTTGTGGCCGCCCGCCGCGGCCTTGGCGGCGTCGGCCAGCACCAGGAACGCGGCCGCGTCATTGATGCCCGAGGCATTGCCGGCCGTAACCGTGCCATCCTTCTTGAACGCAGGCTTCATCTTCGCCAGGGCTTCCATCGTGGTGCTCGGCTTCGCGTGCTCGTCGGTATCGAAAACGACATCGCCTTTCTTGGTCTGGAAAGTGATCGGCACGATCTGCGACTTGAAGCGCCCCTCGGCGATCGCCACGCCGGCGCGCTTCTGCGACTCGACCGCAAAGGCGTCCTGATCCTCGCGCGTGATGCCGTATTTGGCGGCCAGATTTTCCGCCGTGATGCCCATGTGGCCCACGCCGAACGGGTCGGTAAGCACGGCCACCATGGCGTCGATGGCCTTGGCGTCGCCCATGCGCGCGCCCGCGCGCAAGGCCGGCAGCAGGTAGGCGCCGCGCGACATGACCTCGACGCCGCCGCCGATGGCGAAATCGGCATCGCCGAGCATGATGGCCTGGGCCGAACTGACGACGGCCTGTTGCGCCGAACCGCACAGCCGGTTCACGGCAAAGGCGACGGAGTCCATGCTCATGCCGCCCTGTATGGTCGCGACGCGCGCCACGTAGGCATAGCGCGACTCGGTCGGAATGCAGTTGCCGACCGTCGCGAAAGTCACCTGCTTGGGATCGACGCCGGCACGGGCAATCGCCTCCTTCACCACCAGTCCGCCCAGTTCGGCGGGCTCCATGTCCTTCAAGGAACCGTTGAATGCGCCCACCGCGCTGCGCACCGCGCTCAATACCACCACTTCCCGCTTGTCAGCCATTTTTTGCTCCTATAAGAAAAATCATCCTGCCCAACTGGCAATGCCCAGCAGGGTCAGTAGCAACAGTGCCATCACCAGCGTGCGCCAGACGAGACCCACGGCGCTTTGCATGAAGTCCGCATCGGCGTCGTCGCCCACGCCAAGCTCGGGACGATCGCCAAACCTGTCGTCGCCGCCGATGGGCATGCCCAGCCGCACGCCCAAGGCGCCAGCGCCGGAAGCGAGCAGTATACCGCTCGCTTCCTCCCGCCAGCGGGCGGCCTGCGTACGCCAGCAGAATACCGCATCCTCGAAGTTGCCGACGATGGCGAAAGACGCCGCTGTCATTCGCACCGGCAGCCAGTCGATGATCGCGAAGGCACGGCGGGCGAACTCGCCAAAAGCATCGTCCGGCGCGCCGCCGCGCTCAGCCCAGGCTTGCGCAAAGTGGCGCGCCAGGCGGTAAAAAACGGCACCCGCCGGTCCGAACAGGGCAAACAGGATCAAGGGCGCAAAGACATGGCGATGCGATGCCACCAGCGCCTCCTCGATCGCCAGTCGCGCCACCTCGCCCGAACCCAAACGCTCGGCATCGATGCCGCACCACTGGTACAACAACTGTCGTGCCTGGCCGATCTCGCCGGAACGCAAGGCGACGTGGATCGCCGTGTAGTGATGGCTGAACTGGCGGAACCCCATGGTCAGATAGAGCACGGCGACATCGAGCAGCAGGGCCAGCAACCAATTGCTCCAGGCCGCCAGGGCCTGCACCACCAGCACCAGCACCGAGGGCAACGCCACCCCGACCAGCCAGGCGGCCACGCCGTGGCTGTGCTGACCGGCGTTGAAGCGGTTTTCCAGCAGCCGCGACCACTGCGCCAACACATCGTTGATCCGGCTGATCGCCAGCGGCCGGAACTGTTCGATCGTCAGCGCGAGAATGATGGCGAGAATGGTCATGGTCTTGTCCGTCGGCGGTTGGCTGGCATGTCAATCGTCGCCCAGCAGACAGCGGCGCAGATTCACCAGCATGCCGGCCGTGGCGCCCCAGATATACCGTTCTTGCCACGGCACGGCCCAGTATTCATGCGCCGTGCCACGAACCTCGACCCGGTCCCGACGAAAATTGTCGGGATCGAGCAGGAATGTCAGCGGCGGCTCGAACACATCGGCCACCTCGAAATCGTCGAGCTTGAGATCGAGCGGCGGCATCACCAAGCCGACCACGGGCGTAATGGTAAAGCCGGTACCGGTCTGGTAACGATTGAGCGTGCCCAGAATCTCGACCTGTCGCGGATCGAGCCCCACTTCCTCTTCCGCCTCGCGCAGCGCCGTCGCCGCTGGGCTAGCGTCATCCGGCTCGCAACGCCCGCCGGGAAAACTCACCTGACCGGCATGATCGCGCAGATGGTTGGTCCGCTGTGTCAACAGCACCGTCAGGCCGCTGGCCCGGACCACGATGGGGATCAACACGGCGGCCGGCAATAGATCGGCATTTTTCCCGGGCAAGGTTTCGCCGAACCACCCGTCGGGCGGTAACGCAGTGCTGAAATCGCCGGACCATCGGTCGCGCAGCCAGTCCGCCGTCAACGCCGGAACGAGCTTGCTCGTCATCAATAGCGCTTCTTGAGCGTCATGGTCTGGCCCTCGCGCTTCATTTCCATGCGGTTGAGGAAACTCATGCCCAGCAACACGATCGGCAGGTCCTGTTCGTGCACCGCGGCATCGACCTGGTTCAGCATGACATCGCCCACCCTGACCGAGTTGAGCGTGACTTTCCAGACCCGCGTCGGCCCGTTCGCCGTCATCGACATCCCGGGCTCGCCCTTGCGGTAATCGATGTTGGCGTGGTCGGCGTCGGTCTTGCCCATGGCGATTAAGGTAGCGCCGGTATCGACCAGAAAACGCATGGGGGCGCCATTGACGGTACCGACCGTGAAAAAGTGGCCACTCGAATCGGCCGTCAGCGACACCGAAGCAGCTTCGCGCGCATCGTTGCCCGCCGAAACCGCGTGCTGGCCAACGATCAAGCGGTGCCGCCGGCCATCGACCAGGAACTGCGCGGCGCCATCTTCGATGGCGAGCAGCTTGACGCCTTGCGGGCCGGTAGCGCCGACCGGAATCGACTGCGGCCGGCCGCCGTCGATCACCACCAGCGCTTTGCCGGAGTAGAGGCCGACCAGCGACACGTCCGTCGCATGCGCCGACAGCGCCAACATGGCCATCGCCGCCGGGGCGATGAAATTGGCAAGCCGCAACACTCTGATCTGATTAAGCATGAAACCCGTCGCGATCTTTCGCCACGCTCCCGAAGAAGGCCCAGGTTATTTTGCCACATTCCCCGATGCTCACTCGGGGCCGCGGGCCTTGGCCGCGATCGACGGCGGCGCCATCAGCGCCGACGCTCAGCAATCTCACCGGCCTTTCAGATCGCAGTCTGGCCGCCGTCGATGACCAAGCCCGAACCGGTGACGAACCTGGCTTCGTCCGAAGCCAGGTAGGCGACCGCGCCGGCGATTTCCTCGGGCTGCGCATGATCGATCAGCGGCGAAAGCCGGGCAAACAGCGGCAATTCGGCATGGGCCGGAGGCGTCACGCCACTCGTCATCGGCGTCAACACCGATCCCGGACAAACCGCATTGACGCGTACTCCCCTCGATGCGTACTCGACGGCCAGCGCCTTGGACAGCATGAGCACCGCGCCCTTGGAGGCGCTGTAGGGAGCGTTGTAAGGCACGCCGACCATGCCCGCCACCGACGCGATATTGACGATATTGCCCCGCGTTTCGAGCAGATGCGGGATCGCCGCCCGGCACATGGCGAACACGCCGTTCACGTTGATCGCGAAAACCTTGGTCCACTCCTCGTCGGTGAGTTCGGTGAAGTGCTTGAACATGAGCACGCCGGCGATATTGCACAGAACGTCGAGTTTGCCGAAGCGGGCAACGACCTCGGCGACGGCCTCGCCACAGGCCGCACTGTCCCGCACATCGAACACCCGGGGCACGACCTCCAGTCCCTGACCGGCAAGCGCCTGCGCTTCCTTGCGCAGCAGATCGGCATTGGCATCGCAGGCGAGCACGCGCGCGCCCTCCCCGGCCAACCGCTTCGTGGTGGCCAAACCGATCCCCGATGCCGCTCCGGTAACCAAGACAGCCTTGCCGGCAAATCGCTGCATGTCGAACCTCCGATGACTGTTCAAGAAGCGTACGATGGGAGCCGCAGAGCGGCGGCTTTCATCGACGCATCACACCCGAACTTCCTTGGCGTGAGCAATGCGCCGCGTATCGACAGCGCCGGGAGCCCCCTAGTCCCGGAAGTTGCCGTAGCTGAGCGGATAGTCGGTCACCGACTTCTTGACCAAGGCGATGGCTTCCTGCAACAGATCCCGCTTGGCGCCGGTGACACGCACCGCGTCGCCCTGGATGGTCGCCTGCACCTTGAGCTTGCTGTCCTTGATCAGTTTGATGATCTTCTTGCCCAGTTCCTGTTCGACACCGGACTTGACCTTCAAGTCCTGCTTGGCCTTGTTGCCGGAAATACTCTGCACGTCGCCGAGTTCGAGACGCTTGGTGCTTTCGCGCGCCTTCTTCTCCATTTCTGGAAAGAGGATGTCCTTGACTTGGCCGACCTGGAATTCCGAGTCGCCGAACACGGTGATGACTTTGTCCTTCTCGTTCAGTTCGAGCCTGGCGCTGGTGCCCTTGAAATCGTAGCGGTTGCCGACCTGGCGGCCGGCGACGTCGACGGCATTTTTCAGCGCCACCATATCGACTTCCGAAGTAATGTCGAAAGAAGGCATGCCGAAGTCCTTTCAGCCGAAGTGGCAGACGTAGTGGAACGGCTCGCCCTTGACCTCGATGTCGAACGACGAATTGCCCGGAACGCTGAAGCGCTGGCCTGCCACGACGCTCTGCCAGTCGCCGCCCTTGAGCCGATAGCGGCAACCGCCGGCGATGGACTCCATGATCTCCGGCGCGCCGGTGTTTGCGGCATGTCAGATCCCCCAAAGTTTTTGGATGATGGACTTGGCGACGAAACCCACCATGCCGAAGGCAAGAACGAAAAACAGCGCGAAGGTGCCGATCTTGCCCGCTTTCGACCGGTAGGCGAGTTCGCCGATGATGAACAACATGTAGAGCATGAAGGCGCCCAGCCCGAAGGTGACGCCGAATTCCGATACCTGCTCCTCGGTGAAGCCGAACATGCCCTACTTCTTGGCCCTGGATGTTTTCGCTGGCTTGGCCGGCTTGGCGGCGCGCTTTTGTCGCGCGTTCTCGGCAATCCGCATGCGCAGCGCATTCAGCTTGATGAAACCACCGGCGTCCTTCTGGTCATAGGCGCCAGCATCGTCCTCGAAGGTGGCGATGGTCGGATCGAACAGCGAATCGGTCTTCGAATCGCGGCTTACCACGCTGACCGAACCCTTGTAGAGCTTGACGCGCACCCAACCATTGACGGTCTGTTGCGTGTGGTCGATCAGCACTTGCAGCGCCTCGCGCTCGGGACTCCACCAGTAGCCGTTGTAGATCAGGCTGGCGTAGCGGGGCATCAGGTCGTCCTTGAGGTGCGCCACCTCTCGATCGAGGCATACCGATTCGATGCCGCGGTGCGCCTTGAGCAGGATGGTGCCACCTGGCGTTTCGTAGCAGCCACGCGACTTCATGCCGACATAGCGGTTTTCGACCAGATCGAGGCGCCCGACGCCGTGCTTGCCGCCGATCTGGTTGAGCGTGGCGAGCAGTTCGTGCGCCTTCATCTTCTTGCCATTGATGGCGACGAGATCGCCCGCCTTGAATTCGAGATCGAGATACTCGGGTTTGTTGGGCGCCTTCTCGGGCGACACGGTCCAGCGCCACATCGATTCCTCGGCCTCGGCGGAAGGACTCTCCAGGTGTCGGCCTTCGTAGGAAATGTGCAGCAGGTTGGCATCCATCGAATACGGCGAGCCGCCTTTCTTGTGCTTCATGTCGATCGGGATGCCATGCGTTTCGGCATAGGCCATCAGTTTTTCCCGCGAGAGCAGGTCCCACTCGCGCCAAGGCGCAATCACCTTGACGTTGGGCATCAGCGCATAGGCGCCGAGTTCGAAGCGCACCTGGTCGTTGCCCTTGCCCGTGGCCCCGTGGGAGATGGCGTTGGCGCCGACCTTGCCGGCGATTTCGATCATGCGCTTGGCGATCAGCGGCCGGGCGATCGAAGTGCCAAGCAGGTATTCGCCTTCGTAGATCGTGTTGGCGCGGAACATCGGGAAGACGAAGTCGCGCACGAATTCCTCGCGCAGGTCGTCGATGAAGATGTTCTTGGGCTTGATGCCGAGCTTGAGCGCCTTGGCACGCGCCGGCTCCAGTTCCTCGCCTTGGCCGAGGTCGGCGGTGAACGTCACGACCTCGCACTGATAGGTGTCCTGCAGCCACTTGAGAATCACCGACGTGTCGAGGCCGCCGGAATAGGCCAGGACGACTTTGTTGGCCTTGCTGGAGGCCGCTTTCTTGACTTCGCTCATTGCTGTTTTCCTGATGGGATTACTGGATACGGTACCGGCGGCGGCAGCACGCCGGGCAGCGGAGAACGCATGGGGTTTCACGACGTCACCTTGCCAAGCAACAGAAACTCCATCAGCGCTTTCTGCGCATGCAGGCGATTCTCGGCTTCGTCCCAAACCACCGAGTGCGGTCCGTCGATGACGTCGGCGGAAACCTCTTCGCCGCGATGCGCCGGCAGGCAATGCATGAACAAGGCATTGGTCTTGGCGGCCCGCATCATCTCGCCATCGACCTGCCAGTCGGCGAACGCCTTCAACCGCTTGTCGTTCTCCGCCTCAAATCCCATTGACGTCCATACGTCCGTGGTGAGCAGGTCGGCGCCGCGCGCCGCGTCCATCGGATCCGCGAACTGCTCGAAATGGCTGGTGCCATAGAGGCCCGCACGCTGCGCCTCGACTTCGTAGCCGGGCGGCGTCGACACATGCACATTGAAGTCCAAAGCCTCGGCCGCCTGCAGCCAGGTGTTGCACATATTGTTGGAATCGCCGATCCACGCCACCGTTTTGCCCTGGATCGGACCGCGGTGCTCGATGTAGGTGAAGATGTCGGCGAGAATCTGGCAGGGGTGGTATTCGTTGGTCAGGCCGTTGATGACCGGCACGCGCGAGTGCGAGGCGAAACGTTCGATGATCTCCTGCTCGAACGTGCGGATCATGACCAGATCCGACATGCGCGAGATGACTTCGGCGGCATCCTCCACCGGTTCGCCGCGCCCGAGCTGCGAATCGCGCGTGTTGAGATAGATCGCCGAGCCGCCAAGCTGCTGCATGCCGGCTTCGAAAGACAGGCGCGTCCGCGTGCTGGCCTTTTCGAAGATCATCACCAATGTGCGATCCTGCAGCGGCCAGTAGCGCTGGTAGGTCTTGAATTGCTGTTTGATCCAGTGCGTACGGGCGAATACGTGATCGAGCTCTTCGCGGCTCAAATCCTTGAACTGCAGGAAATGCCTGAGAGGCGCCGACGCCGACACCATCAAGCTCCGAGGAATTTCCGGATCAGCGCCGACAGCAGGTCCACCAGTTGGCGCGCCTCGGCGTCGGTATAGACCAGTGCGGGCAGCAGGCGGATGACCCGCTCGGCCGTGACATTGATCAGCAGGCCCTCCGCCAGCCCTTGGCCGACGATTTCGGCGCATGGCCGGTCGAGTTCGATGCCGATCATCAGCCCGTCGCCGCGAATATCGACGACGCCCGGCAGGCCGTTCAGCGCGCTGCGCAGGCCGCCCCGTATGGCGTTGCCAAGTTCGACGGCGCGCGCCAGCAATCCGTCCTGCTCGATGACCTCCAGCGTCGTCAGCGCCGCGACGCAGGCGAGAGGGTTGCCGCCAAAAGTCGAGCCATGGTTGCCCGCCTTGAATATGCCGGCGGCGGGCCCCGACGCCAGACAGGCGCCAACCGGAACGCCGGCACCGAGGCCCTTGGCCAGGGTCATCACGTCCGGCCGGATGCCAGCATGCTGATGGGCGAACCACAAGCCGGTACGGCCGACGCCGCACTGGACTTCGTCGACCATGAACAACCAGCCTTTTTCATCGCAAATCCGCCGCAGGCCCTTCATGAATTCGTCATGAGCGATATGAATGCCGCCCTCGCCCTGGATCGGCTCGAACAGCACGGCGACAACGTTCGGATTGTTCGCCGCCACGTGCTCGATCGCCGCAAGGTCGTCATAGGGCACGCGCACGAAACCGGACACCAGCGGCTCGAAACCTGCCTGCACTTTCCGATTGCCCGTGGCCGAAAGCGTCGCCAGGGTGCGGCCGTGGAAGGCCTGTTCCATGACGATGATCGCCGGCTGATCGATATCCTTGTTGTGCCCGAACATGCGCGCCAGCTTGATGGCCGCCTCGTTGGCTTCGCAGCCGGAGTTGCAAAAAAACACCTCTTCCATGTCCGCAAGCGCCGCCAGGCGATCGGAAAGCAACTCCTGCTCGCGGACGCGATAGACGTTCGAGGTATGGATGAGACGCTTCGCCTGCTCACCGATCGCCCGCACCAGCCGGGGATGGGCATGGCCCAGGGTGTTGACGGCGATGCCGGCCAGCGCATCGAGATAGCGCCGACCCTGTTCGTCGTAAAGATAACAGCCCTCGCCATGCGTGAAGGCGACCGGCTGCCGATTGTAGGTATTCATCAGATGCGGCATAAAGGCTCCGCGTAAAAAACAGACGGCGGCCGCAGTGGCAGCCGCCGTGCTCGTGAATGCGAGGGAAGAATCTTAAGTGAATTCCCGGGAAAACGGAACAGCGCGCGGCAGGTTTGCCGACATCATCCGGCGCTCGCCCGCTTCAAATCCTCGTAGCCAACTACCGGAGTACGCACGCCACCGTGATGGCAGATGCACTCGATGATCTCGCAGTCCCGATACATCTGGCGCAACTTTCGGTGCGCCTCGGCCGGATCGCGACCATGGATCATCAAGTTGTTGATGACCAAGCCGACGCGGGTTCTGATACGGAAGCCGTATTTGGTCAGCACGGGTGGCAGCATAAAAAACCCCTTTCCGATCAGAAAGTTCCGGTAATTATATAAAGCCCGCATCAGCTACGCAAGGCAAAACGCTATTCCGATTGATATTGTTGCGGAGAACAATCCCGGCCAAGCAAAAGAAAACGGGCCGCATTGCGGCCCGTTTTCTCGAAACAACGACAAAAAGAACGTTCAGAGCGCCTTGATCGCGGCGGACAAGCGGCTCTTGTGGCGCGCTGCAGCGTTCTTGTGAATGATTTTCTTGTCGGCAATCGAATCGATCACGCCTTGCGATTCCTTGAACACCGACTGAGCGGCGGCCTTGTCGCCAGCACCGATTGCCTTGCGAACTTTCTTGATCGCCGTACGCAGCGTCGAGCGCAAGCTCATGTTGTGGGCGCGCTGCTTTACGGCTTGACGGGCACGCTTGCGTGCCTGGGCACTATTGGCCATAAGTCTGATCTTCCCGTGGGTATGACTGGAAAGCGCGGGATTATATGGACGGATCGCCCGCTTTGCAACACCCCCGCTTTGCAACACCCCCGCTTTGCAACACCCCCGCTTTGCAACACCCCCCATTTCCCCTTGGGAACCGATACCATTGCCGCCCATGAGTTCCCCGGGAAGTCTTCTGCGCTCGCTGGCCACCGTCAGCGGCATGACCCTGCTCTCGCGCGTCCTGGGTTTCGTGCGCGACTTCGTCATCGCCCGCAGCTTCGGCGCCGGTCTGATGACCGACGCATTCTTCGTCGCCTTCCGCCTGCCCAACCTGCTGCGCCGGCTGTTTGCCGAAGGCGCCTTTTCGCAGGCCTTCGTGCCGCTGCTGGCCGAATACAAGAACCGCCAGGGCGACGGCGAGACCAAACAGCTGGTGGATCGCGTGGCGACGCTGCTGTTCGTCGCGGTAGCGCTTGTCGCACTGCTCGGCATCGTCGGCGCACCATTATTGATCCATGTTTCGGCGCCGGGATTCGCTGCCGATGCGAACAAGTTCTCGCTCACCGTCGAACTGACCCGCGTCACCTTCCCGTATATCCTGTTCATGGCCCTGGTGGCACTGGCCGCCGGCATCCTCAATACCTGGAGCCGCTTTGCCTTGCCGGCATTCACGCCGGTGCTGCTGAATCTCGCCATGATCGGCATGGCGCTGTTTGCGGCGCCCTGGTTCGATCCCCCGGTGCTCGCCCTGGCTTGGGCGGTATTTCTCGGCGGCATGTTGCAACTCGCGATCCAGTGGCCGGCGCTCCGGCGCATCGGCATGTTGCCGCGTTGGGACTGGGCGCCGCGCGATGCCGGCGTGCGGCGAATACTGACTTTGATGGGTCCGGCGGTCATCGGCGTGTCGGTAGCGCAGGTATCGCTGCTGATCAACACCATCTTCGCCTCCTTCCTGCCGTCCGGCAGCGTATCGTGGCTGTATTACGCCGACCGCCTGATGGAGTTTCCGGCGGGCCTGCTCGGCGCCGCCCTGGGTACCATTCTGCTGCCCAGCCTCGCCCGATGCCATGCCTCGGCACGTCACCAGGAGTTCTCCGAACTGCTGGACTGGGGGTTGCGCCTGACGTTGATGCTGACGCTGCCCGCCGCTCTGGGGCTCGCCATGCTGGCCGTGCCGCTGCTGGCAACGCTCTTCCAGCACGGGGCATTCTCGGCAACCGACGTGCTTCAGACGCGCTCCGCCCTGGTGGCCTACAGTGTCGGACTGGCGGGGCTGATTCTGGTCAAGGTGCTCGCCCCGGGTTTCTACGCCCGTCAGGAGATCCGGACCCCCGTGCGGATCGCAATCATCACGCTGCTGGCCACGCAGGCGATGAATCTGGCTTTCATCGGCTGGCTGAAGCACGCGGGTCTGGCGCTGTCGATCGGGTTGGCTTCATGCCTTAACGCCGGCCTGCTGTTCCAGGGCCTGCGGCGAACCGACGCCTACCGGCCCCTGCCCGGTTGGCGGTCCTTTCTCGTCAAGCTCGGCGTAGCAATGGGGCTGTTGGCGGCGGTGCTATGGTTCGCGATGGGCGAAGAATCCGCCTGGCTGGCCATGTCGTTTGGTGAGCGCATGGCTCGATTGACCTGGATCATCGCCGCCGGGATCGGCACGTATTTCCTCGCCTTGTTTGCGCTCGGCTTCCGTATCCGCGACTTCCGGCGCCGGGCATGACTGCTGCCAGGAAGATGTAACAATCTGCCACAGTATCGCGGCGCTCCCCGCCGTCGATCCCGGGCAGAATCGCGGCGAGGGCCCCATGGGAAACCCTCATGCGCACCGCGTCCCACCACCCAACCTTTTCGGGGAGAACCAAAAATGAAAGCACTCAGGATTGCCTTGGCATCGGCGGGGCTGGCATTTGCCGCCTCAGCCCACGCGCAACAACCGGCCGCCGCCCCCACCCCCGCCGTCCATGAAACCGCTGCCCCGGCCGGCAATCACGTCATGGAGGGGGTCGCCGCATGGTATGGCCAAAAATTCGCCGGCCGAAGAACCGCGTCGGGCAAGCGCTTCAACCCGAATGCCTTGACTGCCGCCCACCCGACGCTGCCTTTCGGCACGCATGTCAAAGTCATCAATACCAGGAACAATCGCAGCGTGACGGTGACGATCAACGATCGCGGGCCCACGTCGTCGAAACGCATGCTCGATGTCAGCGCCGCAGCGGCCAAGAAACTGGGCTTCGTTCGCGCCGGACTCACCGACGTCAAGCTCGAGATCGCCAGCTAGGCGCTGCCGTCTCGGCCAACGAAAAGGGCCGCCCTTTCGGGCGGCCCTTTTTTGCTGCCAATCGCGGTCGATCAGGCCACCAGCGGCACGATCAACAGGGCGACAATGTTGATGATCTTGATCAGCGGGTTGACCGCCGGGCCGGCGGTATCCTTGTAGGGATCGCCCACCGTGTCACCCGTCACCGCGGCCTTGTGGGCTTCGGAGCCCTTGCCGCCATGATTGCCGTCCTCGATGTACTTCTTGGCGTTGTCCCAGCAACCGCCGCCGGTCGTCATCGAGATGGCGACGAAGATGCCCGTGACGATGGTGCCCATCAGCACGCCGCCGAGTGCGCGCACACCCGCGCCCGGACCGAGAAGGAAATTGAGGGCGACGGCGGTGACGATCGGCACCAACACGGGCAGCAACGACGGAATCATCATTTCCTTGATCGCCGCCTTGGTCAGCATGTCCACGCAAGTGCCGTACTCCGGCTTCGCCGTGCCTTCCATGATGCCCTTGATCTCTCGGAACTGGCGACGAACCTCGACCACCACCGAACCGGCGGCGCGGCCCACCGCTTCCATGCCCATGGCGCCAAACAGGTAAGGCACCATGCCGCCGATGAACAGGCCGATGATGACGGCCGGGTCGGACAGGTCGAAAGCAAAATGCTTGCCGACGCCTTCGAGGCCATGGGTGAAGTCGGCAAACAACACCAGCGCGGCCAGGCCGGCGGAACCGATCGCGTAGCCCTTGGTGACCGCCTTGGTGGTGTTGCCCACCGCGTCGAGCGGATCGGTGACGCCGCGCACGGAGTCGGGCAGTTCGGCCATCTCGGCGATCCCGCCGGCATTGTCGGTGATCGGGCCGTAGGCATCGAGAGCGACGATGATGCCGGCCATCGACAGCATCGACGTCGCGGCGATGGCGATGCCATACAGGCCGCCCATGGTGTAAGCCGCCCAAATCGCGGCGCACACGGCCAGTACCGGCCACGCCGTCGCCTTCATCGAAACGCCGAGGCCGGCGATGATGTTGGTGCCGTGTCCGGTGGTCGATGCCTGCGCGACGTGACGCACCGGCGCATACTCGGTGCCGGTGTAGTACTCGGTGATATACACCATCAAGCCGGTGAGCACCAAGCCAACCACCGAAGCGCCGTAGAGACGCATATGCGCGCCGCCACTGATGCCCATGACTGCGTCAAGCGCGTGGTCGTCGATGAAATTCATGGTGATGGGATAGAACGCCACCAGCGCCAGGACACCGGCGGCAATCAGCCCCTTGTACAGGGCCATCATGATTTTCTGGCCGGGCGAGTGCTTGACGAAGAAGACGCCGACGATCGAGGCGATGATCGAGAAACCGCCCAGCACCAGCGGATAAATCACCGCCTGCTCGGCATGACTCTTGAGCAGCAGGGCGCCGAGCAACATGGTGGCGACCATGGTCACGGCATAGGTCTCGAACAAGTCGGCAGCCATGCCGGCGCAGTCGCCGACGTTGTCGCCGACGTTGTCGGCGATCACCGCCGGATTGCGCGGATCGTCTTCCGGGATACCGGCCTCGACCTTGCCGACGAGGTCGGCGCCGACGTCGGCGCCCTTGGTGAAGATGCCGCCGCCCAGTCGCGCGAAGATCGAGATCAGCGAGGAGCCGAAGCCCAGGCCGATCAGCGGATGGAGGATGTGGTCCATGCTATGGTCGCCGCCATTGGCCTTGAGAATGGCGTAATAACCCGCCACGCCCAGCAGGCCAAGACCGACGACCAGCATGCCGGTGATCGCGCCGCCCTTGAAGGCGACGTTGAGCGCTTCGTTGATGCCCGCGCGCGCCGCTTCCGCCGTCCGCACGTTGGCGCGCACCGAGACGTTCATGCCGATGAAGCCGGCGGCGCCGGACAATACCGCCCCGATGATGAAACCGATCGCGGTGGGAATGCCGAGAAACACGCCGATGAGGACCGCCAGAACGACGCCGACCCAGGCGATCGTCGTGTATTGCCGCTTCAAGTAGGCTTGGGCGCCTTCCTGCACGGCGGCGGCGATCTCCCGCATGCGATCGTTGCCGCTCGGCTGCCCGATGATCCACTGGGCGGAGATCCAGCCGTAGGCGATTGCCGCCACGGCGCAGATCAGTGCGAATATCAATCCCGTCGTCATCTACTCCCTCCGTTTCTTTCTTAAAAAAGATCGGGCCACACCACGAGCCCTTGAAAAACAGAGGGCGCCCCTGCCAGCGCGCCCCCGGCCATCGCGTTACACCTTGAACCCTCCCGGCAGTTTCTTCGCCACTGCGACATTCTTCAAGGTGACATATTTTGGCAGACCCTCCTGATAGGGAGGGTAGTCCTCGCCCTTCATCAGCGGCGCCAGATAAGTCCGACATTTTTCGGTGATGCCGAAACCGTCGGGGCTGATGAAGTTCTTGGGCATCATCTTCTCGACGTTCGCGACTTTCGCGAGCGGCGCCATGCCGACTTTCCACTTGTACGGCTTGTCGGAAACGCGGTCGATCGTGGGCATGACCGAATTATGTCCCTTGAGCGCGAACTCGACGGCCGCCTTGCCCATGGCATAGGCCTGGTCAACGTCGCTCTTGGAAGCGATATGGCGCGCGGCGCGCTGCAAATAGTCGGCCACGCCCCAGTGAAACTTGTAACCCAGCGCCTCCTTGATCATGTTGGCGACCACGGGGGCGGCACCGCCCAGCTGGGCATGGCCGAAAGCGTCGCGGGTGCCCTGCTCGGCCAGGAACCTGCCGTCGGGCCAGTGACAGCCTTCCGAAACGACCACGGTGCAATAGCCGAATTTCTTCACCAGATGCTCGACCTTGGCCAGGAACTTCTTCTGGTCGAACAGGACTTCGGGGAACAGCACGACGATCGGCAGTTCGGTGCCCTTGGTCGACGCCATGGCGCCCGCGGCGGCAATCCAGCCGGCGTGGCGCCCCATTACCTCCAGCACGAAGACCTTGGTCGAGGTCTTGGCCATCGACCGCACGTCGTAGGTCGCTTCCAGCGTCGACACGGCGATGTACTTGGCCACCGAGCCGAAACCCGGGCAGTTGTCGGTGATCGGCAGGTCGTTGTCCACGGTCTTCGGGACGTGAATGGCCTGCAGCGGATACCCCGTCGCCTCGCCGAGCTGCGAGACCTTCAGGCAGGTATCCGCAGAGTCGCCACCCCCGTTGTAGAAGAAGTAGCCGATGTTGTGCGCCTTGAACACCTCGATCAGGCGCTCGTATTCCCGCTTGTTGGCTTCCAGGCTCTTCATCTTGTAGCGGCAGGAACCGAAGGCCCCCGACGGCGTGTGCCGCAGCGCAGCGATGGCGGCCGCCGATTCCTTGCCGGTGTCGATCAGATCCTCGGTCAGCGCGCCAATGATGCCGTTGCGACCGGCGTAGACCTTGCCGATCTTGTCCTTGTGCTTGCGCGCGGTTTCGATGACGCCGCAGGCGGAGGCGTTGATCACCGCGGTCACCCCGCCCGACTGGGCGTAAAACGCGTTCATTTTCTTGGCTGCCATTGCGACCCCCTAGCTCAGCGCCGCAAAAGCGGCATCACGAACATCCTCCACCTTGCCCAGGCCGTTGATCTTGCGGTACTTGGGCGCGCCCGGCTGGCCGCCAGCGCCTGCGGCTCCCGATTCGGCCCACTTGCCGTAGTAACCGAGCAGGTTTTCGGTCTGCTGGTGGTAGACCTCGAGTCGCTTCAGGACCGTCGCCTCCTGGTCGTCGTCGCGCTGGATCAGCGGTTCGCCGGTGACGTCGTCCTTGCCCGCGACCTTGGGCGGATTGAAGGTCACGTGATAGGTGCGGCCGGAAGCGACGTGCACGCGACGGCCGCTCATGCGGGTGACGATTTCGCTATCCGGTACGTCGATCTCCAGCACGTAGTCGATCGGCACGCCGGCTTCTTTCATGGCCTCGGCTTGCGGAATGGTGCGCGGGAAGCCGTCGAACATGTAGCCGGCCTGGCAATCGGCTTGCTTGAGCCTATCCTTGACCAGACCGATGATGATGTCGTCGCGGACCAAGCCGCCGGCATCCATGATCTTCTTGGCTTCCAGACCGAGCGGCGAGCCTGCCTTGACGGCGGCCCGCAGCATATCGCCGGTGGAAATCTGCGGAATGCCGAACTTGTCCTTGATGAAGTTGGCTTGGGTTCCCTTGCCAGCGCCGGGTGGGCCCAAAAGTATCAGTCGCATAATGTCTCCCATATGCGCAAACTAATCGTTGGATTATATTGATTTATCGGGCTCCACTCCAACTGCGCGAAACATAAACCCGTTTTCCGCAACGGTTTAATTGAGTTGCGAATGAGGCGATTCCCTCGCCTTATGCAAACCCTCGGGCAAAGCGGTCGCGCACGCGTTCGAGGTCCTCGGGCGTATCGACGCCGGGCTGGGGCGGATGGTCGGACACCGCCACGCGTATGTCATGGCCATGCCACAGCACGCGCAACTGTTCCAGCGACTCCACCGCCTCGACGGGCGATGGCGCCAACTTGCCATAGCGGCGCAGGAAGCCGCAGGAATAAGCATAGATGCCGATGTGCCGCAAGGCGCCGAGATCGGCCGGCAAGATCGCGCGATCCGCCGCGAAGGCATCGCGCGCCCAGGGAATCGGCGCCCGCGAGAAGTAAAGCGCGCGCCCCGAAGCGTCGCACACCACTTTGACCACGTTCGGGTTGAAAAAGTCGGCGGCCGAGACGAGCGGATGGGCTGCGGTCGACATCGCCGGCTGCACGGTTGGCGTGTGGCCGCCCCTGACTTTCAACGCGTCGGCCACGGCCTCGATGAGGGCCGGCTCGATCAGCGGCTCGTCGCCCTGGACATTGACGACGATCTCTTCGTCTTGCCAGCCCATCGCCTCGACCGCCTCGGCGATGCGGTCGGTGCCGCTGGCGTGATCGGCGCGCGTCATCACCGCCCGGTAACCATGCGCCTCGACGGCCAGCCTCACGCGCGGGTCATCGGTGGCCACGCAGACGTCGGCGGCGGCGCTCCTCAGCGCCGCCTCGACGACGCGCACCACCATGGGCTTGCCGGCAATATCGGCGAGCGGCTTGCCCGGCAGCCGCGTGGATGCGTAACGCGCCGGCACGACGACATGAAAGGACATGTCGGGCCCGCTCAGTCTTCGTCGGCCGGCAGCTGCCGCGCCTCGTCCTCCAGCATGATGGGAATATCGTCCTTGATCGGAAAGGCCAGGCGGCAAGGTTTGCAGACGAGTTCCGCCTGCTGCTTGCGGTAATCGAGCGGACCCTTGCACAACGGGCAGACGAGGATTTCAAGCAGACGGGCGTCCATCGATTCTCTCCAGGATGAATTGCGCGAGGTCCGGGGTCACGGCAGCGGTGACCGGCAGCACCCAGACGGGCAGCGTCGCGAGCGTGCCGAATTTTACCGCGTCCTTTTCGGTGGTCAGAATGGCGTCGCCGTCGAAGGCCAGATCGCCGGCGACGTAGGCGTGATGGTCCGGAAACGGGTGGGCCGCGAAGCGCATGCCGAGCGCCGTCAGATGGTCGAAGAAGCGCCGCGGCTCGCCGATGCCGGCGACGGCATGCAGGCGCCTGCCCGCAAGATCGCCCGGCGTGGCGTAACGGCTGACTTTCGCCAGCAGCGCGAAGCGATCGCCGACCAGCGTCATGCGAAAACCCGCGTCGCCATGCCAGCCGTTGGCGACCACTGCATCGACCCGCCGCAAGCGCGCCGCCGGTTCGCGCAGCGGCCCGGCCGGCAAGGGCCAGCCGTTCTGGAAGCCGCGCCGGTCGACCACGGCGATCTCGACATCGCGCGCCAGGCGGTAATGCTGCAAGCCGTCGTCGCAAATGATCACGTCGCATTCGGGATGCGCCGCCAGCAGCGCGCGCCCCGCGGCGACGCGGTCGCGGCCGACGAACACGGGACAACCCGCCCGGCGGCGGATCAGCAGGGGCTCGTCGCCCACCTCGGCCGGCGAGTCGCCATCGCCGACTTTGCGCACGCCATCGGCATTGCCACCGTACCCGCGGCTGATCACGCCCGGCCGGCGGCCGCGGCGGCGCAGTTCGTCAACCAGACAGAGCACCAGGGGCGTCTTGCCCGAACCGCCGGCGGTAATGTTGCCGACCACTACCACGGCAACCGGCAGGCTCATCGATCGGAAAACGCCGACGCGATACAAGCGTCGGCGCAGCGCGGCCATCAGGAAGAAAACGATGCCCAAGGGCAGCAACAGCCAGGCCCACGGCCCTCGGTGTCGCCAGATCGCCTCAACGCTGCGCTTGCTGAGTGGCAAAGGAAATGTGGGGAAGTCCCGACTGCTGCGCCGCCTGCATGACGTCGACGACGCTTTGGTGCGTCGCCTTGGCGTCGGCGTTGATGACGACCACCGGGTCCTTCGCGGCGTCGCCGGCCGCCGCCCGCAAGGCCGCGGCAATCGCCTCCACGCCGCGTTCGGCGACCGGCAGCTTGTTGACCGTCAATTCGCCCAGGGCCGTGATCGTCACGTTGATTTCGTTCGGCTGCTCCTTCTGGGCCTGGGCGTCGGCGGTGGGCAGGTTGATTTCGAGGCCGGCGAACTTCGAATAGGTGGTGGTGACCATCAGAAAGATCAGGATCACCAGCAGCACGTCGATCATCGGGATCAGGTTGATCTCCGGTTCGTCGCGCAGGCGCCCCTTCTGGAAGTTCATCGTCAGTTCCGCTCGCCGTGGACCAGTTCGACCAGTTTCACTGCCTGCTGCTCCATCTCGACGACGAAACCGTCGACCTGGGCGCGAAAATGCCGGTAGAAGATCATCGCCGGAATGGCGATGATGAGGCCGAAGCCGGTGTTGTACAGCGCCACCGATATGCCATGAGCCAGCTGCTGGGGATTATTGCCGGCGCCGGTCGCCGAGCCGAAGATTTCGATCATGCCGACCACGGTGCCGAACAGCCCCATCAGCGGGCTGATCGAGGCGATGGTGCCGAGGCTGGTGAGAAAGCGCTCCAGCTCGTGCGTGGCGCTGCGGCCGGCTTCCTCGATGGATTCCTTCATCACCTCGCGCGAACTCTTGACGTTCTTCAAGCCGGCGGCGAACACCCGGCCCAGGTAGGAGTGCGCGTTGAGGCGCTTGAGCGATTCTTCGTTGACGCCATGCTGCCGGTAGTCGGCGACCACGCTCGCCAGCAGCCCGGGGGGCACGATCTTGTTCCGACGCAAGGCGGTGGTGCGCTCGATGATCAGGGCCACGGCGATGACGGACGTCAGCAACAGGAAATAAATCGGCCAGCCTGCAGCCTGAATGATGGCGAACACAATCGCTCCCGGGAACTCGAATAAGCGCGCACTTTAGCGTTCGAGCCGCGATTGGGCAAGGCGGCGGGTGGCCGATCGTCCTTTTGGCGGCTGCTAGAATCGGGCGCCATGGACGACTCCGAAGATGGCGCGATCGCCGCGCAGGTCTGGCTGGCGCGTTTGCTGGGCGCCCGGCGGGTCGAAACGGCGCCACTGGGCAACGCCTTCCCGACCGCCCTGGCGGCGCTGGCCGCCGAGGCAATGGTTCGACAGCGCCGCCTCCTGGTCGTCACCCGCGACGATCAATGGCTTGCCGCCATTTCCAACGCCGTCGACCTCAATCTTCGTCCGCTCTGCCTGGTGTTGCCCGCTGCCGAGCCCGCCTGCCGCATCGCCCTGCGCGCAACCCTGTCCTTACTCAAGAGCCGGCTGACCCGCGCCGGCGGCGATGCCGAAGGTCCCGTATGGACCGACAGGCGCGAACATATGGCGAACCTCGCCCCGCTTTGGCGCAACTGCCTCGACTGGAGCCAGCGCGACGTGGACGCCGAAGCCTGGCCGGGCGGGCTGGACACGCTGTTCCCCGTCTGCATCATGCCGATGTCCTTGGCGCTCGGCATGGCCATGGCGCCCGACTGGGTAGTGCTGGTCGAGGCCGATCGTCTGCCGGCGCCCCTCACCGGTATCGAAGGTGCCTGGCCAACGGCAGCGCGAATACTGCGGCTGTCGGCAGGCGAGGCCGAAGCGCGCCAGACCCCTGACGCACGCTTGATTCCGGCGCAGGCCGAACGCACCCGCCAGGCCGAACTGGAAATCCTGACGCAGGAGCTCTCGGAGCTCGAACTCGAGCTCGCCACCGCCCAGGCCGAGGTCGCCGGCTTCACCCGCCGCTATCAAACCATGATCGGCGCGCGCATGAGCACGCTCGACACCCTGCGCGCGACGCTGGCCACACGCGTTGCCGCGCGCGATCCCGACAACCCGGCTGCCCGCCGGGAAGCCGACGCCGCCACGGCGCACGCCCGGCAGACCTGCGAAGAAAACGAACGGCTGGCGCGCTTCGACCTGCCGGACGGCCTTTCGGCCGATGCCCGCCCCTTTGCGCCGACCAACGATCTCAAGAGGCTTTACCGACGGCTGGCGCAGAAAATTCACCCGGATCGCGCCAGCGACGACAACGACCGGGCGTGGCGACACCAGCTCATGGCGGAAGCCAATCGCGCTTATCGGGCCGGCGATGAAGCCGCCTTGCGCGAAATCCTGGCGCTGTGGCGCGAAGGCTCGCCGAACAATGCCGCCGCGCCGCCCGACCACGATGGCTTTGCCGCCGCGCTGGCCCGCCTGAAACGGCGCATCGCCGAAATCGAGCGCGAGTTGAACAAATTGTTCGGCTCGAAACTGTATGAGCTCTTCACGGCGTGCAACATCGCCCGTCGCGTCGGTCGCGACCTGCTGGAGGAAATGGCGACGCGCCTGGACGCGGACATTGCCGGCGTTCGCGCGCAGCTGGCGACGCGACCGCCTAGTTGAGGCTGCGCGCATGGCCCTTGGCCATGCGTTCGATGAACGCCTGGGCGCGCGCATGGCCGAGCGTGGCGGCCGACCGCAGCCACTTCAGCGCCAACTGCCGCTTGGTCGGCGCGCCTACGCCGCGATAGTACGCACTGCCCAGCTCGTACTGGGCATCGATTTCGCCAAGTTCCGCCGCACGGCGCAACCAGCGCAGTCCGGCCTCGGGATCGCTGCGGGTGCCCCGCCCATGCAGCAGGCAGTAACCGAGGCTGTACATGGCATAGGCATCCTCGTGCTGGGCGACCGCCTGTTCGTACCAGCGCAGCGCTTCGCGCTCGCTTTTGGCCACGCCCCAGCCGAAGAAGTACATGTCGCCCAATGCGATCTTGGCATCGAACAGCGTCGCCGCCTTGCGGTACCAGACGACCGCCTGAGTCAGATCCGGCGCGCCGCCGACGCCATGACGCAAGCATTCTGCGAGCATCAGCGCGGCACGTCGATGCCCCAGTTCGGCCGCCTTCCGGTAGCAATGCACAGCCTGCTCCGCCTTGGCAGGATGGCCGTTGAGCAAGCGTTCGCCGCGCGCGAACCAATGGCGCTCGAGTTCGCCCAGCGCCGAACTCCAGCCCGTCTCGGCGGCCGATTTCAGCATGGCTTCACCGGCGTCGGGGTCGGCATTTGTGCCAATGCCATGCAGGGTGCAACGCCCGAGTTCGGCGAGACCGTGCGCGTCGCCGGCGTTCGCCGCGGCGCGATAGTGCGCCACGGCCAGGACCGAATCGGCATGCGCGCCGATGCCATGCTCCAGACATTCGCCGAGCCAGACGTTGGCCTGCGTGTCGCCGGCGTTCACCGCGCGCCGGTACCAGGCCAGCGCCAGCGGCTTGTCCTCGGGCACGCCATCGCCCCAGCGATAGCAATGGGCGATCTTCAGGCAGGCGCGCGCATGGCCGAGCCGCCCGGCCTGGCGCCACCAGCGCAAGGCCTCGTGAAGATCGGCATGGCCGCCATCGCGGCCGGTCGCATGCACTTCGCCGAGTTCGTAAGCCGCCTCGCGGCTGCCCGCTTCGGCCGCGCGCCGGTACCACTCGATGCCGGCGGCGCGATCGACGACCCCGCCGACACCAAAGAAATGGCACTGCCCCAGCATGAACATGGCGCCGCTCAGCCCCTGTCCGGCCGCGGCCCGGAACCACGCGACCGCCCTTTCCCGATCGGCGCCGATGCCCTCGCCCGAATACAGGCAGAGGCCACAGGCAAACATCGCGGTGGCGGCACCCGCTTCGGCGGCCCGTTGCCAATACCGCATCGCTTCGGCGCGGTTCTCGGCCACGCCGCGGCCGAAGAAGTGACAGCGCGCCAGCACGTCGAGGCCGCGACGCTCGCCTTTCTCCGCCGCCAACGTCAGCAGACGCGCCGCTTCGGGATAATCGCGCGGCGCGCCCACGCCGTGATAGAGCAGCCAACCCAGCGCCGCCTCGCCCGCGCCGCAGCCTGATTCGGCGCTGCGGCTGGCCCAGCGCAGCGCTTCGGTAGCGTCGCGCAGCCCCGCCGCGCCGGTAGCGCAGCGCCAGGCCATTTCGGCCTGCGCAGCGGGGTTGCCGCCTGCCGCCATGCGCTTTAGCTCGACCAGACGCACCTGCCGCCAGAAGCTTTCGGCGGGCCCCAGCAATTCGATGCCCTGCAGCGCGCCGCGTTCGACCAGGCGGGTATCCAATACCTCCTGGAACAAGCCGAGCAGGGCGGACGAACGCAGCGGCGCCAAGGATGTCGTGCAAGTGTCGAGGTCGCTCATGTCACCCCGAGGTTAGCGTGCCTACGCGCGGATCGTTTTCCACAAAAACTGTGGAAAAGTCTGTGAATCCTCGGTCAGCGGTATCGCTAAGTACCCGGCCATAAAGGCGATTCCTTACATCGACCAGGAAATTGGCAGGAAAACCCTCTATATAGATCAATGAGTTGAAAGAAACACCTTGATCCCGAGCCGGTTTCCGGGCAACGGCGGCCGGAATGGTTGACCTTGTGGATCAGGTAAGATGCTGGCGCCCTCTTTCCCACGATCACCCTGGCCGCATCCATGGAAATCCTGACCGTCAGCGACCTCAATCGCCTCGCCCGCGCCAGCTTGGAACGGGAGTTTCCCTTGCTGTGGGTCGCGGGCGAAGTGTCGAATCTGATGCGCGCATCGTCCGGCCACTATTACTTCACGCTCAAGGATGCGGCCGCGCAGGTTCGCTGCGCCATGTTTCGCTCGCGCGCGCTATCGGTTCCTTGGAAGCTCGAAAACGGCCAGCAGGTCGAAGCGCGCGCGCTGGTCACCCTGTACGAATCGCGCGGCGAATTCCAGTTGAACGTCGAAGCGTTGCGGCGCGCCGGCCTCGGCAGGCTTTACGAGGCATTCCTGCGGCTGAAGGACAAGCTTGCCGCCGAAGGCTGTTTCGACGAAGCCCGCAAGCGGGCGCTGCCTCGCTTCCCGCGCCGCCTCGGCATCGTCACTTCGCCCGGCGCCGCGGCGCTGCGCGATGTCGTGGTTGCGCTGCGGCGGCGCGCTCCCCATCTGCCCGTCGTCGTTTATCCGACTCTGGTCCAGGGCGGCGAAGCGGCCGGGCAGATCGCCGACGCGCTCGACATCGCCGGCCGGCGCGGCGAGTGCGATCTGCTGCTGCTGGTGCGGGGCGGCGGCAGCCTGGAAGACCTGTGGCCGTTCAACGAGGAAATCGTCGCACGCGCCATCGCCGCTTGCCCGCTGCCCATCATCGCCGGCATTGGCCACGAGACGGATATCACCATCGCCGACCTGGCCGCCGACCGGCGTGCCGCCACGCCCACCGCCGCCGCCGAGATCGCCAGCGCCGGCTGGTTCGAGGCCGGGCGCGAGATGGCGGCTTTGCACGATCAACTGCGGGCGGGAATGCACCGGCGGCTGGAAGGGCAAATGCAGCGCATCGACTGGCTTGGCAGGCGGCTCGTCCATCCCGCCGCCCGCTTGGCCGCTACCCGCCAACGCGCGGCGCATCTGGCGGATCGACTGGCCGCCGCCGGCCAACGGCTGCTGGCGCGACGCCGCCAAGCGCTGACGCCATGGACCCTCCGGCTGGCCCGGGTCCGCCCCAATATCGAAGGGAATCGGACGCGGCTCGAGCGCCTGAGCGCCTCGCTGGAGGCGCTCAATCCGAGAGCGGCTCTCGCCCGCGGTTACGCGCTGGCGCGCTTGCCCGACGGACAACTGGTGCGCAGCCAGCGGCAACTGACCGCCGGTTTGGTGCTGGAATTGCGCTTCGCGGAAGGCGGCGCGGAAACCATTGTCAGAAAGACAATTCCCGACTAGAATGCTCGGACTTATAACCCTTTTAACAACAGGAGAGACGCCATGGAACATACCCTGCCCCCGCTGCCCTATGCGATGGATGCGCTGGTACCGCACATGTCGAAGGAAACCTTTGAATACCATTACGCCAAGCACCACCAAGCCTACGTCACCAATCTGAACAACCTGATCAAGGGCACCGATTTCGAAAACAAGTCGCTCGAGGACATCGTCAAGACCGCATCGGCCGGCGGCATCTACAACAACGCCGCGCAGGTCTGGAACCACACCTTCTTCTGGAACGGCATGAAAGTCAGCGGTGGCGGCGCGCCGACCGGCGCCCTGGCGGACGCCATCAACAAGAAGTGGGGCTCGCTCGATGAGTTCAAAAAGGCGTTCCAGGCCTCGGCCGTCGGCAATTTCGGCTCCGGCTGGACATGGCTGGTGAAGAAGGCCGACGGTTCCGTCGACATCGTGAACATGGGCGCGGCCGGCACGCCGCTGACCACTGGCGACAAACCGCTGCTCTGCGTCGACGTCTGGGAGCATGCCTATTACATCGACTATCGCAACCTGCGTCCCAAGTTCGTCGAGACCTTCCTGAACAACTTGGTCAATTGGGGCTTTGCCGAAAAGAACTTCGGCTGAATAACCGCGGCCGAGGCCCGCATCGCCAGCGACCCTTCGCGAGGCGAACGCCATCTGAAAGAACGGGGGCCAATGGCTCCCGTTTTTTTTGAGTGCCCATTTCACCGGCCATGCACCACTGCATCTCCGAATCCGGCCTGCGGCAAACTGTCGCGGATCGCGCTTGCGCCTTGCGGTATCCTGCATACCCGTGATCCCCGCCCGTTCCCTGTTCGTCGATATCGCCATCCTGCTGGCGCTGGCCGCCATCGCGGCCATCGGCTATCTGTATTCCCCTTTGCTGCTGCCGAAAAGCGATATCTCGGTCCGGCCGGACCCCGCTTGCGACTTGAATCGCGAGGCGTGCCGGGCCAGGCTTCCCGATGGCGGCGAGGTCGAGCTGAGCTTGTCGCCGCATCCGATTCCGGTCGCCCGGCCGATCAAAATCCAGGTGCAGGTCAGCGGGCCGACCGCGGCGACCGTCGACCGCATGGAAGTGGATTTTGCCGGCACCACCATGAACATGGGCTACAACCGCGCCACCTTGTCACCCTTGGGCAACGGGCGCTTCACTGGCGAAACCTCCATTCCGCTGTGCATCACCGGCCACATGACCTGGCAAGGCACCTTGATCGCGACCACCGATCGGCAGCACATCACCGTTCCGTTCGAGTTCGAGGCACCGATCGCCGAGGACTCGGGCAGCACCGCCCGCTGACGCACGCTTCACGATTCCACCACGCAACCCAGAAAGGCCCATCATGAGACATTTTGTTCCCGCCGCCCTTGCCCTGGCCATGGCCACGCTGTCGATCCCTGCGGTCGCCGCCGGCACGGCCGACAACATCACCGTGGTCGATCCTTATGTGCGCATGGCGCCGCCGGGCGCCATGGCCACCGCCGCCTTCATGGTGCTGAAGAACAGCGGCGGCAAGGACGCCAAGCTGGTCAAGGCCGAAAGCGGCGCCGCCAAGGTCACTGAACTGCACACCCATCTCAACGAAGGCGGCGTGATGAAGATGCGCCAGGTGCCGGCCATCGACATCAAGGCCAAGGGCGAGGCGGCGCTGCACCCTGGCGGCCTGCACGTGATGATGATCGACCTCAAGGCGCCCTTGAAGGAAGGCGACAAGGTCGCGATCACCCTCGGCTTCGAAGACGGTTCGAGCAAGCAAATCGAGGCGCCGGTGATGAAGCCGATGCCTGCGGCCGCGCCGATGGATCATTCGGGACATAAACACTAAGGCACTGAAGCGCTGGGCCCCCGCGCCGGGGCCGCCGCCAAACGGCGCGGTCCCAGGCAACCCAGCAACCCGCGGATCAGGCCTTGACGGGTCGTTTGGCCAGCTTGCGCTGAAGCGTGCGCCGGTGCATTTTCAGCGCCCGCGCGGTGGCCGAGATATTGCCGTCGTTCTCGTGCAGGATGCGCTGGATATGCTCCCATTCCAGCCGATCCACCGACAGCGGCACCGCCACCGGCGAAGCTTCGCGCACGCCGTCGTCCTGCTCTTCGAACGCGGCGAGAATGGCCGCCACCTCGACGGGCTTGGCCAGATACTGGACGGCACCGAGCTTGATCGCATCCACCGCCGTGGCGATGCTGGCATAGCCGGTCAATACGACGATGCGACAGGTGGGGACGATCTCCAGCAACGGTTGAATCAGCGACAGGCCCGAACTGCCCCCCAGGTTGAGATCGAGCACGATGCCGTCCGGCATCTGCTCGCGCGCCGTGGCCAGCGCCTGGGCTGGCTCGGTGGCTCCTTCGACGACATGGCCGCGGCGTTTCAGCGCCCGCTTCAGCACGCCGTTGAAGGTTTCGTCGTCGTCGATGATGAGTATCTTGTCCATGGCTCTTCTCGCGCCGCGTCAGGCTTGCTGCTTTTTCAAGGGCAGGACGACGCGCGCGACGCCGCCGTCGTCGTTTTCCAGGGTCAGCCGCCCGCCCAAGCGCGCCACGGCGGCGTGGGCCAAAAACAGGCCGATGCCCGTGCCGCCGGCATGCACGGGGAACGGCGCGCGACCCGCCTGCTCCAGCACCGGCGGCGGGAAGCCCCAACCGTTGTCGCGCACCTCGATCGCCACTTCGTCACCGGTCCGGCGCCCAGCGACCGACACCTGGGAGCCGGCGTCGGCGGCATTGTTGAACAGATTCAGGAGGCCTTGCTCCAGCGTGGTGTCCACCGCGAAAGTCAGTCCCGGCGGCACGCCGCTCAAATCGAGCGTCGCCACCGCGCGCGGCCGCAACTCGCGCCAACGCCCGAACACATCTTCCAGCCAGCGATCCGCCTGGACGGCGCGTATGCTGTCGAGGCGCTCGGCGCCGGCGCGCTCGGCCAGGCCGCTGATGATGCGCTTGCACGCGGCCACTTGCTTGCGCAGTACGCCGATGTCGGCGCGCGTCGCCTGGTCGAGTTCGCCGTCGCTTTCCAGTTCCTCGGTAAGGATGGCCATGGTCGCCAACGGCGTGGACAATTCATGGGCCGCGCCGGCCGCCAGTGCGCCGAGCGCGACCACCCGTTCGTCGCGCAGGGCTTTTTCGCGGATCGCCGCCAGCTCGGCGTCGCGCCGGCGAATCGACGCCGTCATGCGCACTACCAGCCAGGCCAGCATGGTGGTCGACAGGACGAAGGTCACCCACATGCCCGTCAGATGCAAACGCGCCGCGCGCGTCGCGTCGGCGATGGGCAGCGGCAGGTAGAATACATTCAGCAGCGAGTAGGCGACGACCGCCAGACCGGCGACGACCGCCACCCAGCGTCCCGGCAGGACCAGGGCGGCGACGGCCACCGGCGGCAGCAGCAGCGAGATCAAGGGATTCGCCGCGCCGCCGCTGAAGAACATCAGCACCGCGAGCGCCACGACATCGATGACCAGTTGCACCAGCACATCGGCATCCCGCGCCGGCCATCGGGCCAGCCGACGGGCCGCCAGCAGGTTCGCCGCCGCCTGCAAGGCCACCACCAGCAGCATCGGCGCGCGCGGCAGCGCGATGTCGAGCCCCGCCGGCACCGCGAGAATGGCCACCGCTTCGCCGACCAGCAGCCCCCAGCGCAAGGCCAGCAGGCGGCGCAGGTTGGCGGTCAATTCGGGCTCGCGATCGGCGACGGGCAAAACGGACATGGCGGCTGAATTATCCACGATCAAGTTCCATAAACCGCCCCGACCGGTATTATTTGCGCCCTTTCGCGACCATTTGTCGCACCCCATGCCCGACCCATGAAGCATGCCGCCCAAATACTGAAACTGCTGTTGCTTGTCGCGAGTCTTCTCTCCGCCGGCGTCTTCGCGCAGGAAGCGGACCTCGAGAAAGGCAAGGAAATCAATCTCACCTGCGCAGGCTGCCATGGCGCCGATGGCCAGGGCGGCAAGCGCGGCGAGTATCCCCGTATCGCCGGACAGCGCGCGGCGTATCTCGAGGATCAACTGCGCTCCTTCCGCAGCCGCCGACGGCCGAACATTCCCATGGTGCCTTACACCGAAGAACGCGAGCTGCCCGAAGAGGACATCAAGGCTGTCTCAGCCTACCTGGCCTCGATCAAGCTGTCGACCAAGCCGCCCGCCTTCAAGGGCGACGAGGATGCGCTGACGCGCCTGCTGGCGATGGAGAAGGTGATGATCATTCCGCGCGCCGAAGGCAGCGTGGACAATGGCAAGCTGCACTATCAGGAGCACTGCGCCAACTGTCACGCCAAGGACGGCATGGGCCGCAGCGACTTCCCCATGCTGGTCGGCCAGTACACCAACTATCTCAAGCGACAGATGGACGCCTACCGGAAGAAGGAACGGCCGCATGACGAGGACAAGCCGGGCGGCATCCTCGACCGGTTCAGCGAACAGGACCTTCAGGACATGCTCGCCTACCTGACCAGCATCCAGCCGCAGGAGGATTGAGGCGGCAGGACGGCGGCGAAACGGTTGCAGTTCGGGTTACAGTTCGACCTGAGTTCCCAACTCGACCACCCGGTTGGTGGGAATCCGGAAGAAAGTGGTCGCCGGCTCCGCGTTGCGGAACATGAAGGTGAACAGAACCTGCCGCCAACCGGGCATGCGCGCGACCCGGCTCCGCGGCACGATGGTTTCCCGCCCGAGGAAGAACGACGTCTCCATGACTTCGTAGACAAGGCCGAAGCGCTGGCACATCGAGAGCGCCAGCGGAATGTTCGGATCGTCCTTGAAACCGTAACGCACCAGCACCTGGAAGAAACCCCGCGGCAACCTTTGCACGCTGACGCGCTCGGCGTCGGCAACGTGCGGCACATCCTCGACGCGCACGTTGAGCAACACCACGGTTTCGTGCAACACCTTGTTATGCAGCAGGTTGTGCAGCATGGCGCGCGGCACGCCATCCGGGTTGGTGGTCATGAACACGCCGGTGCCTTGTACGCGGTGCGGGCCGCCATATTCGAGACTCTTGATGAAGGCGTCGAGCGGCATCGAATCCTGGGTGAGCTTCTCATACAGCAGCAAACGGCCGCGCTTCCAGGTCGATAGCATCGTGAATACCGCCAGGCCCAGGACCAGGGGGAACCAGCCGCCATCCATCACCTTGACGAGGTTGGCCGAAAAGAAAGCGAAATCCACGAACACAAAGAAGGCCAGGAACAGCGCCGCCTGGCCCCAGTTCCATCCCCACAAGGCGCGCACCACGACGAACGCGAGGATGGTGTCGATCATCATGGTCAATGTCACGGCAATGCCGTAGGCCGACGCCAGCGCCGAGGAAGAGCGGAACACCAGCACCAGCGTCACCACGGCGATCAGCAGCAGCCAGTTGATGTTGGGAATATAGATCTGGCCTTTCTCGTGTTCGGAGGTGAACTTGATCTGGATACGGGGGCAATAGCCCAACTGTATGGCCTGGCTGGTCAGCGAGTACGCGCCGGAAATCACCGCCTGCGAGGCAATCACGGCGGCGGCGGTGGCCAAGGCCACCATGGGATAGAGCAGCGGCTCGGGCACCAGCATGAAGAACGGATTCTTCACCGCTTCCGGATCGTCGAGGATCAACGCTCCTTGGCCCAGGTAGTTGAGATAAAGCAGCGGAAACACGTAGCCCAGCCAAGCCCACATGATCGGACGGCGGCCGAAATGGCCCATGTCGGCGTACAGCGCCTCGCCGCCGGTGATCGCCAGCACCACCGCCCCCAGCGCAAAAAAAGCCAGCATGCGATGTTCGATCATGAAACGAATGGCGTAATACGGGTTGATGGCTTCCAGAACGCCCGGATGCTTCAGGACGTTCCAGAGCCCCAAGGCGCCCAGCGTCGCGAACCAGAACAACATCACTGGTCCGAACAGGGCGCCGACACTGGCCGTGCCCCGCCGCTGGAACGCAAAGAGCCCGACCAGGATGCCGATGGAGATCGGCACGACGTAAGGCTTGAACGCCGGCGTGGCAACCTCGAGCCCCTCGATGGACGACAAGACGGTCATCGCCGGCGTGATCACGGCATCGCCATAGAACAGCGCGGCGCCGAACATGCCCAGCGCCGCAAGCAGCCAGGTCATGCGGGGATGCAGGCGCTCGGTGCGCAGCGCCAGCGAGGTGAGCGCCATGATCCCGCCTTCACCCTTGTTGTCGGCCCGCATGATGAACAGCACGTATTTGAGCGAGACCGTGATGGTCAGCGCCCAAAATACCAGCGAGAGGATGCCGAGCACGTTGTCCGGCGTTACCGGCACCGGATGATGGGTGCTGGTGAAGACCTCCTTCATCGTATAGAGCGGACTGGTGCCGATGTCGCCGTAAACGACACCCATTGCCGCCACCGCGACGGATACGGTGCCGGTAGTCTGCTTATCATTGGTCGGCGAAGACATGTTGCGGTGCATTATAAGCTGGCCGGGAAATCGCTGGCCACGACAAATAGGCCCGGTCGGATCATTTCTCGTTCGGGTGCACGGTCGCCGGCCAAAGCACGACGGCGTAACCCAGCGGCACGATGTAAGCCTTGGCATAGCGGCCGTCGATGGTCATGCGCCGGCCCCCGCCGGGAAGCGCGCTCATCACCAGTTCGGTTAGCTGGTCCTCGGTCAGCCGGCTCGCGCCCTCGGAGTGCCATATCTTGACGGCACCGCAGGCATCGCGATCGAACAGCAAGCGCTTGTCCACCGCCGCGTCGATCATCTCGATGACCACGCCATGCTCGGTCTGGAACGCGCGCGCCCGCCCGCCGACGACGGTCAGCGGATCGCCCCCTTCCGGCTGGGCCGTCGCCGCCACCGCCAGCGCGTCGTCTTCGCTGATGGCCGTCATTCCCTCGGAGTGCCAGACTTGATACCGCCCGTCGTGTTCGAGTTGGATCAGCAGATTGTCGCCGGCGGCCCAGGCGGCCGAGATCGCCAGCCAAGCCGACAGCATGAGGCAAAGACACTTGGCGAGTTTCACGATCCCGAATCGAGCTTTGCCGGAAAACGCGGGGAAGTGAATATCCTCGCCAAGTAATGCCTCGATTCGTCTTCGCCGCCCGCTATCGGGTCATTTCGTGAACTCGATCCTGCTCTTCTGGGCGACCACGCCAAGATAATAGTTGCCGTCGGCCGTCTTGAGAATCGAAGAACACCACTTTTCCGAGTTCACGTTCCGCCAGTCGATCTCGATGCAGTATTTGCCCTGATCGTTCACCGACCAAGTGCCTCTCGCAGTCGCCGAGCGCGTGCCGAGCGCGTTGCCCATGTACCCTTTCCCGTCACTGGAGGCCACGAAATGGCCGTCCGGCTCATTGGTCCAAGTCCGCTGGCTGCCCGTGGTGGACGAAATGTGAGACACCTTGGTGCCGGGAAGGAATGCCAGCAAATCCTCTCTGGACATCCGAGTTCCGGCATCCTGCGCCACGGCATTCGCCGAGAATATTGCGAGACCCGCCAAGCCCATCAGTCTGCTCATCACGATCACCCCCCTCGGTTGACGCAAAGAAGTTAGCATTAGAGCCGGATTTCTGGCGAATAACAAACCCCTTGCGCGCCTCGAAGAAATCGGGAGCGCATTCCCAATGCGTCAGCGGCTGAAAATTTCCTAGGCCCTACGGCGCCGCCCCTTCCATCAGAAGATCTCTCATTGCCGCATGGTCAAGGCGATTCAGGCCCAAGGCGCCAAACGTGCGCGGCCCCATCGCAAGATTTTCATGGCAAACCGCACTAGCGATCGACAACAAACTTTTCGCCACCGGTGCGTCGACCTCTGCCCATGAAGCCACCGACACTAAAAAGGCAAGCCCGTAAGCGACATCTTCACGCATATAGCGATGCGTTAGGAGATCGATGTGTTCGCGCCAGTCACCGCTGTCGACCAATTTGTCATGTGCGTTTCCATACATCCAGCGATCGCTGGTGTAATGATCGGCGATGGGGAAATGTGGCGCTCCATAACCGAGCGCTTCGCGCAAAGCAATCCTCTCGCCATCCAGCGCATCCATGACGCGCCGGACCAGCGGTTGGGTGCCTTCGTTATGGATATCCCACTTTGGAAAGCCCTCGAGCGGACCCGCATTCATCAAAATAAGCGGCGGATGAATAATGGGTCCTGCGTTCATTAGTGCGGCCGACAAGGCATCTTCAACCGGCTCCACCACGGGATACGCACGGGCAATCACAGATAAGGCATTCGCCGTTTCAGCAGCCGGAAAAACTCCCGTCGGCAATCGAGTTGCCCGGGTAGTGATTGAAACCCCCGATTCGCCGCGTTTCCTCGCCAAATAAGGCAAAGTGCCCGTTTCTGCATAGGCGACTCTTGCCTTGTTTCCCCTTCTTCGCACCTCTTGCGCCATAACATAGCTGCCAAAAGTGCCCGGGGGAAGAAAAACCACCTGTCCATCGCTTAAATGCGGCGCCATAGCAGTAGCAATGTCGACTTGCGAATAGGCTGGCGTGGCAACGACAATGAGATCGGCATCACGAACGGCAGCGCCGATTTCGGAAGTGGCGCGAAAAATCTTGACATCCCGCGTGCCGTTATAGTCCGTCAAAGCGATAAGTCCAGACTGCGCAACGGCATTAAGCGCAGATGCGTCGCGTCGCCAAAGCGAGACTTTATTCCCTTGTTCAGCCAAGTCCGCAGCTGCCGCGTAGCAACCGTGTCCACCACCCACTATTGCAATATGCATATCACTTCCGTCATGAGATCATCTGAGCAAAGGGCGAATAACCGGCTTGGAGAATCATCGATAGCATCTTGATGCATTCCTGTTCGATCCCCTGACCTGCCGGATTTCTTCGCGCCATTCATTCCCGAAAACCGCTTCCGGCTGGCTGGTTGAACAACACTGCTTCTGAAAGCTACCGGTGCCTGGTTTCCCAGACCAGACCCGAGACCCATATGCGGGCTGACTTCATTGTAATGCTGTCGTTATTGTTCGATCACGGCCCCGACCTCGATTGAGTTCCGAAACCACCCCATCGACAGCCATTCATCCTAGAACTTGCTGTTGAAACGCTCAGCTGTGCCGTTCTGCCGCGGCTTGCCGGAGTCGGTCGACGCCATATCGAGATTCTCGTTGGCAGTCCGGCGCAAAAAACCCACGAAATACATGTCATATTGACGTGGCTTGGCGGGCCGAATATCCTAGTGGCATTGACCGGACCTGCAACCATGCGAACGCAGGTCCCTTCCCAGAGATTTCCAATTCGACATCAGCAAAGAAACAAGCTCAACGAGCCCAACCGAACGAGAGAAATTGGTATCGTGAAATGATGATCCATGGGCAATGAGAAGGGAATGCAGGCATTTATATGAAATATAGAACTATGCTTCCGCAGGCACTTCATCGACATGGAGAAGGCGTCCCTATCAAGCCTCGAATTGGCTCTGGCGCAGTCAATGTCAATAAAATTTGCAGGTTCTTGGCGGCACTTGCATTACTTATCGTCCAAGATACCCATGCACTTGATCCTAGCGGGCAATCACCTTCACGAAAGATATCCGGCGCTCTACGGATTTCTTGTCCAGCAGCGGACTTCTCGGTATTTATGCGTGCGTTTTCGAATGACGTAGATGTTCAGAAGGCGTTCACAAAGAGTCCGCTCAAGAACCAACGGCTTGATATAGATGCCGAGCCGGAACCAAGAATAGTTATCCAAAATCTAGGGCGTCACCAAATCCAGTTTCCCGTCCTTCCGTTGCGTGAAGAACGGGGCAACCAATTGTTGGAAATTAGCGTTGATGGCGTCACTGCCGATAGCGCCAAGGTCACGTTGTTTAAGCCTGATACTGATTATCAAATCTATTATTTTTTTGAAAAAAGTGCTTGTTGGAAATTGGTGCGAATTGAAAATTGGTCACTTTAATTCAATGAATCGCCCCGGGAATTGATGCACGCTGTCTTTGCTGCGGCTGGCCAAAAACTTCAGCTCCGATGCCATGGCAATCGTGTGACGGCACATCGGCGTAGACCTCAAATATGTACTCGAGCTGCGGCGGTTTCGTTCTGCCATTTGGGAGAAGGCAAGGAACGAGGCGGGATTGCCCGATTTCCGGTTCCATGGCCTCCGGCATTGTCGGATGAGCAGCGAGCCAAGGTACATTTTCGCCACAGTTGGAAGCCCAGGCGGGCGCCTGAAACTGGGCTAATCGCCTGGAGATAACCGATATGCATCATGCCGATTGCCGCTTCCAGCTCGTCAAGCTGCCCACTGAACCGAGCTATGGCCTTGCGCTCGATCTCATACATCTTCCACACCTGGTCCTGAGTCAAGGGGGCCAGCGCGTGTTCGTTCTTTCTGATCTCGGCTGGAGTTAGTTTGCTCATTTTGGTAGCCCTCGCTGTGGGACGGGGAACGATATCCCATTAAGCGAGATTGATCAACCGCTATAACAACATCGACACCGCCCCTGCCTAGTAATGCCAACTTGTCACAGAACCCCACAGCCCGCCGCCGCCTTAGCCATAGAGGGGCTGTCGGCGGCGGGCTGTGGATTT
>JAGVUA010000079.1 GCA_019136545.1 Betaproteobacteria bacterium
CCCTGCGCCTCGAATCCGCCTGCGCGAAAGCGCTTGCATCGGATTGCTTCTTTCACTGCGCCTCGGAGGCCGTGCAATTGCATGGGGGCGTCGGTTTCACATGGGAATACGATCCCCATCTCTATTTCAAGCGTGCCCAAGCCAGCAGTCAGTGGCTGGGCAGCGCCGATGCTCTCCGCGAGAGAGTCGCGGCCATTCTGCTCGACTGATCGCAAGGCAACCCGATGCAACTCGATTTTTCGGCCGAAGATGAGGCATTCCGTAACGAAGTGGCTCGCTGGATGGCGGAACACCTGCGGGGCGACTTCGAATGCCTCCGTCACCGTGGCGGACCGGGTGACGAGGATGCCTACCCCGCGGAACGCAAGGCATGGGAAAAGGAGTTGGCCGCGGGGGGATGGACCTGTGTTGGCTGGCCGCGCGAATATGGCGGCCGCGGTCTTTCGCTGGCGCGGCAAATCATCTTCCACGAGGAATACGCCAGAGCCGGAGGCCCGGGAAGAATGGGCCACATAGGCGAAGGACTGATCGGACCCACCCTCATCGCCCTTGGCAACGCGGAACAGAAGTCCCGTTTTCTTCCGGGAATCGCCAAGGGAACGGAATTTTGGTGCCAGGGATACTCGGAACCCAACGCGGGGTCCGACTTGGCCAATGTCCAGACCAAGGCCTGCCTGGCGCCGGACTCAGGCGAATGGATCATCAACGGCCAGAAAGTATGGACGTCCCTGGCTCACGAATCCGAATGGATATTTGTGCTGGCCCGCTGCGAGCCCAATTCCATCGGGAATCGCGGCCTGGTTTTCTTGCTGGTACCGCTCGACCAACCGGGAATCGAGATTCGACCGATCAGGCAACTCACGGGGACAGCCGAGTTCAACGAGGTATTTTTCGACGGCGCCCGAACCGCTGCCAGCAATGTCGTCGGCCAGCCAGGCGAAGGCTGGAGTGTCGCCATGGCGCTGCTGGGGTTCGAGCGCGGCGTTTCCACTCTCGGCCAGCAAATGCACTTCTATCGCGAGTTTGATCTCGTCTGTCAGGTTGCCAAAGACAACGGCGCCGATCGGGATCCTCTGCTGCGCGCCCGCCTCGCTCAAGCGTGGATGGGACTCAAGGTCATGCGCTACAACGCCATGCGGATGCTCTCGGGTCCCCAGGACTGCGCGCTACAGCGCCCCGCCATGATCTACAAGTACTACTGGTCGAACTGGCATCGCGATCTCGGCAAGCTCGCCATGGATATCCTGCGGGTGGATGGCGACATCGTCATGGAGGATCCGGTTCGGACGCGCCTGCAGCAGCTTTTCCTTTTCAGCCGCGCCGATACCATCTATGCGGGCACCAATGAGATCCAGTTGAACATCATCGCCGAACGAGCGCTCGGCATGCCTAGGGAATCACGCCCGGCGCGTACTTAAGCGGGCACATTCGAGATCGGAACAGGACATGGCCATCGAAATCAAGGAAACCTTCGTTGTGGCGGCGCCCATCGGAGCGGTTTGGAAGTTCATGAACAACCCGGAAAATGTTGTCGCCTGCATGCCCGGTGCCTCATTGAAGGAAGTCATCGACGAGAGAAGCTTCATCGGAGCCGTAAAGCTGAAAATCGGCGCTGTTAGCGCACAGTATCAGGGTACGATCACCTATCTCGAAGCCGACGAGCAGTCCCACCGGGTCAAGATGCTCGCCGAGGGCAACGAACGCGGCGGTGGAACCGTCAGCGGTACCATCGACACGCTGCTTGTGGCATTGCCGGATGGTTCCGGCACCGAGGTTCGTTGCAGTTCCAGCGTGGACCTCACCGGCAAGATCGTCCAGGTGGGACGAGGCATGATCGAGGGGGTTTCCGCCCAAATCATCAAGAAGTACGTCGCCAACGTCAGAGCGCTGCTCGAAGTTCCCGGCCAGAACGCCGCCGCCGCAACGCCGGCGCTTCCGGCCGGCGACACTCCGGGCATGCCGGTGCCGCCTTTGCCTCAACAGACCCCGCCGCCCGTGGAGGCGAAGAAGGAAGACGCCATCAACATCGTGGCGGTAGTGCTCAATGTGCTATGGAATAAATTTGCCGGTTTTTTCAGGAAGCTGCTTGGCCGGCCCTGACGAACGGTTTCAGCCGGCGCCCAAGGTCTTGAACAGCTGATTCGTGGTGGATAGCCACTGCCGACGCAATTGGACAGTGCCCTGCTGTGCCGCCAGAAAATCTCGCTGCGCATCGAGCAGTTCCAGGTAACTTGCGATCCCTTCTTTGTAGCGGGCCTCGACAATCATCAGGCGCTGCGACTGAATCCGGTCGGTGGCTTCCTGCGCGTCGAGTTGCTGGCGCAGCCGGGTGCGCGCGGTCAGAAGATCCGCCACTTCGCGAAAAGCTTGTTGTATCGTTTTCTCGTACTGAGCCACCGCAATAAGCTTGCGCGCCTCCGCTAGATCAAGATTGGCCTGATTGCGCCCCGCATCGAACAAGGGCAGGCTCAGGCTGGGTTGAAACAGCCAGGCCTCCGAGCCGGCACTAAAAAGCCGGGACAAGGCGTTGCTGGCCGTGCCGAAACTGCTGGTGAGCGCGATGCGCGGGAAGAAGGCGGCTCGAGCGGCGCCGATATTGGCATTGGCCGCAATCAGTCCCTGCTCGGCAGCCTGCACGTCCGGACGCCGAAGCAGGACGTCCGCGGGCAACTCAACCGCCAAATCGGCATTCAGCCCCTGTTCGCCGAGTGCCCAAGCTTCCGGCAGGTTTTCTGGCAGCGCTCCGACGAGCAGCCGCATGGAATTGTCGGCGGCCTCGCGCTGGCGTTCGAGCGCTGCGATCTCGCTTCGAACCGCCTGACACGCACCGTCGGCCGAGAGATAGTCGAGTTCACCCGCCAGGCCGACCTCCTTGCGCTTCAGGATCAACGCCCGGCTTTCTTCGCGGGAACGAAGGGTATCTCGGGCCAGCGCCAGGCGTTGTACCAATTCGCGCTGAGCAAGATGAACATCCACGACATCGGCGATCAGCGCGAGCCTGAAAGCATGCTGGGCCTGTTCCGTTGCAAGAAAACTCGCCAGCGCCGCATCGCGTAAACTCGCGACGCGCCCCCAGAAATCCAGTTCGAAGGCCGTGACGCCGAGATTGACATCGTAGCGCCGGGACAACACCGGCTTGCCCGTGTTCGACAGGTCGCCGGGAACGCGCGTCACGGTATCGCCTGCGCCGAGGTTCACTCCAGGCAGGCTTTCGGCCGCCTGAATGCCATGCAAGGCTCGCGCCTCGGCAATGCGCGCCGTCGCCACTTTCAGATCGCGATTATTTTCCAAGGCGAGCGCGATCAAGGCCTTCAAGCGCGGATCCAAAAAAAACGCTTCCCAGCCGAGATGCCTGACGTCGCGTCCGCCGTCAAGCACCTGCCCCGCCCACTGGCTTGGCACTGGCGCGGCGGGACGCACATAGTCCGGCTTCTGACTGCAAGCGCCCAGGGCCATGACCATCAATGCGCACCAGATCGCTCGCCGGCTAGCTTCGTTCATGCTCTGACTCCTTCGTGCGCGGGGCGACCGAACCTTGCATCAAGCGTTTGACGACGACAAAGAATACCGGCACCAGGAAGATCGCCAGAACGGTCGCACCGAGCATTCCGCCCATCACGCCCGTCCCGATGGCATGGCGGCTCTGGGCGCCCGCTCCCGAAGAGATGGCAAGCGGCAGGACCCCGAGAATGAAAGCCAGCGATGTCATGATGATGGGACGAAAGCGAAGCCGGCAGGCTTCCAGCGTTGCCTCCACCAAGTCCATGCCTTGTTCATAACGGGTCTTCGCGAATTCGATGATCAGGATGGCATTCTTTGCCGACAACCCGATCGTGGCGATCAGGCCGACCTTGAAAAAAACATCGTTGGGCATGCCGCGCAGCGCCACTGCCAAAACAGCACCGAAAATGCCTAGCGGCACCACGAGAATCACGGCAAGCGGAATGGACCAGCTTTCATACAGCGCCGCCAGGGCCAGGAAAACGACGAGCAAGGACAGCGCGAACAGCAGCGGCGCCTGGCTTCCGGACAAACGCTCCTCATAGGATGTGCCAGACCACTCGAATCCAAACCCTTCCGGCAACTGGCCGGCAATGCTCTCCATTGCCGCCATCGCTTCGCCAGTACTGTGTCCGGGTGCGGGCAGGCCGGAGATCTTCATCGAGGGCATGCCGTTGTAGCGGTCAAGCTTGGGAATCTCGACAATCCAGTGCGGTTTCGCCAGCTCCGCCAAGGGAATCATTTCACCATGGGTGTTGCGGATCGGTAGCCGAAGGATCTCCTCCGGCGTAGCGACGCCGGAAGGCTCCGACTGCATTTGCACCCGCAGGATGCGCCCTTGGCGGACAAAGTCGTTCACATAGGCGACGCCAAGCACCGATTGAAGGCTTTCGTTCAGCTGCGCAAGGTCGACCGACAAAGCTTTGGCCTTGGCCCTATCGATGTCCAGCATCAACTGCGGCCCCGGCTCCTGCCCCTCGGGTCGAACACCGGCGAGCACCGGGCTATGCGAGGCCGCTGCCAGAACCATGTTGCGCGCCTCCAGCAACTTTTCCCGGCCGTGGCCGCCGCGATCCTGCAGCCGGAAGTCGAATCCACCAGTGGCCGCCAGGTCCGGTATGGCGGGAACATTGACCGCCACGACAAACGCCTCCTTGATGCGCGACAAGGTCGCGTTGGCGCGCCGGATCAATGCCAAAGCATCGCTCCCCGGCTCACGCCGGTCGTCCCAATCCTTGAGGGGCACGAACATGATCCCGGCGTTCTGGCCGCTCCCGAAAAAGGAGAACCCCACTACGCCCACCGTATGGCGAACTTCAGGCTGATCGAGGTAATACGACTCCATCTGCTTGATGACTTCCAGCGTACGGCTCTGCGTCGCCCCGGCCGGCAGTTGAACCAGATTGGCGAAGTAGCCCTGATCTTCCTCCGGCAAAAAGCTGGTCGGCAAATGCATGAATATCCAGATGGTTGCGACGATGATGGCCAGGTAGATCGCCAAAAACCGGATCGTGCGATGCAGAATCCTGCTGACGATCGACCGGTAGCCTTTGAGCACGCGCGCAAATAGGCGATTGAACCAGCCGAAGAATCCTCGCGTCGGCATCACCTCCTTGCCGGGCGCGTGCTTGAGGACGGTCGCGCACATTGCCGGCGTCAGCGTCAGCGCCATCAAGGCCGAGAACAACATCGTGAGCAACAGCGTAACCGAGAACTGGCGGTAGATCGCCCCAACGGCTCCTCCGAAAAAAGCCATGGGCAGAAAAACCGCACAGAGCACCAAGGTAATGCCGATCACCGCGGAAAATATCTGGTCCATCGCCTTGCGCGTGGCTTCGCGCGGCGCGAGCCCTTCCTCGGTCATGATGCGCTCGACGTTCTCGACCACGACAATCGCATCATCGACCACGATGCCGATGGCCAGCACCATCGCGAACAGCGTGAGCACATTGATCGAGTAGCCGAAGAGGTACAGCCCGATCATGGCGCCGGTGAGAGCCACGGGCACCACCACCGCCGGAATGAGCGTGGCGCGGAGGTTCTCCAAGAACAGGTACATCACCAGGAAAACCAGCAACATCGCCTCTAGCAGGGTGATGACGACTTCTTTGATCGAGATGTCGACAAACCGCGAAGAATCATACGGAATATCCCAGGCCATGCCCTTGGGAAAGAAACTCTCCAGTTCGGCCATCTTGGCCTTGATGTTGCGTGCGGTCTCGAGCGCATTGCCGTCCGGCGTCAGTCGTACCGCCATGCCAACGGTCGGCTGTCTGTCCAAGCGCGCGAAGACGCCGTAATCCTGCGCCCCCAGTTCGACCCGGGCCACGTCCCTGACCCTGACCACGGCACCATCCGGACGCGCCCGGACAATGATCTCGCCGAACTCCTCGGGACTTTGCAATCGTCCCCGGGTAACGATTGGAGCGCTGAATTGCTGATGTTCGCCCGCAGGCGCCTGCCCCAGCGCGCCTGTGGCCAACTGGACGTTCTGGGCGCGAATGGCGGACAAGACATCACCGGGCGCCAGATTGAAAGCGTGCAATCGCTCGGCTTTCAGCCAGATCCGCATGGAGTATTCGGTGCCAAGCAACTGCACCTCGCCCACGCCCTTTACGCGCCTGATGTGATTGAGCACGTTGGCTGCGACATAGCTGCCTATGGCGACGTTGTCCAAACTGCGGTCCGGCGAGTACGCCGCGACAATCATCAGAATATTGCGGGTCTGCTTGACTACCGGCACGCCGAGACGACGAACTTCCTCCGGAAGGCGCGCCTCGGCGCGCTTGTACCGATTCTGGGCCTCGACCGAGGCGATATCGATGTTGGTACCCGGCTCAAAGGTCAACGTGAGGGAGCCACTGCCCAATTCCGAAGCGGCTTCCATATAGAGCAGATGCTCTATGCCGTTCATTTCCTGCTCTATCAAAGCGGTCACCGTCTCTTCGACCACTTTCGCCGAGGCGCCTGGATAGGTGATATTGAAGGCGATCGCGGGCGCGGCCACCGAGGGATATGCAGCGATCGGCAGTTTGCGCAGGGCGAGACTGCCCGCCAACACGATGACGATCGCAATCACCCAGGCAAAAATCGGCCGATCGATGAAGAATCTTGCCAGCACTTCGCCGCTCTCCCTACTTGGCTGCCGCCGGGGGCGACGTCTGGGTGGCCGTCCCTTCCGCCTCGACCTCTTTCACCGGCGCTCCGGGTCGAGCTTTTTGCAAGCCGGTCAGAATTACTTTTTCTCCACCGCGCAACCCCTCGGTCACGATCCAATCGGTACCGGCCATCGCCCCCGTCTTGATCGGCCGGACAGCCGCCTTGCCGTCCGAGTCGATCACCATGACGTACTGACCTTGCGCTCCCGATTGGACGGCTTTTTGAGGAACTTTCAGGGCGCCTGGCGCAACAGCCAGGGGAACGCGAACGTGCACGAAAGTGCCCGGCAGCAGTTTTCGGCCGGCATTGGGAAAAACAGCCCGCATCTGAATCGAACCGGTTCCGGGATCGACGGCCATATCCGTAAACAGCAGGCGTCCTGGAAGGGCATAGCCGGTGCCATCATCGAACACCAGATCGACCCGTCCGCTCTCGCTCGGCTTCAAAGCACCGGAGTTGAAGGCGTCGCGCAGGCGCGCAACCTCCGAACTGGGTTGGGTGAAATTGGCATAGATGGGGTCGGTCTGCTCGATGGTCGCCATCAGCGTGGCCTCGCCCTTCCCCACCAAGGCTCCCTCCGTGATCATGGAGCGCCCAATGCGGCCGGATATCGGCGCGGGTACGTGGGCATACTCCAGGTCGAGTTTGGCCTTGACCAATACAGCCTCCGCCTGCTTGGCCTTGGCCAGCGCCTGATCAAACTCCTGCTGACTCACCGCCTTGATCTCGAGCAAGGAACGATAGCGCTCGACTGTCAGCTTGGCCACCGCCAAGTCGGCTTCGGCCGCCGTGAGCGCAGCCTGGTAGGTGCGTGAGTCTATGCTGTATAGGCTCTTGCCCGCCTGGATATCGCTGCCCTCGACGAACAATCGCTTCTCCACCACACCCTCGACGCGCGCGCGTACCTGCGCGGTACGGACCGCTTCGAGTCGCCCGGGCAGATCCTGGGTCATCGTGACCGCCGCGGGGGCAACGACGATGGCCTGAACTTCGGCTATCGGCGGCGGCGCTCCCGCCGGCCCACCGGCGCCGGGCTTTTCGCCGCTGCAGGCCGCAAGCATCGCCAATGACAAAAGAATTCCACGGAGCGAGAGAAACCGTAGCACGATCGACATGTTGATCACGATACCAATTGAAGGGTGCGGGAACGATCGTGATTTCGCGAATAAGCTGCGCCTGCCGAAACACGATACAAGCTACGGCGTTGTTCTCGACACGGTTCCCAACCTGCTGGAGCGTGGATTTTAGCATCAGTGGCCGAGCGGCCGAGCCTCTTGTGGGGCTAGGACAAGCGCCGGCGAATCGCCTCGATCGCCGCGGCGTTGGCCCTGTCGTTCTCCGGCTGCGGCGGAACCGTCAAAGTGATGCGCTGAACCAGACCCTGGAAACGCGATGCCAGGACTTCCGGCAAGACCTCGAACCGGCCGCTCACCAGGAACTCGTCGACCACCGCGTCGGACAACAAGCTTGGCATTTCTTGCCAGCGGCCTTCCCGCGTCATTTGCAGCAAGCGTTCGCCGATATCCTGCCAACCGAACAACTCGAGGCTGGGCCAATAGGCCGGCGTCGAGAACAGGAAGGCCAGCATGCCGCGAAACCTTTCCCGCTCGAAACCGACAGTCGCGTCATCGGGTCCGCTGGCGACCAGTTCATTGGCGCAGATCATGGGGGGCGGCAACCCGGGGGCGCGCCGAGCAGCGCCTGCCGCCACTTGCGGCAAGATGGCTTCCCGCAAATAGCGCGCCGAGGTGTTGGTGGGGTGCGTATGCATGCCGTCGGCGGCCTCGCCCACCAGGTTCAGCATCTTCGGTCCGACGGCGCCAAGCATGATCGGCACATCGGGCGCATCGATGGGGCCTGGATTGAAGAATGGCTGCAAGCGCGTGAACCGGTAATACTCCCCCACGAAATTGAGCGGTTCCCGTGTCCGAAAGCTATGGAAGATCGCCCGCAGGGCCCCCAGATACTCCCGCATGCCCGCCGCCGGCGGCAGCCACCGGGCAGAGTAGCGATCCTCGATATTCTGCTTGATCTGGGTTCCCAGCCCCAGTTCGAAACGCCCCCCCGACAAGCGTTGCAGGTCCCACGCCGCCAATGCGACGTTCATGGGACTGCGCGGGAAAGCAACCAGCACCGAAATGCCCACCCGCAGGCGACGGGTAGTGGCGAGCGCCTGCCCGGCCAGCAGAAAACCGTCGTGAATCGCATCCGGCACGAATAAGCCGTCGTAACCCATCGCCTCGACACGCTGGGCAAAAGCACCCATGGCTTCCAGTCCAAGATTTTCGGGAGTGACCGCAAAGATTTCCATGATCCTGCCCCAGGTGGTGGATTCAGCTACGTTCCTTGACCTCGAGCCGTCTCGAGCCCATCGCTCTCGTCTGGGCGTAGGTCGGCGTGTGCGCCAAGAGCCCGCCGTCCACCGGCAATACCTGCGCGTTGATGAACCGGGCCTGTGCCGAGGCGAGGAATATCACTGCGGCAGCGATATCTTCGGGCGTTCCCGGCCGAGGCGTCAGAATGTTCTCCGCGTCGATCTCAATCTGCTCGACCGGAAAGATCTCGGCCAATCGTTCGTGCAATATCAAACCCGGGGTTATGGCGTTGCAGCGAATGCCCTGCTGGCCATAAAGCGTGGCCACCGAGCGGGTCAGCGCAATCACGGCAGCCTTGGCCGCGCTGTAGGCCGGAATTCCGAGTTGTCCGCTCAGCGCCGCACCGGACGAGATATTGACGATCGCCCCGCCGCCGCGCCCGAGCATTTCCGGAATGGCGTGCTTGCAGCACAACATCGGCCCCCGGGCGTTGAGCGCCATGGTCGCATCCCAGACATCGACCTCCATGGAAATGATGTCCTGGTCACGCGCCAGGCTGCCGCCGCCATTGTTCACCAATACATCCACGCCTCCGAATCCCTTCGCCGCCGCCACCAGTTCGCGAACCTCCGGCTCCCTGGTGATGTCGGCCGGCACGGCAACGGCTGTGCCGCCGCGCTCGATGATCTGATCCCGAGTCGCGTTGGCCGCGTCCTCGCGAATATCGCTGACGACCACGCGAGCCCCGGCATCGGCGAGCATCCTAGCCGTCGGTCGTCCGATGCCACCGCCTGCGCCCGTAATGATGGCCGTTTTTCCCTCGAGCGGTTTCATGAAGCGCTCCCTTTTTCCGATTCTCCGGTCTGTTGCCGCCCGCGGCTCAGGACGCCTTCGCGCCGCGTCGCGATCATGGCGGCGCTGACCCGTTTTGCCGACGCAATCCCCGCGGCCTTCTCATGACGCAAGGCCTCCGGCAAATGCATGCCATAAGCGGCATCGATCAATTGCTTGTATTCCCGCAGCACTTGCGGCACGCAACTCGCCATCTGGGCAGCGAGCGCCCGACAGGTGGGGAGCAGTTCCTCCGGAGCCACGACGCGATTGACCAGCCCCCATTCGCAAGCTTGCGCCGCGCTCAGCGTGTTGCCGGTGAAACTCAGTTCCTTGGCCCGATTGATGCCGATGAGACGCGGCAAGCGCACACCCAGCCCCCAGCCCGGCAGAATGCCCACCCGCGCATGCGTGTCCGCAAACTTGGCCTCCGTGGACGCGATGATCAGATCGCAAGCCAGCGCCAGTTCGAAACCCGCGGTCACCGCGTGGCCGTTGACGGCGGCAATCACCGGCCCTTCGAACGCGGCGATGGCCTCGGCCATGTCCTGCCCGACGACGCTCTTGTCGAAACCGGAGGCGTCTTCGCCGCCGCTGCTCAATTCCTTGAGGTCCATGCCGGCACAGAAAGCTCGCCCGGCACCCGTCACGATGGCGACGCGAACCTCGGGATCGGCGCGAAGTTCCCGAAACGCCTGCCCCAGGGCAAGACGCAACTCGGCGGAAAAGGCGTTCATGGCGTCGGGGCGATTGAGCGTCACGGTGGCTACCGCACCCTGCTTTTCCACCAGCAATACTGATGAATTCATCGAATGCTCCTGCCGCTGTCTCATGGAAAAACGATGCCCCGGCGCTCGAAGAAATCCGGGGAACTGATCAGGGTGCCCGACAATGCCCGGGCTTCGGGCTGGGTTGCCAGCCAGGCGATCACGTCCCCGGTGGTCGCCGGTCGCGTGGCGTGGCGATGGAAATCGGTCGCCGAATTCGCCCCGAACATCGCCACGGTCGCTTCCGTCACGGTGAAGCCCGGTTCGACGTTGAACGCCTGAATGCCGTCCTGGGCGTGCTCGACATGAAGGAACTCGGCAATGCGATGGAAACCCGACTTCGGCGCGCCGTAGACGAACCCCCAACCGCCCTTGCCGGGCGGCGCCGGTGGCGGCGCGACGGCCGCATTGGAACTCAGGCTGATATAGGTACCGCCGCCCTGGCGGATCATCGCCGGCAGTACCAGTCGCGCCAAATATGCCTGGTTCACCAGATTGCCCATGACGCTCTTTTCCAATTGGTCGAAGCTGAATTCGGCAAAGGAAAACATGAGGCCCGGCCCCTGGTAGAGCGCGTTGTTGAGCAGCAGATCGATGCGTCCCCACTTCGCCAGGGTCTGTGCCACCACGGCGTCCATGGTCGAGCGATCCAGCACATCCATCACCACCGGCAGCGCCTCGCCGCCGAGGGCGCGGACCTCTTCGACCGTCGTCTCGAGGCTACCGGGGACCGCCACCTGCTGGCCATCGGCGGCATACGGCAGCGTCGCCGTGCCCTGGCCTTCCTTGAGCGTCCGGCCGGTGACGGTGACCTTGAAACCGGCCCGGGCCAGACTGAGCGCGGCAGCCTTGCCGATGCCACGCGTGGCCCCGGTGACGATTGCAACCTTTTGCATGGTCATCTCCTGTCGGTCCATTCAGAAACGCATGCCGTTGCCGTTGATGACCGGCACATTGGTCCAACCGCCTTGTGGCGTCCGATACCAGCCCCCGGCGGCCAGCGCGCCGCCATCGAGGTGTATGGTGGTACCCGTGATCCAGCCAGCCAATTCGCTGGCCAGGAACAGGGCGCAACCGGCGGCATCGGCGGGCGTGCCGAAGCGGCCGAGCGGAAGCCAGCGCGCGATATGCTCTTGGTATTGCTCGGGAATCCAGGCGGACGGTTTCACCTGTTCGGATTCCGTGGTTTCAGGCGCGATGGCGTTCACCCGGATGCCCGACGGGCCAAGCTCCAGCGCCAAACTCTTGGTGAATCCCGTGATGCCGGCCTTGAACGCCGAGTACACCACATTCATCGGGATGCCGCGAAAAGCCTCGATCGACGATACGCTGATGACGCTGCCGCCCGATCCGGTCTGCTTCATCAAAGGCAACGACGACCGCGTCACCTGGAAAACCTGGCGCAGGTTGACGGCGAACAGCGCATCGAAGTCCGCGTCGGCGTATTCCTCCAGCGGCTTGACGATGCCGAGGAAATCCCCGACGTTGTTCACCAGCACGTCCAGACGACCGTAGCTACTCGCCACTTCGTGGAGCAAGGCATCGACGGCGGCGCTGTCGCGCACGTCGGTCACGGCAACCCGGGATGTCTTGCCCAGCGCACTACGCGTGGCATCGGCGCGGACCGGATCGATCTCGGCCACCACTACCTGGGCGCCACACCGGTCGAAAGCCTCGGCGATACCGCGACCGATGCCACCCCCGCCGCCGGTGACGAGGACCACCTTGCCGGTGAAATCGAGCGCGTTCTTCATTGTGCCCCCTGGGTCGCATTCAGGGCCTGCTCCACGAAGCCCGCGAAGTCGTCGGGGCCTCGGCAGAACATGACGGGGAGAATTTCGATCATGGTCACGCCGGCCGCCTGCAAGGCCGGGATGGCCGCCAGCGACGCTGCCAGATCGGGCGCGCCATCGGCACGAAAGACGCCCGGCAATACCACGCGCGTCTGGAACCCGGCAAAGTCGCGGCCGCGAGCGGCGAACGCGGCGCGGATATCCGCCAATGCCGCCGCCAGCGCCTTCGGATCCTGCAGCATGGGAATCCAGCCATCCGCCAGTTCGGCAATGCGCCGACAATTGCGCGGCGTGGGCGCCAGCCCCATCCAGATAGGCAAACGCGCCTGGATGGGTCGAGGCCATTGGTGGATGCGCTCGAGTTTCACCGTCTCGCCCTGAAAACTGGCCGGTGCCCCGGACCACAGGGCACGGCACGCTCGCACCTGTTCGTCGAGAAGGCGATATCGGCGATCGAAGTCGATGCCGCTGGCTTCGTATTCCTCACGCTGCCAACCCGTGCCGATGCCAATCTCCACGCGGCCGCGCGACAACACGTCGAGTGTTGCCAGCTGTTTGGCCAGCAGAACGGCCGGCCGCAACGGCGATATCAGAATGCCGGTGGACAGGCGAATGCGCCGAGTGGCAGCGGCGATTGTCGCCAGAACGGTCACCGGTTCGTACCAGGGCGTGTCCAGCGGGACGGGAAAAGTACCGTAGGGATAGCGATCCACCCGCTCGCCCATCACCACGTGATCGGTCAAGCTGACCTGATCGACGCCTTTGTCGTCGGCAATGCGGATGACATCGACAACAGCGGCAAAATCCCCGGCAAACCAGTGTTGCAGCCCGAACAGGCCTATGGCGAGTCGCATGCGACGTCCTCCCGTGATGCGCTACTCGGCGAGAAGCACGGTTTCAACCAGGCCGACATCGAGGTGCCGGGCAGCGAAATGCCAGCGCCCGTCCCGCCGAACCAGCCTATCGTCATACCGTATATGCCAATCGATCTTTGTCCGCGTCCCGCCATCCCGCTTGACATGCGTTGCCACGCAGTAGCAGTAGCCTTCCGCCGCGTCGCCATCGACGCTGTACTGGTGGTTGTGCACCTTGTGCATGGTCCACTCGAACATCGCGGCAAGCACCGCCATGTTCTCCGCCGCGTCGGTCACCGCGAAGCCCGGCCCCGTGATGCGGACTGCGCCGCCGTCGAAACAACCGGCGAACGCCGCGGCATCGCGTCGATCGACAGCCCGGGCATAACTGAACAATAAATCCTGGATGTCCAGGCGATCTTCCACGCTCGACGTCACCGGCAACCTCCCCTGTCGCATCGACGAGATTGCAGTCTATGGGGTGGTCAACAATCAATCAAATGAAGAATTGGCATCCATTAGCATGAACCAGGTTCATAATTGTCGGCACCAGAGGTTCATAGGATTCAGGTCATGAAAACCATCAACACCACGAGAATCGACCTGAACCTGTTGGTCGTGTTCGAAGCCATCTACACGGAAGGCAGCGTCACGCGCGCCAGTGGTCGGCTGAACCTGACCCAGCCCGCCATCAGCCATGCTCTGGCGCGACTGCGCACCTTGTTCGGCGATCCGCTATTCACGCGCCAGGGGCACGCCATGGTGCCCACGGCGATGGCCCGGAGCATCATCGAGCCGATCGCCACGTCGCTGCGAACCCTCGACGGCACCCTGAGCCGCGCTTCCGCCTTCGATCCCGGCAAGGCCCAGCGCACGCTCGCCATCGGCTTGCCCGGCGGCGACGAAGCCATGTTCCTGCCGGCGCTCCTGCGTCGGGTGCTGACGGCGTCGTGCATCGACCTGGTCGTCGTGCCCTTCGACCGCGGGCAACTCGAATCCCGGCTGGCTTCGGGAAAAATGGACATGGCGCTGGACGGCCCCTGGTCGCACTCGCCCAACGTTCTGCGCCAGCCGCTCGCCACGGAACGCCTGGTCGTCATGGCCCGGCGCGATCATCCCGAAGTCGACACGGGGCTGGACATGGAAACCTATCTGCGCCAGCAGCACATCCTCGTCGCCTCGTCGCGGCAGGGCGCGACGCGCCTCGACGCCGAACTGAACCGGCTCGGCATGCAACGCCGCATCCGGTTGCGCTGCCAGGACTATCTCGCCGCCAGCCAGATCGTTGCCGAAACCGACCTGATCCTGACATTGCCCGCGGGCCGCGGCGCCGATGATATCGATGACATCGGTGGCGCCTTCGGTAACCGGATCGTCCTGGCGCCCGCCGAACTGCCGTTGGCGGAAAAGGCGCTTTGCCTGTACTGGCACGCCAGCGCCGATGGCGATCCCGCCAACCGCTGGATTCGGGAACAGCTGCGCCAGGTATTCAGCGACGCGACGGCACCCGTCGCCTGACGGCTTCGCCTCCGTTGGTCACGCCCGCCGGCGGCGGCTTGGCCGCCTCCGGTACCAGCCGGAAGTCGATCTTGTTCTGCTCCAGGTCCACGCGCATGAGCTGTACGCGCACGCGGTCGGAAAGGCGGAAGCGCCTGCCGGTACGCTCCCCCACCATGGCGTGCGCGGCTTCGTCGAAATGGAAATAGTCGGCGCCGAGCTCCGAGATGTGCACCAGCCCTTCCACGAACACGTCGTCGAGCGCGACGAAAATACCGAAGGGCACGACGGCCGAGATGCTGCCTGCGAACGCCTCGCCGATGCGGTCCTGCATGTAGTAGCCCTTGAGCCAGGCCTCGACGTCGCGCGTCGCCTCGTCGGCGCGACGCTCGGTCGCCGAGCAATGCAGGCCGATATCGCTCCAGTCGCCGGGCTCGTATCGGCGTGCCGCCAAGGCTGACTTTATGCTGCGATGGATCATGAGGTCCGGGTAGCGGCGAATCGGCGAGGTGAAGTGCGTGTAGCTCTCGTAGGCGAGCCCGAAGTGGCCGACATTGTCCGGGCTGTAGATGGCCTGCCTGAGCGAGCGCAGCATCACGGTCTGCAGGAGCTGCTTGTCCGGCCGGCCCTGGATCTTCTCGATCAGCTTGGCGTAGTCCTTGGCATGCGGCTCTTCGCCGCCGCCGAGGCTGAGGCCGAAGGTGCCGAGAAAATCGCGCAGCTTGACCAGCTTCTCGGGCGTCGGCCCTTCGTGGATGCGGTAGAGCGCCGGATGCTCGCGCTCCTTGAGGAAATCGGAAGCGCAGACGTTGGCCGCCAGCATGCATTCCTCGATCAGCCGGTGCGCATCGTTGCGCTCGTAGGGCTCGATGCGCTCGATCTTGCCGTGATCGTCGAAGACCATGCGCGTCTCGACGGTCTCGAAGTCGATGGCGCCGCGCTTCTGGCGCGCCTTGACCAGGACGCGGAACAGCGCGTCGAGGTTCTCGAGGTGCGGCAGCAGCGGCCCCAGTTTTCCGCGCGCCTGCGCATCCTTGTCGTAGAGCGCCGCCGCGACCTCGGTGTAGGTGAGCCGCGCATGCGACCACATCACCGCCGGATAAAAGCGGTAGCGCTTGATGTCGCCCGTACCGGCAAGCTGCATGTCGCAGACCATGCACAGCCGTTCGACGTTCGGGTTGAGCGAACACAGGCCGTTGGAGAGCTTCTCCGGCAGCATCGGAATCACGCGGCGCGGAAAATAGACGGAATTGCCGCGGTCGTAGGCCTCCTTGTCGAGCGCGCTGCCCGGCGATACGTAGTGGGAAACATCGGCGATGGCGACGACCAGGCGATAGCCCTTGCCCTGACGCGCGCAATAGACGGCATCGTCGAAATCCTTCGCCGTCTCGCCGTCGATGGTCACCAGCGGCAATTGCGTCAAGTCCTCGCGGCCTTTCCAATCGGACTTGCGCACCTCGTCGGGCAGCTTCTTCGTCTCGGCCTGCACGGCCTTCGAGAACTCGAACGGCAGATCGTGCTTTCTGAGCGCAATCTCGATCTCCATGCCGGGATCGGCGTAGTTGCCGAGGATCTCGACGATGCGGCCGATCGGCTGCGACTGCTTGCTCGGCTGTTCGACGATCTCGACCACCACCACCTGGCCGTTGGCCGGCTTGAGGCTTTTCTTCGCCGGCGGCGCCAGCAGAATGTCCTGGCTGATGCGCTTGTTCTCGGCGACGACGAACCAGACACCATGCTCCTGATGCACGCGACCGACCACCCTGGTGTTGGCGCGCTCGGTAACCTCGACGATCTTGCCCTCCGGGCGCCCCTTGCGATCGATGCCGACCACGCGCGCGATGGCTCGGTCGCCATGCAGCACCTTGGCCATCTCCTTCTCGGCCAGGAACAGGTCGGCGCCGCCCTCATCGGGCACCAGGAAGCCGAAACCGTCGCGGTGCCCCTCGACGCGTCCGCGGATCAGGTCCGCCTTGCCGGGGATCAGCCAATCGCCGCGCCGGTTCTGCAGGAGTTGGGCATCGCGTGCCATCGCCCCCAGCCGGCGGCCGAAATCGACGAGCTCTTGCGGCTGCACATCGAGCAGGGCGCACAACCGCTCCAGGGCCACGGGCACGCCCTGCTCGGCCAATACTTGCAGGATGTACTCGCGGCTCGGCAGCGGGTAATCGTACTTGGCGCGTTCGCGTTCGAACTCGGGGTCGGCGCGGCGGATGCCGGAAAGCTTGCCGCCTTGTTTATGCTTGTTTGACATTGAGTTTTTTTTCATTAGAATGCGCGCCTTCGCAGGCCTGCCCAGGTGGCGGAATTGGTAGACGCACTAGTTTCAGGTACTAGCGGGTAACTCCGTGGAGGTTCGAGTCCTCTCCTGGGCACCAACGATACAGCAAGAGTGGTACTCATTTGTTCCGCAAAAGCGCTGGAATGCTCCGCAATTCTAGCTCTGGAACAGATCGACAAATGATCGAATCCCGAACCCGGGGTGTCGGCCACAACCGCCATAGCGTCGAGATGGCGAGCATCAATCACCGCTCCCCCAAGGCTGGCTCGCCGCCACGGGATCACTTCCGCCCTGCTCCCGTCCGCTCCGGTTGGCGCGCAGCTCGTTGATTCGCTCAGCGATGTCGTTGGCGCAATACAATTGCGCCACTCCTCCGGGGATCGCGAAGATGCCTGCGGATCCGGCCTGGCGAGAGCGCAGGATTCCGCCGCCGAATCGCGGCGATGTTGTGGGGATACCCTGGCAACCAATCGGCATCGAAGCCTCATCGTTGTGTCGACAAAGTATGCACGACGGTTGTTGACAAAGTCATGCACGAAGGAGGATGCTTGCGGTTGCCTTAGCGAGTCGATGAAATTCGTGCAGCGTCGCGGGTGTCTTTCTTCGATATGACCAGGCTCGACCGAAAATCAGGCAAGGGAGCGCGCAATGGAAACCATGAGATCGGCAGTGCGCCGCGCGGGGCGCAACTGGGGATGGGTGCTGCTTTACGGCCTCCTGCTTATCGTGACAGGCTTTTTTGCGATGGTCGATCCCGTGGCGACTGGACTGGCCGTGGGGATCATCCTGGCGATCTGTTTTTTCGTCGGGGGCGTTGGCGCACTCATTGCCGCCTTTCGGGACGCGGGTTGGCAGGCCAAGACCGTTGATGTTCTGTTCGGCATCATGTCCTTGCTGGCGGGCGTGATCTGTCTGGTAAACCCGTTTGGCGGCGCCACGACGCTGGTCTGGGTGATTGGAATCTTGTTCCTGATCTCCGGCGGATACGAGATTGCCGCCGGGTTCAAGGCCGATAGTGAAAAGGCCTGGCTGATCCTGCTGGGCATACTCGATCTATTCATTGGGCTCTATGCGACCTTCCTCATGCCGCCCGACACCGCGCTGGTGGTGCTCGCGACCTTGGTGGGGATCGGCTTCCTGTTCAGGGGACTGCTGATCTCGACCCTTGCGTTCCGGCTGCGCGGCTTGGCGAAACCTTAGGCAAGGCCGGCGGCGCCAACTTCGCTCTCCGGACCACGTCGCAACCCGACAATTTCAACCTGATTGGAGCAAAAAACAAATGTCAAAGCCCAAGGATGTTCGCGTGCAGCAAGGGTCCGTTGAAAGCGACCCATCAATCAGTGTCGTGGTTCTGAAGAATGGCCCTTATCTCGTCAACGGAACGCCGCCCCTGCATGTCCAGTTCATTGAACAGAATGCGGCCGGTCAGTCGTGGTCCTACCGGCAGGGGCGCGAGTTTCCGATCAAGGACAAAACCGCGTTGTGTCGCTGTGGCCACTCTCACAACAAACCCTATTGCGACGGAACGCACACCAAGGTTCCGGTCGATCTGACCGAAACCGCGTCGTTCGAACCGATGCTGAATGGGGCAACGGAAATCGATGGTCCGAGCCATAGCCTGACCGACAACGAACGCTACTGCGCCTTCGGCCGCTTTTGCGACAACGGCGAAAAGATCTGGGACGAAGTTCAGATCCCCGGCGAGGACCATGCGAAACTGGCGGTCTACATGGCGCACCAGTGCCCGGGGGGGGCGGCTGCTGGTGTGGGATCGCGCCACGGGGGAGCCGGTCGAACAGCCGCTTGCCCCCAGTTTATCGCTGCTTGAAGATCCCGCTGAAGGGGTCAGCGGGCCGCTGCTTGTACGCGGCGGCATCCGCGTCGAGAGCGCCAACGGGGAAAGCTACGAGATTCGCAACCGTCAAGCGTTGTGCCGCTGCGGCGCATCCTCGAACAAGCCGTTTTGCGACGGCAGCCACGTGTCGGTCGGATTCCGCGACGGGCTTGAATAGCACTTTGCACGCTGGCCGAGGTCCGGGCGGTGCCGCGTCGACCGCCCTGCCGAGAATCAGCAATACATCAGGCCGTCGATTCATCGGCGGCACTTTGTTGTTCGGTCCCTGTCAATCTCATCAAGGAACGCCGCGAAGACATCCGCCAGCGCTTCAGCGCGAACGCAAGCCTCCTGTCGGCCCTCGCGGGCCAACATTTCCGTCTCCAGCGCGATGGCCCGCAGTGGTTCGGCGAAGAGTTCGCCGGCCATGCCCTTGGTCGCGTGCGCAAGCTCGCGCAGTGCCTCGATATTGCCGGCCTGCGCCGCCGCCCGCAAACGCGCCGGGCGGTCGGCATACTTCTGCCCGGGAATGGCAAGCAAGCGTTCGAACAACGCGGGCTTGCCGCCATAACGCGCCTCCAGTTGCGCCCAGTTAACCAGCGCGCCCGCTTCGCCCAATGCCGCGGCGGACGTCTCGCGCGTCGTGGTCGGCACCCCGTCGGCGGCGGGGCCCGGCCTCGCGACATGGCGCAACACGGCGGCAATCAGCACCGGCATTTCCAGCGGCTTGATCAGGCATTCGCGCATGCCGACGTTCAGGCAACCGCCGACATCCTCGGGGGCCACATGAGCCGACAGCCCGAGCACCGGCAAGCCGGGAGCCAGGGCGAGAACGCGGCGGGTTGTCTCGTAGCCATCCATCACCGGCATCTGGATGTCCGTGATGACGACATCGAAGGCCTTGCTGCCGGCCTGCTCCAGCGCCGCGACTGCCTCCCGGCCGTTCTCGCAGGAGACGACCAGCGCACCCTCATGCTCGGCCATGCCTTTCAGCACCAGCCGATTGACGTCGTTGTCATCGACGATCAGCATGCGGATGTTCGCCAAGCGTCCCGTCGCCGCGTTGGAATCGGTCATGATCGCTCCTGTTGCCCGCCCGCAGACCCCGACTGCAGACGGGGCTCGTTGGCGACGATGGTCGCCAGCATCGCCAAGGCTTCGTCGAACTCGAAATCTTCGATCTGACGCGCCAGCGCGTTCGCCGGCGCGCCCACCGCCGCCGTCAAGTCCGCCTGGAGCGCCTCGAAATCGTGGGTAGCGGTCATTTCGGCATTGCCCAGATGCAGTCGCAGGGTTTCCAGCCCTTGGCGCAGCCGCGGCCAGTCGATGGCGCCGGGTTCGACCACGGGCCGGGCTGCCGTCATGGCCGGCCCAAGACCGGCCAGGCCGGCCATGACCCGCTCCAGGGTTTTCCGACAACGATCCAGCGCATGCTCGACATCCGCGTCGCCCGTCTTGAGGGCGGCCTCGACTTCGGCGGCGCATGCCCGCAGATCGCCCAGTCCGAAGGTGCCGGCCAGGCCTTTCAGCGTGTGGGCGATCCGCCGCGCTTCGTCCCGCTCGCCGGCGGCCAGCCGTCCTTCGATCGCGCGCATGTCGTCGGCATGCTCGATACGGAACTTTTCCAGAAAACGCGCGAGACGATCGACCTTGCCATTGGTCACTTGCAACGCGGTCGCCAAAGTCAGTCCCGGCACCGCGCCGATCGCCCGGCGCAAGCGCTCCTCCGCATCGTCAGGCGGATCGGCCGCTTCGGCCGGCGCCGCCGCTTCGCCGGCTTGGACGGCGACCGACTTCGGCAGCCAGCGCGCTAGGGCGCTGTAAAGCACGCCGGCATCGATGGGCTTGGCAATGTGGTCATCCATGCCGGCCTCGAGACAGCGCTGACGATCCTCGTCGAAAGCGTTGGCGGTCACGGCGACGATGGGCACGTCGCGATAACCGTCCAGCCGCCGAATCTGGCGCGTCGCCTCCAGCCCGTCGAGCAGAGGCATCTGGATGTCCATCAGGATCAGGTCGTAGCGTCGGCCGCGCGCCCGCACGATGGCGTCGACCCCGTTGTCGGCGACATCCACCTTGACACCGGTTTGCGCCAGCAGCTCGAGCGCCACTTCCTGGTTCAGATCGTTGTCCTCGACCAGCAAGACATGGGCATCGAAGCGCGGCGTGCCCGCCGCCGCCGCGAGCGCCCGGCGCTCTTCCAGCCCGATGCGGCTCGCCCCGAGGCCGAGACGCACGGTCACCGAGAACGTCGATCCGACGCCCGGCGTGCTCTCGACGGTAATGCCACCGCCCATCAACTCGGCCAACCTGAGCGAAATGGCCAGTCCCAGCCCGGTGCCGCCGTGCTTGCGGGTCGCCGAGGTATCCGCCTGCTGGAAAATCTGGAACAAGCCGGCCTGCTGCTCCTCGCTCATGCCGATGCCGGTATCGCGGACATCGAAACGCAGCACTACCGTTTCGGTCAGGAACTCCTTCACGCCGATACGGACATCGACGCCGCCGCGCTCGGTGAACTTGATGGCATTGCCGATCAGGTTGAGCAGAATTCGTCGCAGCCGTTGCGAATCGCCCAGCAGCACGCCCGGTACGTTCGATGCCAGTTCGATCTCCAGTTTCAGGCCCTTGCGCCGCGCCTGTTCGCCCAGTTGACGCGAAAGATTGTTGCAAAGCCCGCGCAGCTCGAACTCGGACAGCTCCAACCTCATCTTGCCGGCCTCGATCTTCGAGACATCGAGGATGTCGTTGATGATGTCGAGCAGATGCTGGGAGGAAGCCCCGATCTTGGTCAGGTAATCGCGCAATCTTGGGGTCGGATCGGCCCGCAGTGCAAGGTCGGTCATGCCGACGATGGCGTTCATGGGCGTGCGGATTTCGTGGCTCATGTTGGCCAGAAAATCGCTCTTGGCCTGGCTGGCCGCCTCGGCCTGGCTCTTGGCCGCCTGCAACGCCGCCTCGGCCAGCTTCTGGTCCGTAATGTCGTGCACCGTGCCGGTCGCGTCGCGCAAACGCCCGCTGTCGTCCACGCTGGCGTCGGCCTGCGCCCGCACCCAACGCGTGGCGCCATCGACGACGAGGCGCAGAATAACGTCGCTCGGCATGCCCTTCTGGCTGGTCTGCCAGGCCCGATCCAGCGTCGGCTGGTCGCTGCCGACGACCGCGGCGCGCAACCTCGCCAGATCCACCGGACTGCCGTCGTCGGGAAAACCGAAAATCCTGCGCATTTCCGAAGAGCAATCGAACTGTCCGCTGTCCGGGTCGTAATGCCAACTGCCCACCCTGGCAATACGCTGCGCCATGATCAGTATTTTTTCGTTCTTGGCGACGGCCTGTTGCAGCCGACGCTGTTCGGTCACGTCCCGGGCGATCTCGATGATGCCCGTCACTTGGCCGTTGCGATCCCGCAACGGCCAGGCGTAAAGGTCGATGATCGCCGGTTCGCCGGTGGGACCGAGGTGACGGTGCGTGACGGTGAGCGGCTCGCCCGTCGCCAGCACGTCGGCAAGCGGACAAGGATCGTTCTCACCCGTGCAGGGCGTATCGCTGCCATGGCTCAGGCGGTGGCAGGTGATGTTCTCGGGGATGTCTTTTCCCGCCTGCTTGCGCGCCGCCGCGTTGAGCAAGCGCACGCGATAATCGCTCGAAATCACCATCAGCGGCCTGCCGATGCTGTCGGCCACCGTTTCCCAGTAACGCTCCGACTCCGCCAGCTTGTCGCGGGTATCGGCGTGAAGCGCCGTCTCACGCCGCAGTTCGGCATTGGCGGCCAGCAAGTCGCGGGTGCGCGCCGCCACTTCCTTTTCGAGCCGGCCCATGGCAGCGCGCAAGCTGAAGTAGAGGAGCAACTCCATCAACAGGAAGCCGATGGCGCCATACGCCACCATCCGGTGCACCGCCGCGCGATGCGCGGCCACCGCCTGATCGACGTTGCGCCAGATCATGATCGTGCCGATCGGCTCGCCGGCGCCCCGGCGCGAACCCTGGTAGTCCATGAGCGCAAAGCGCGTGACCGCCAGGTTCTCCGCACCGACCTGGATCCGCGAGGTCTCGGGCGCGCTGGCTTCGGTGGGCGCGATGCCTGTCGCCAGCAAGCCGCGCAGGACGGTCTCGACCGGGCGGGACGCGCCCTCGACCACGCATCGGCATTCGGCTTCGAGCTTGTCCCTGTCTTGCGTCGCGTTCCTGGCGAGCATCTCGTCGAACGGAACCGCCTTCTCCTTCAGCAACAGCGCGAAGCCGCTGCCCAGTTGCCGGTCCAGGTTCTTGAAGAGGTCGCCGAAAGACCCGCCCACTTCCAGCGTGCCGATCGGCGGCTGGCCCGCCGATTCAACCGGCGCATGCACCGGCACCACCGCCCGCGGGCCGACGAAAAACCTGCCCGTCTCGATGCCGCTGCGCGGGCTGTTTTCCCGCCAGGTATCGACGACGATCGGCCGCAGGTCCGCCAGCGGATCGTCGAAGCTTTCCGGCCTGTGGACACGCAGGAAACTGACGATCCGCGGGCCGACATGAAACTGGATCACATTGGAGCCGTGGTTGCGCTCGAGCATTTCCCAACCCGGCCGAATCTCGTCGAGCAGCCGGGCGCGTACCGCGTTGGCGCGAGGACCGCCGCCTTCGGTCCCGACGGCCTTGGCGCCGTCGGCCAGCAAGCGGCGCACATGCAAGTCCGTCCCCAGCAACGTCGCCAGTTGCAGCAGGCTGTCGAAAGTTCCTTGCTTGGCCAGCTCAAAAGCGGCCTTCTGGCGCAGACCCTCTTCGGCGAACGACGAAGTCAGCATGCGATCGGTGGCTATCGCATAAACCAGGACCAGCACCGACACCAGGCCGAGAAGGCAGCCGCTGATGACCAGAAACGGCGTCCAGGACTTCCCGCTCATGGCATTCGCACGCCGGTCCCCGTCGTCACGCGCAGTGTCGGAGCCGGTCTCGTGGTGCCGACGACGTTCACGCTACTCGGTGGCGTCGGGATAGCGCTGCGCAATGGCAATGAACTGGTCCTTCAATTCGAAAAAGGCGTCGATGATGTCCGGATCGAAGTGCTTGCCTCGCCCTTCCAGGATGATCGCCTGAACCTGGTCGACCGGGAACGGCTCCTTGTAATGGCGCCGGCTGATCAGGGCGTCGAAGACATCGGCCAGCGCCATCAGGCGGGCGCAGATCGGGATCTCGTCGCCCGCCAGCGCCGCCGGATAGCCCGAGCCGTCCCATTTTTCATGATGGAACAAGGCAATCTGCCGGGCCACTTCGAGGAAGGCCAGCGGCGAGTCGGCATGCTGGGGATCGGGCAGCTTGCCCTGGCCGCCCAGCACGTGGCGGATCGCCACCTCGATCGCATCGGCGCCGATCTGGCTGTGATGCTTCATCACCTCGAATTCCTCCGCCGTCAGCCGCCCCGGCTTGAGCAGGATGTGATCCGGAATGCCCACCTTGCCGATGTCATGCAGCGGCGTCGCCTTGGCGATCAGCAGTTGCAGGCGGTCATGCAGGTAATCGCGGAAACGCGGGTGGCCCTTCAAGTGCGACATCAGGGCTTCCATGTAGCCGCGGGTACGGCGGAGATGATTGCCGGTTTCGTTGTCGCGCTTTTCCGCCAGCATCGCCAGCGCGTTCAGGCTGACATCCTTGATCAGTTCATTTTCCTGCATGCGGCGGCCGACTTCCGCCTCCAGATAACCGTTCTGGTCCCTCAGCCAGTCGCGGGCCTGCTTGAGCTCGAGGTGGGTTTCGACGCGGGCCAGCAGAATGGCCGGGCGGATCGGCTTGGTGACGTAGTCGACCGCGCCCATGTGCAGGCCGCGCTCTTCGTCCTCCGTGGCATCCATGGCGGTGACGAAAATGACCGGAATGTCGCGCGTTGCCGGAATTTGCCGCAATTGCGCGAGCACCTGGTAGCCATCCATTTCGGGCATCATGACATCGAGCAGAATCAGGTCCGGACGCGGTTCGCTCCGGGCCACCTTGAGCGCCCGCTCCCCCGAAAGCGCCAAGCGGACCCGATAGCTGGGCTCGAGCAACTCGCCGATGACCGTCAGATTCTCCTTGGCGTCGTCGACGACCAGAATGACCTTGGCGTCCTCCGCCGCCCGACCGCTGTCGCCCTGCCCGTCCGGCAACGGCTTGTTTGAATCCGGATTCAAGATGATTCACCACCCAATAGCTTGATCGAGATCAAGACCGCATTTTAGGCTCACGGCACCCGGAAGAGTCGACCTGCTGGTTTCGCCCCTGCCAGAACCGGCGTCCCGCCATGTCTGACTTTCCCTTCAGTGCGCCAGACCGCGCTCGCGCCGTCGATAGCCGACCACCGCCGGCAGCGCCGCCAGCCCGACCAGCGCGACGAACAACCCCAGCGGCCACAGCACCGGCCGATTCCATTCCCCGCGCAGACGCTGGCGCAATTCGGCATCGATGCGCTGATACTTGAGGGTATTGTTGCCGACCTTGGTCGGTTTCCTGTTGTCCAGCCAGACGTGGCGCAGCGTGTAGTCCTTGGGATGGAAACCCCAGATCCACGGGCTGTCCTCGCGCAAAATCGCCAGCATGCGGTCGATGATCGCCTGCCGCTCGGGGCTGTTCTCCATCGCCCGCATGCGCTCGAACAGCCGGTCGTACTCGGGATTGGCGTAGTTGGCGGCGTTTTCGCCGCCATGCTTGACCTTGCCCTGCGGACCGTGAAGCAGGAACAGGAAGTTTTCCGGATCGGGATAGTCGGCGTTCCAACCGAAATAGAACAGCTGCACCGCGCCCTTGCGGATCTTTTCCTGAAAACGGTTGTAGTCGGTATTGCGCACCACGAGCTGGATGTCGAGTTTTTGGAACTGCTTGTTGAGCCAGTCGATGCGCGACTTGGCGCCGACGCCGCCGGCGGTGGTGTCGAGGTTGATCACCAGCGGCTCGCCGGTCTTCTCGTCGCGGCCATTCGGATAGCCCGCCTCGGCCAGCAATCGCCTTGCGACCTCGATGGACTTGCGGCGCGGCTTGCCGTCGACCCAGTCGTACATGACCGGATTCACGCCCCTTGCGCCTTCGCGATAGCCGAAAATGCCTGGCGGAATCGGGCTCTGCGCCGGCAGACCGCGGCCGTTCTGGAAGATCGAAATGAACTCTTCCTGGTCGATGGCGATGGCGATCGCCTGCCGCAGCTTGCGCGACCGCGGCTCCTCCCCGCCGACCACCGGATCGAGCATGTTGAAGCCCATGTAGAAGGTCGAAGTGGACACCGAAGTCGATAGCACGATGCCCTGGGCGCGCATGGCGTCGGTAAGCGTCGTCTCGCCGCCCGAGCCGACCTGTACCGCCTGGTCGAAGGAATCCGAGGCGATGCCGGAAGCATCGTAATAGCCCTGCAGGAACTTGTTCCAATAGGGAATCTGCTCCTTCTCGCGCGTGAACACGACTTTGTCGACGAAGGGCAGCGGCTTGCCGCAATCGGCCAGCAATCCCGCTTCGCGGTCGCCCGGCTCGCCCTCGCAGGGATAGGTTTGCCCGTGGAAATTGGGGTTTTTCTCCAGCACCATGCGCGCGTTGGGATTGTTCTCCGTCAACATGTACGGCCCCGTGCCGATCGGGTACCAGTCGAGCGTCAGGTTCTTTTCGGCCATGCCCGGCTGGCTGTAGAACTTGTCGGCCTCCCAGGGCATGGGGGCGAAGAACGGCATGGTCAGCCAGTAGACGAACTGCGGATACTTGCCCTTGACCCGGATGCGGTAAGTATGGGCATCGACCGCCTCGACGCCGGCAAGCGGGAAGCGGCGCAGGTCCAGCCACTCGTCGCGGCGCTCCGCCACGGCTGACTTTCGGGCCTGCAAGGTCTTGGCGAAATCGTCGAGGCCGACGATGTATTCGCTCATCAGACCGAGAATGGGCGAATGCAGGCGCGGATGGGCGAGGCGCTTGATGGCATAGACGTAATCCTCGGCCACCAGCTCGCGCGTGCCCCAGTTCGGGAAGTCGGCCAGCGTCTCGATGCCCGCCAAGCTCGCCGGCGGCTCGGCAAACGCGGGATGCGGCTGATAGCGGATGCCGGGGCGCAACCGGATCAGGTAATCCGAATAGGCGATCTTCGCCGGGTCGGCGTCGTCCGGCAGCGGCTGTCCCTTGTCATCGACATACCGCGGCTTCGGCACCTCGACCGCCGTTGCGGCGATCACCTCGTAGGGGCGCTTCAGATAGTGGTATTGCAGCGGCGGCTCGTAGATCTGCGCGGTAAAGGTGATCTCGTCCTCGCTGTACGACTGCACGGGATCGAGATGCTTGGGACGATCGGTAAACGCCGTGTAGAGAATATTGCGTCCGCTGTCGGCTGCCGGATAGGGATCGTTCCAGGCACTGCCGCAGCCGAACAGCGCCCACGGCGCGGCCAGCATCATGACAATCAGCAGTTTGGGCATGCGGGCCAGTGTATCCGATCCGCTATAATCCGCGCGGCTCAAACACCAGGGGAAAAACGATGGGCTTTCTCGCCGGCAAGCGCATTCTCATCACCGGGCTGCTGTCCAACCGTTCCATCGCCTACGGCATCGCCAAGGCTTGTCATCGCGAAGGCGCCCGCCTCGCATTCACTTACCAGAACGATCGCTTCAAGGAGCGCATCACCAAGTTCGCCGACGAACTGGGCAGCCAGTTGATCTTCCCGTGCGACGTCGCCGACGACGGCCAGATCGATACCCTGTTCGAGGAACTGGGCAAGGGTTGGGAAGGCCTTGATGGCCTGGTGCATTCCATCGCCTACGCGCCCACCGAAGCCATCGAGGGCGATTTCCTCGACGGTCTGTCGCGCGACGCCTTCCGCACCGCCCACGACGTTTCGTCGTACAGCTACCCGGCGCTGGTCAAGGCGGCGCGACCGCTGCTGCTGCGGGGCAATCACGCCTCGGTGCTGGCGCTGACCTATCTCGGCGCCGAGCGCACCATGCCCAACTACAACACCATGGGCCTGGCCAAGGCCAGCCTGGAAGCGGCGACGCGCTATCTGGCCTTCTGCCTGGGGCCGCAGGGCGTCCGCGCCAATGCCATCTCGGCCGGCCCGATCAAGACGCTGGCCGCGTCGGGCATCGGCAACTTCGGCAAGCTGCTGGCCTACAACGCCCACCATGCGCCCTTGCGCCGCAACGTGACGATCGAGGAAGTCGGCAATGCCGCGGCCTTCCTGCTGTCGGATCTGGCCAGCGGCATCACCGGCGAAATCATGTACGTAGACGGTGGTCTCAACACCACCGCGCTAGGCAATCCGGATCCCTTGCCCGGGGGCTGAGGAATCCGTTCTGGCGCGGCCGGTTCAGGCCGCGCCGTCGTCCCGGCGGGCGGCGCCTCCGGCAGGAAGCTTATCGCTCCTTGCTCTCAAGCACCGCCTTGTGGATCTCGACCGGATACTTGCGCCTGAGGGTGGCCATCCACCCGATCATTTCCTCATCCGCCAGCACCCGCGCGTACTGGGTCTGCAAGGCCTTGGCCGCCGCCTGCTCGGCATCGCCGGCGCCAGCGGCTCCCGCGATGAAGGGCTTCACCGCCGATATCCGGACCAGGCCGTAGCCGCCCGGGCCGGCGATGCCGGCATAGGCGGGAAGCTTGGTCGCGTCGGCGCCGAACACCGCCCGCACCACTTCCGGCGGCAGGCTGGCGGCCTGGGCGCGCGTCATCTTGCGCGACGCACCCCATGAAACATCGGTCTTTTCGCCTTTCTTCAGCTGTTCCAGCCGGGCTTCGCCTTCCTTCGCCGCCAGCTTGGCCGCTTCCTCATTGGCCAGGAACTTCTCGATGGTGCCGGTGACCATCTCCAGCGTCTGCTGGGCGGCCGGCTTGTACTCGAGCACGCGCGCCGCCACCAGCGTGTTGGGCGAGATTTCGACGGCCTCGGTGTTGCGCTTGTTCTTGAGCGCATCATCGCCGAACAGCGCGCCGCTGAGCTTGGGATTGGCGAAGGGTCCGGCGGCGGCGCCGTTCTTGACGATCCAGTCGCTCTTCTGGATGGCCAGCTTGAATTTCTCCGCCGCCGGCTCCAGGCTGTCCGACTGCTCATAGACCGTGTTGGCGAAGGCTTCGGCCATCTCCAGGTACTTTTTCGCCGCCGCCTGCGTCTTCAGTTCGGCGACGATCTCGCCTTTCACTTCCTCCAGCGGCCGGCCGCGCTCGGCGCGCACGCCGGTCAGCATGATGATGTGCAGGCCGAAGTCGGACCGCACCGGCTCGGAGATCTGGCCTTCCTTCAGGCCGAACACGGCCTCCTCGAACGGCTTGACCATGGCACCGCGACCGAACCAGTCGAGGTCGCCGCCGCGCGCGGCCGAACCCGGATCCTGCGAATGCTGGCGGGCCAGCTTGTCGAAGTCCGCCGGCGCCTTGCGCAGCTGCGCGACAAGCTCGGCGGCCTTGGTTTCGGCGGCCTTGACCGCCTCGGCGGGCGCATCCTTGGGCACCGTCAGCAGGATATGGCTGGCGCGCCGCTCTTCCGGCTGCCGGTAGCGGTCGGCATGGGATTGATACCAGGCCTTGATCTCGTCGTCGCTGACCTTGACCTGCTCGGCGAGCTGGTCGCGGCTGAGCACCAGATATTCGGCGCGCAACTGCTCGGGCACCTGGAAGCGCGCCTGGTTGGCATCGTAGTAGGCCTTGATGGCTTCCGGCGTCACCTTGACCTGGCCGACGTACCGGTCCGAGCGGAGGATGGCTTCGCTGACGTCGCGCTCCTCGAGCTGCGCCGCCAGCCAGCGGTCGCTGGCGGCATTGCCGGCCAGCGCGGCGTCGGCCACTGCCGCCGTGGCCTGCTGCATCGCCAGGTCCTGCCGCAGCCGAGCCTCGAACATCGGCTTGCTCATGCCCTGCGCGGCCACTACCGCGTCGTAGCGCTCCGGCGAGAACTTGCCGTCGACCTGCAAGGCCGGTACCGAGGCGATGAAGCGTCCGAGTTGCTCGTTGCTCACCGCCAAGTGCGCCTCGTGAGCATACTGGATCAGCAGTTGCCGCTGGATCAGGTTGTCGAGCACGGCGTTGCGCAGCTCCGGGCTGTTGAGCATGGCGGGATCGCGCCCGCCGAGCGTTGGCCGCAGCCGGTCCTGCTGCTCGCGCAAGGCCTGCTGGAATTCGGCCAGCGAAATCTTGCCCTTGCCGACGGTCGCCACGTCGCCGACGCTGCCGCTGTTGCGGATGTAGGAATCGACGCCGAAGAAGGCGAAAGGCAGGATGATCAGGGCAAGAACGATCTGGACCAGCTTCTGGTTATTGCGAACGATATCGAACATGCTGGGTGTCTGGATGACGACGGAAAGCCGCTATTCTACATTCTTGGCCTGTCAGAAACGCTCGCCCTCGCGCAGGAAACGCCACTGGCCGAGCGGCAGCTCGCCCAGGCGCACGCGGCCGATGCGCACGCGCTTGAGGCCGGTGACGCGCAGGCCGACCAGTTCGCACATGCGGCGGATCTGCCGCTTGCGGCCTTCCTTGAGGATGAAACGCAACTGGTCGTCGTTGAGGCGCTCGACGCGCGCCGGCCGCAATACCCGGCCGTCGAGCGACAGGCCGTGATTGAGCAACGCCAGGCCGCGCGCGTCCAGCGAGCCGGCGACGCGCACCAGATATTCCTTCTCGACGCTCGAATTCTCGCCGATCAGCTGGCGGGCGATGCGGCCGTCCTGCGTCAGCACCAACAGCCCGGTCGAGTCGATGTCGAGCCGGCCGGCCGGCGCCAGGCCCTTCAGAAACGCCGGCCGGAAACGCTGCGTCTTGTCGTCGGCCCACTGGCTGGCGGCAGCGATCAGCGTCGCGGCGGGCGGGTGGCCGTCCTCGGCCTGTCCGGACACGTAGCCGACCGGCTTGTGCAGCAGGAGGGTCGCCTGCCTGGCCTGCTGGGCTTGCGCCGCGCCGGCCAGCGCGACGATCGCATCCGGCGCGGCCCGCGTGCCCAATTGCGTCACCCGCTCGCCGTTGACGAACACCAAGCCGCGCTCGATGTAGGCGTCGGCCTCGCGGCGCGAACAGAGCCCGCGCTCGGCGAGCAATTTGGAAACCCGCACACCCTGCGTATCATTCATGGCCGCCGATTCTACAGATCGCCCATGCTCAGCTACCGACACGCCTTCCATGCCGGCAACCACGCCGACGTCCTCAAGCACCTGGTCCTCGTGCAACTGCTGCGGCACCTGAACCAGAAGGAGAAGCCGTACTGGTTCATCGACACCCACGCGGGTGCGGGCCGCTACCTGCTCGATTCGGAGCACGCCGCCAGAAATTCGGAATTCGAAGGGGGCATCGCCCGGCTCTGGTCCCGCACCGACTTGCCGCCGGCCGTCGCCGACTATGTCGCGCGGGTGCGCGGCATGAACTCCGACGGGGTTCTGCGCCACTATCCCGGCTCGCCGTGGCTCGCCTATGAGCTGATGCGGTCCGACGACCGCCTGCGCCTGTTCGAGCTGCACCCGACCGATCACCGCTTCCTGGCACGCGCCTTCGCCAAGGCCGGCCCGCGCGCCGCCCTGCACATGGCCGACGGGTTCCAGGAGATCAAGTCGGTGCTGCCGCCGCCGCCCAGGCGAGGCCTGGTGCTGGTCGATCCCGCCTACGAGGACAAGCGCGACTATCTTCGCGTCGTCGCCGCCCTGAAGGAGGGCCTCGATCGTTTCGCCACGGGCACCTTTGTCGTCTGGTATCCGCTGCTGCAACGGGGCGATGCCCGCCAGCTGCCCGAGAAGCTCAGGAAGCTGCCGGTGAAATGGCTCGATGCCCAGCTGACGGTGCGAACGCCGTCGCCGGACGGCTTCGGCATGCACGGCAGCGGCGTGTTCGTCGTCAATCCGCCCTGGACGCTGAGCGCAACGCTGGCCGGCGTCCTGCCATGGCTGACTTTGGCGCTCGGCACGGATGCCGGCGCCGGCCATGCGCTGACGGTCGGCGACGCCGGCTAGGCCGGGCGACGCCTCAGCCGGCCTGCCGGTTCCACGAGGCCATCCAGGCCGGCATCTCCGAGGCCGGCATCGCCTTGCCGATCCAGTAGCCCTGCCCGTAGTCGCATCCCATGTCGCGCAGCAGATCGGCGGTCTGCTCGTCCTCGACCCCCTCGGCGACCACGTGCAGGTCCAGGCCGTGCGCCAGCCGGATCAGCGCCGCGACGATCTCCTTGTCCTCCTGCGAACGCGACATCGCATCGACGAAGACACGATCGATCTTGAGTTCCTGCAACGGCAGTTGCCGAAGATAGAGGATGGAGGAATAGCCGATGCCGAAATCGTCGATCGAGGTCGACACGCCCAGCGCGATCAGCTTGTCCATCACCGCCGCGCCGGCCACCGGGTCGCCCAGCACGGCGCTCTCGATCAGTTCCACGGTCAGGCGCGCCGGCGGCACGCGCCAGAACTTGATGGCCTGCTCGACCAGCATCGGCAGCTCCTGGTCCATCAGATCGCGCCCCATCAGATTGACGCTGACATCGATGTCGACGCCGGCGGCCCGCAGCTCGGCCAGCGTCCGGCAGGCGCTGAAGACCAGCCAGCGCGTCAACTGTGGCCCGGCGCCGAGGCGGTGGGCGACTTCCGGAATGTGCCAGGGCGGCACGTCATGCCCGTCGCGCGTGCGCCAGCGCATCAGCAGTTCGGCGCCGACGCAGCGCCGCGTCTTCAGGTCGACCTGCGGCTGCAAGTGCACCGCCAGATGGCTGTTTTCCAGCGCGAAAAGAAACTCCTTTTCGAGCTCGGCCTCGCGCTGCGCCTCGATCAGCAATTGCTGATCGAAAATCACCAGCGATTGTTCGGTGCGCAGCGCCGTCTCCACCGCCAGTTCGACGCAGCGGATCAGCGCCTCCGGCCGGCGGCCGTGATCGGGCGCCCAGACGACGCCCAGCGCGAAAATCGCGCGCGCGACGACGCCGTTGATGACAAAGGGCAGCTCCAGCACCTGCATCACCTTGTTCGCCGCCAGCCGCACCTGCGCCTGGGAACGCAAGCCCGGCAGCAGGATGACGCAGCCGTGCAGTTCCGTGCGTACCAGCACGTCGCTCTCGCGCAGGACGCCGCGCAGGCGCTCGATGGCGGCATCGAGAATCGCGTCGCGCTGCACCAGGTCGAACGACAGGGCGCTCGAATCGAGCCGCAGCCGCAAGGCCAGCAGGCCGACCGTGGCGACCTCGGCAGACGCCTGCCCCGCCGCCAGCGCCTTTTCGAGCTGCCGGCCCAACACCGTGCCGATGCCCTGGTCGACGACGTCGTCGATCGCCATCGCCAGCGAGCTGCCGCGCGTTTCCCGGCCCAACAGTTCGGCCACGCACATGCCGGCGGCCGCCAGGGCGTTGAGCATTTCCAGTTCCAGCGCCGACAAGGTTTCGCGGCCCCCCAGCATCTGCCGGCTGCCGATCTCGGCCAGCGCCCGCGCCGCGCGCAGCGGCAGGTCGGCGGCGCAGCCCGCCAGCCTCAAGCGCTTCCAGGCGAGTCCCAGTTCCGCCAGCCAGTCGATGGCGAAATCCGTCTCGGGCAGCGCCGCGAAGATCTGCAGGAAGGCGTCCAGCGCGTCGGCATCGGCGGCGACGTCGCTATCCGCCGCCAGCAGCAGATCCCGCAAATCCCGGCTGCGCTGGCGGCAGTCGTCCCCGGCCAGGCGAAAGCAGGCCCGCAAGGCGGAACGCGCGCGTTCGTCGAGGCCATACACCGGGCATAGCTCGGCCGCGACATCCGTCATCGTGGCGTGAACCGTCACTCCCGGCAGGCCGCCAGGCGCGGGCGTCATCAAAGATAGAACTCCCTGGGATCGAGCCCGAACGAGCCGCCGGGCAGGATGCGGACGATCTTATACGGTACGCCTTCGCTGACCAGCGGATCGTTGAGCAGATTGATGATGCCGGGCGAGGGATTGGTCGACTTGTCCGGCCCGAGCAGCACCATGATGCGCGGCTTGAGCCGGCGCACGCGATTCTGCTCGAAGACGACGCCGACCTCGCCGCTGTTGAGCTCGACCAGCGTGCCGACCGGATAAATGCCGACGAACTGGATGAATTCGTCGACCACCGAGGCGGTGAAGTGGCGGTCGCGCATGGCGTTGATCTGGTCGATGATCCACTGGCTCTTGCGCGCCGGGCGGAACGAACGCGGATACAGCATGGCGCAATAGCTGTCGGTGAGCCCGGCCATCTCGGCCTGGAGGCCGATGGCCTTGCCGTGCAGCCGGTCGGGGTAGCCGCTGCCGTCGATGCGCTCGTGATGCTTGAGGATGATGTCGCGCACGGCGGGGTCGAATGCGGCGAACCCGTCGGCCAGAATCTCGCACCCGAACTTCACGTGCTCGCGCATGCGGGCGCGCTCGCCGGGCATCAAGCCCCCCTCTTTGTGCACCAAATCGGCGGGCAGCCGGATGAAACCGATATCCTTGAGCAGGCCGCCCGTGCCCAGCGTGTGCAGGTCGTCGGGCGGCAGGCCGAGATAGCGGCCGAAAGCCATGAGGTGAATCGAGGCGCTGAGGGAGTGATCGTAGGTCTCGGTGTCGGTGCGCTTGAGCTTGGACAGCCACACCAGCGCGTCGGCGTTGCGGACCACGCACTCGACCAGGCCGTCGACGGTGCGCTCGACGTGCTCGACATCGGGCGCCATGCCGGCCTCCACCTGCGCGGCGATGTCGCGCAACAGGTTCTGCGCGCCTTTGTAGGCTACCCTGGCAGCCGGCAGCTCATCCTCGATCGGGATGTCGTCGGCATAATGCACGGTAACGAACTTGTGCCCGCCGAGATCGCGCTCCTCGCCCTGGGCCATCGGCGGCAACTTCAGCTTGCGCTTGCCTTGCGCCGGCTGCGGAATCATCGGCGGATGATATTCCGGGACGTAATCGCCCACCTGCTCGGCCCGGTATTCGAAGCCCACCGAGCGCGTGCGGTCGATCACGACATGGCGGCAAATCTCGCGCAACTGGGCCAGTTGTTCGTCATCCTCGATCACGAAGCCCTGGAGCAGGAAGGGCGACTCCAGCCAGGGGCGATCCAGTTTCGAGACAAACATGCCCTTGCGCAGGTCGGGCGACGCCACCACTTGCAGCATCGGAAATCTCCGAAATTCGATGGGGGCGAGTATATCCTGCGCATTCGACGGGTTTCCCGCTGCGCGGCGAACGGTTTGTGTGAATTTGTCAATGAAAATCCCGGCTCGCCACAGTCAGCCGGCCCAGCAGCGCGCTGTGATCGACCAGCCGTTTCGCCAGCAGATGCACCACCTCGCCCTCGCGCTGCAGCACGCCCAGCACGCCGAGCAGGCGGGCGCCGAGCAAGGCCTGGCGCTGCTGTTCGACCAGCTTCGGGTGCACGATGACATTGGCCAACCCGGTTTCGTCCTCCAGCGTCACGAAAACCACGCCGCTGGCCGTACCCGGCCGTTGGCGGCAAGTGACCAAACCGACGCACCGCGCCGCCGCGTTATTAGCCATACCCCGCAGAAAGTCAGCCGTGGCGTAACGCCGATCCAGCCGCGGTCGCAACAGAACCATCGGATGGCGGCCGAGCGTGAGGCCGAGGCTGGCGTAATCGGCGACCAGGTCGGCGCCTTCGGTCGGCGTCGGCAAGGCCGCCGGCGCCTCCACCACCGGCGCGGTATCGAGCAGGTCACGCCGCACCGAGACCGCCGCCGCTGCCCAGGCGGCGCCGAAACGATGGCCGGCCAGGGCTTTCAATGCCCCGCCCGCCGCCAGCGCCTCGAGGTCGTTGCGATCCAGCGCCGCCTGCCGGGCCAATTCCGCCATGGCAGTGATCGGCGTACCGCCGAGCCTGACTTTCGCAATGCGCTCGCCCGCCGCTTGCCCGAGACCCTTGACCAGATGCAGGCCGAGGCGAACGGCCTCATTTCCCACGCCGCCTTCCAGCGTCGTCTCCCACGCGCTTGCCGTCACGTCGGGCGGCAGCACCTCGACGCCGTGGCGGCGCGCATCCTGGATCAGTTGCGAGGGCGAATAAAAACCCATCGGCTGCGCGTTGAGGGTGCCGACCAGGAAGGCCGCCGGTTCGTGGCATTTCAGCCAGGCCGAGACGTAGGCGAGCAGCGCGAAGCTGGCGGCGTGCGATTCCGGAAAGCCGTATTCGCCGAAGCCCTGGATCTGCCGGTAGAGCCGCTCGGCGAATTCCGGCGCATAACCCTTGTCCCGCATGCCGCCGATGAACTTGTCGCGGAACGGCTCGAGACCGCCCTTCCTCTGCCAAGCCGCCATCGCTCGCCGGAGCTGGTCGGCCTCGCCGGGCGTAAAGCCGGCCGCAACCACGGCCAGCCGCATCGCCTGCTCCTGGAAGATCGGCACGCCGAAAGTACGCTTCAGCACTTCCTCAACCTCGGGCGAGGGATATTCGACCGCCTCCTTGCCATCGCGGCGCCTGAGGTAGGGATGCACCATGTCGCCTTGAATGGGCCCGGGCCGGACGATGGCCACCTCGATCACCAGGTCGTAGAACTCGCGCGGCTTCAGGCGCGGCAGCATGGTCATCTGGGCGCGCGATTCGACCTGGAAGACGCCGATGGCGTCGGCATGGCTGAGCATGTCGTACACCGCCGGGTCCTCGGCCGGAATGTCCTGCATGCGAAAAACCGCGCCGCGCCGCCTCGATATCCAGTCAAGGGTTCGCCGAATGGCCGAGAGCATGCCCAGGCTGAGCACGTCCACTTTCATCAACCCCAGCGCCTCGATGTCGCCCTTGTCCCACTGGATGATGCTGCGCCCGGCCATGCGCGCGTTCTCGATCGGCACCAGGCGATCCAGGCGATCGCGCGCCATGACGAAGCCGCCGACGTGCTGCGACAAGTGGCGCGGGAAGCCCCGCAACTGCCGCGCCAGCCACAGCCACTGGCGCACGCGCGGGCTGGCCGCGTCCAGCCCCGCTTCGGCCATGCGTTCCGGCCAACTGTCCGGCTTGTCCCACCAGGCCAGGTTTTCCGAGAGCGCACCGAGCGCGGCCGACGGCATCCCGAGCGCCCGCCCGGCATCGCGCAGCGCCGAACGGCTGCGGTAGGTGATGACGGTGGCGGTGAGCGCGGTGCGGGCGCGGCCGTACTTGCCGTAGATGTACTGCACCACTTCCTCGCGGCGCTGGTGCTCGAAATCGACGTCGATGTCCGGCGGCTCGTCGCGCTCTTTCGACATGAAACGCTCGAACAGCAAGGCGGAGCGCGCCGGGTCGACCTCGGTGATGCCCAGCGCGTAGCACACCGCCGAATTCGCCGCCGAGCCGCGCCCCTGGCAGAGGATGTGCTGGCGGCGCGCGTAGGCGACGATGTCGTAGACGGTGAGGAAATAGGCTTCGTACTTTAGCTCGCCGATCAATGACAATTCGTGCTCGATCTGCCCGCGCACCTTGTCCGGAACGCCCAGCGGATAGCGCACGCGCAGGCCCTTCTCCACCTCGGCGCGCAGGTACGCGGCCGGCGTCATGCCGTGGGGCACGATCTCCTCCGGGTATTCGTACCTGAGTTCGTCGAGCGAAAACTCGCACAGCGCGGCGATCTTCACGCTCTCGGCCAGCAGCTCGGGCGGATAGAGGCGCGCCAGGGCCAGCCGCGAGCGCAAATGCCGCTCGCCGTTCGGAAACAACGCGTGGCCGGCGGCATCGACCGTCGTCTTCAGGCGCAGCGCCGTCAGCGCATCCTGCACCGGTCGCCTCGCCCGCGCGTGCATGTGCACATCGCCCGCCGCGACCAGCGGCAGACCCGAGGGCAGGCCCAGCGCACGCAAATGCGCCAGCCGTTCCGCATCGTCCGGTTGCAAAAAGCGTTCGTAGGCGATCCAGCAGCGGCCGGGAAAGCGCGCCGCCAGCCAGTCGGCGTCGGCAGGCGTGGCATCCGGCGTAGCCAGCCACAGGCACAGGCAGTCGGGCACGCCCCAGTCGAGATCGTTCCTCGACAACCGAAAGTGTGGGGCTTTGCCCCATCCCTCGCGTTGCTCGGGACCGCCACTTCGTGGCGTCCTGCGCCCTGCGGGCTGGTCAGCCTTGGCGGCACGCCGCCGGCCCAGTGTAATCAGCGCCGCGAGATTGCCGTAGCCGGCGCGGTTCCGCGCCAGCAACACCAGCTTCATGCCATCGGCCAACGTGATCTCGCTGCCGACGATCAGCTTGAGAGCCGCGACTTTTGCGGCGACATGCGCGCGCACCACGCCCGCCAGCGAGCACGCGTCGGTGATCGCCAGCGCCGCGTAGCCCAGTTCCGCCGCCCGCGCCACCAGTTCCTCGGCGTGCGACGCCCCGCGCAGAAAACTGAAGTTGGTGCAGCAGTGGAGCTCGGCGTAATCTGGCAGCATGGCGCTCCCGGCCATTCAGACGGCGACGCGATCAAGCGGACGCACCAGCTCGTCCAGCCAGGGCAAATCGATTTCCAGCACATGACGGTACAGGAACAGCACCGCCGACAACGCTTGCTGCTGGGTCGCCGCCGCCACATCCAGCTCGGTCGCCAAGGCTGACAAAAAGGCCGTAACGTCCCGAGCACCCACGTCCTTCGGGTGGCGCATTCCGGAATAGCGGATGAAGCGCGCTATCCAATGGACATAGGTCTGCGCCGTCCCTATACTGTAATGACGAATGCGAATCGCAGCCCGCACCTGATCCAGCAGCCTGATCGGCTGCCTCGAAGAGGAAATATCAGTGTCCGGTTTCATGGTCACCCAAATACTGTATGGATAACCAGTTATATACGCAAACAGCCCCTACGGCAAGCCTCCCCGTTGTCCGGACCGGCAGCTTATTGGACAGGCGTCCAGCTTATTGGACACTTTTGACGTCCACTTCACGTTAGAGCGCGTTACCGAATCCATGGGCTACCGCCGCTACCGTCGAAAGCGTTCTATGGATGGGGAAGCTCTGGCCGACACGGCGTTCATCGCCAATCGCCTTTCGTGGAAAGGCGCCGCCCTCTTTGGGGCCGTTCAGTTCGTGGTGTTCTATTGGCTGCTTCCGGCATGGATCAATCACCAACTGGATTCACTGCAAAACAACATGTTTCGCCCAATGGTCGAGGCCGTTTTTGCTCGTCGGGTTCATTGGCTTCAGTGGCTTGCTATTGCGCTCGCCCTTGTTTGCACGTTCTTCACTGTTCGGAACTACTTCGCCTCGGAACGTCTTGGTCGTTATGGCGAGAGCAACGTCAGTTTCTTTAGTCGTCTGTTGGCGCGATGGCTCGACTAATGTTCCTCCGAGCCGCGCGCTCTAACCCTGCGCTCAACCGGACCTGTGCGACAAGCCGCGCAGGCCGGTTAGCTCCACGTTAGCCCACATCAGGAGCCCACATGCCACGGTTTCTTGCACTGATTTTGGCTATGCTAGCCATCTGGGTACTGTTCTCTGTATCACCTTTCAACCCATACGCTTTTTTCATTCCTCTTTTAGTCGGGCTTGGGCCCTTGTGGGTCGGTTTGTTCGGTGATCGAAAAGAAGTGTTTCAGTTGCTCTTTATCAACGTAGTTTAAATCTTGCCCATCACTGCGCTACAGCCCCCTAACATCGCGGTCAAGGCCGCTCCCTTCGGCCGCTGGACGCTGCGCAATAAAACCGCGCAGCGCCGGTTAGCTTTACGTTAGGCATCGTACCCATGCTTCTGCGTTGGTACTTCTTCGTTGTACTTGCGGGCAGTCATATGGCGGCTGCCTTTTTTGCACCGAATGCACTAGCGCCTGCTGTGGCGGGTTCCGTGTATCTGCCACTCGTTCCGTTACAGGTAGCTGGAGTCCCTGTATTTGCTGCAGCAGAGTCTTTCGGTTGGTCGTCACCGTCACTACTCGGCTGGAGTATCGTCTATGCTGTATGGGTTGCCATCTGGTGGGTCGTAGCATATCTTCTGTCACGCCCATTCTCGAAGTAATGCGCCGATGCCTAACACTGCAGTCCACCGGATCGTCAAAAGCTGCGCTTTTTGCCGTCCGGCAATTTTGAACGTTAGAGCCCCTATGTTCTCCGTCCACTCACTGCGCGACCGCTGGAACATTGAGCTTAAATACTGGCGCCTTCGCTGGTGGCAGCTCGGCCTGTTGGTAGCATGGTCGATTTGGCCGTGGCTTTGCTCCTGGTGGTTTCCGGCCCATGAAGAGCTGTGGCTTGTTCCAATGATTCCGTTTCTGCCGTTGGGGTACATTGTCGGCGGCATTTTCATGGGGCTATTGCCAGGGATTCCTTGGGCCCATTCGCTTGGAATGAGCGTCACGATCTTTTCTTTGTCATACCTCATCGTGATGAGTTGGCGTTGGCACCGTGCGGGAAAGCAGTCGTAATGGGCTCATGTCGCCTGCAACGGCTTCTGTTGGGCTCTAACCCCTCGGCCAAGCGGACCGCCTGCGAGCGACGCTTTGCTTGCTTGCAGGTTCGTTCCGGCCTTCAGCCTCCGCCGGCCGGTTACCTCGAACCTTAGACCTCATGCAGATATTTCTTTGCCGACACGCCGGATGGATGGGACGCTTTGCCTTATTGGATGTTCTGGTTACCTACAACGTTAGCGCTTATGTCTGAACCTTT
>JAGVUA010000077.1 GCA_019136545.1 Betaproteobacteria bacterium
TGAGTCGCGAGTTCCTCGAGATCGCCGCCATGATCGGCTTGTTCGGCGTACTGACGAACCGGGTCAGGATGGCGCATGCGCAGAATCGCCCGGTTCCCCGCGATCGAGAGCTGGTCTATGGCGTCGGCGAACGGGCGGCCATGGTCAAGGAGGCGCTGGATCGACAGGACGAGGTTGTGGAGATCGTCGCTTTTTTTCCCAGCCCGGGTGATCGCACCGTCAAGGTTCCGGAGGACAAGGTGGTCCATCGCGATGGCGCGCTGATGGATATCGTGCATCGGCTGAAGGTCAACGAGATCGTCGTCGCCGTCACGGAACGCCGGGGTGGCACGATTTCGCTGAAGGAACTGCTCGACTGCAAGCTCAGAGGGATCCGCGTTTATGATCTGGCGAGCTACTTCGAGCAGACGCTGGGCCAGATCCGGCTGGACGCGCTTTACGCGGGTTGGCTGATCTTCGGCGACGGTTTTTCGCAAGGAGGGATACGCACCGCGGTCAAGCAGCTCTTCGACATCATCTGCGCGCTGATCTTGCTGGTGCTCGCCACGCCGGTGATGCTGCTGGCCGCCGTGGCCATCGTCATCGAGAGCGGCTTCCCCATTCTGTATCGCCAGGAGCGCGTGGGCCTGCACGGCCGCTTGTTCAACGTCGTCAAGTTCCGCAGCATGCGGACCGACGCCGAAAAGGACGGCACCCCCCGTTGGGCGACCGCCAAGGATGATCGCGTCACCCGGGTTGGGCGCATCATGCGCAAGTCCCGCATCGACGAACTGCCGCAGTTGTTCAGCATTCTGTCCGGCGACATGAGCCTCGTCGGGCCGCGTCCCGAGCGGCCCTTCTTCGTCGATCAACTGACCAAGCAGATTCCCTTCTACTCGGTTCGCCACAGCGTCAAGCCGGGCGTCACCGGCTGGGCGCAAGTGCGGTATCACTACGGGGCGTCGGTCGAGGACTCCGCCGAAAAACTCCAGTACGACCTGTACTACGTCAAGAACCACTCGCTGATGCTCGACTTGGTGGTTCTGTTCGAAACCGTGGGCGTGGTGCTCATGGCCAAGGGTGCGCGCTAGGCCGATGAGTCGGTCGGCGCGCTGCTGAAGCGGCTCGGGCAACCTCATGGCGGGCGATCTTGCGACCTTGATGACCTGGAGTTACGGCCTCTGCGCGACAGCGTACGCGTTGCTGGCCATTTTCCTCTTGAGCCAGATTCGCGGCGGCCGCGCCGCCGCGCCGAATTCGGCGATGCTCGCCGCGGTGGTGTTCACGCTCTGCTGGAGCCTGCTGTCGCTTGGTGCCGCCGAGACCGACAGCAGCAGCCTCTACGCGATCGCCATGGAAGCCGACATTCTGCGGTACGGCGCCTGGTTCGTCTTCATTCTCCAGTTGCTCAGGCCGAGCGCGGACATGGGACCGCAGAGCCTTCGCAGCCACCGTGCTGTTGCCCTGGCGATCGGGCTGGCGGTCGTGGTCGGCCTGGTGGCGCAGGCACTGGTCGCCAGCGGCGTGATGCTGCCGATCCCGCCCAAGTGGCTGGTATTTCACCCGCTGCTGTTGGCGGTGATCGGCTTGTTCCTGCTTGAACAACTGCTGCGCAATGTCGCGACCGATTCCCGCTGGAACGTCAAGCCGCTGTGTCTGGGGCTGGCCGGCGCCTTCATTTTCGATCTTTACGTCTATTCGGATGCCATGCTGTTCGGCAAGCTCGATGCCGATGCGGTCAGCATTCGCGGCCTGGTGCACGCGCTGGTGATGCCTTTGGTGTGGCTGTGCGTGGCGCGCAACCGCGACTGGGCAAGGCGGGTCAGGTTGTCGCGCAAGATGGTGATGCATACCACCGGCCTGCTGGCGGTGGGCTTCTACCTGTTGTTCATGGCGGCCGTGGGCTACTACGTCCGCTTTTTCGGCGGCGACTGGGGCCGGGCGTTTCAGTTGGCGCTGGTCTTCGCGGCGCTGCTCGGGCTGGCGGTGCTGGCGTTCTCGGGCGCCATGCGGGCAAAGCTGCGCGTGCTGGTGGGCAAACATTTCTTTCGCTACCGCTACGACTATCGCGAAGAGTGGCTCAAGGTGACCAGGGCGCTGTCGGCCCAGAACTCGCCCCAGGCGCTTGGCGAACAGGTGATCCGCGGGCTCGCCGACATGGTTGAGAGCCCGGGCGGCAGTCTGTGGTTGTGGGACGGCGCGCGCGAAGGCTATCGCCAGTTCTCGCGTTGGAACATGCCCGACTGCGGCGCGCTGGAAGGCCGGGATTCTTCGCTGGGCCGGTTTCTGCTGAACAGCGGCTGGGTGATCAATCTCGAGGAGTTTCGCAGTTTGCCCAGCCGCTATGAATCGCTGGAGCTTCCGGCCTGGCTGTCGGAGATGGACAACGCTTGGCTGCTGGTGCCCTTGATGGTCGGCCACGACTTGACCGGCTGGGTGATTCTGGGCAGTTCACGCACCCAGGTGGACGTCAATTGGGAGGTCAATGACCTGCTGCGCACCGCGGGGAACCAGGCCGCCGGCTATCTCGCCCAGATGCTCGCCACCGAAGCGTTGCTCGAAGCGCGCAAGTTCGAGGCGTTCAACCGAATGTCGGCTTTCGTGGTGCACGACCTCAAGAACATCGTCTCCCAACTGTCGCTGATGTTGAAGAATGCCGAGCGGCACAAGGACAATCCCGAGTTCCAGGAAGACATGCTGATGACCGTGGAAAACTCGGTCGAGCGCATGCGACGCCTGATGCTTCAGTTGCGCGAGGGCGCCGCGCCGACCAGCGCGACCTGCGGCGTGGAATTGTCCCGGCTGTTTGAGCGTGTACGTGCGACCAAGCAGAAGACGGGACGCCAGGTGGCGGTGCAGGTGGGCGAGGCGGTATCGGTTCGCGGCGACGAGGAGCGCCTGGAGCGCGTTTTCGGCCATCTGGTGCAGAATTCCCTGGATGCCACCGATCATGACGGCAGGGTTTGGGTTAAACTAGATCGAGACGCCGGCCAGGCGCGCGTGGAAGTGGGCGACACGGGGCGCGGCATGACGCCAGAGTTCGTGCGCGATCGGCTGTTCAAGCCTTTTCAGACTACCAAGCAGGCCGGCATGGGCATCGGCGCCTACGAGAGCTTTCAGTACATTCGCGAACTGGGCGGCGAGGTTGCCGTCGATAGCACATTGAACGTGGGGACCAAGATTGTGGTGATGCTGCCTCTTTTCCAAGCCAGCCGGGGTTCCGACCTGGAGGTGGCATGAGCGCCGAAGCCCAGCGACCTCTCTTGATCGTCGAGGACGATCCGGCGCTGCAGAAGCAGATGCGCTGGTCGTTCGACCGCTATGAAACCCTGGCGGCAGGTGACCGGGAAAGCGCGCTGGCGCTGGTGCGCCGGCAGCAGCCGCCCGTCGTGACCATGGATCTGGGCTTGCCGCCCGATCCCGATTCGACTTCGGAAGGCTTTGCGCTGCTCGAGCAGATCCTCGCTGTTGCGCCCGATACCAAGGTCATCGTCCTCACGGGACAGAACGACCGGGCCAACGCGCTGCGCGCCATCGACATGGGGGCCTACGATTTTTTCGCCAAGCCTTTCGAGCCGGAGTTGTTGACGCTCACCATCGATCGCGCTTTCCGGCTTTACGACCTGCAGCAGGAGAACAAGCGCCTGCAGGCGATGCGCCAGCCCGACGCGATGTCCGGCATCATCACGCGCGATCCGGAGATGCTGCGGGTCTGCCGCGTCGTCGAGAAAGTCGCCAACACCAACGCCACCGTGCTGATCCTGGGCGAAAGCGGTACCGGCAAGGAGCTCCTGGCGCGCGGGCTGCACGAGTCTTCGACGCGGCGCAGCCAGCGCTTTGTCGCCATCAACTGCGCGGCGATTCCCGAAAACCTGCTGGAAAGCGAACTGTTCGGCTACGAGAAGGGCGCGTTCACCGGCGCCGCCAAGACGACGCCGGGCAAGATCGAACTGGCGGACAAGGGTACGCTGTTCCTGGACGAGATTGGCGACCTGCCTCTGGCCCTGCAGGCCAAGCTGCTGCGTTTCCTGCAGGAGCGCGTGTTCGAGCGTGTCGGCGGCCGCCAGGAAATCGCCATCGACGTGCGCATCGTTTGCGCCACCCACCAGGACTTGAAGGAACTGATCAAGGCAGGGCGCTTCCGCGAGGATCTTTATTATCGGCTGGCGGAGATCGTCACCGTGATTCCGCCGCTGCGAACGCGTGTCGGCGACGCCGTGTTGCTCGCCAATGCTTTTGCAAGACGCTTTGCGCAGGAGCACAACCGCGGCTCCATGAGCCTGACGACCGATGCCTTGCGCGCGATCGAGGCGCATGCATGGCCAGGCAACGTCCGGGAATTGGAAAATTGCATCAAGCGCGCCGTCATCATGGCCGATAACGCTCAGATTACCGCCGAGGACGTCGGAATGGTCGCTGCCGAGGATGACGATCCGATGGCATTCGACTTGCGCACGATCCGCGAAACGGCGGAGAAGAAGGCCGTACTGGCGGTCATGGCGCGCGTCAATGGCAATGTTGCCAAGGCGGCGGAAATGCTTGGCGTCAGCCGGCCGACTTTATATGACCTGATGCACCGATTTGGCCTGAAGTAGCGGCCGGCAATTTTCTCGATCCGGGAGGGGCGGTTCATGGCAATTCATCGAAGATTGGCCGGCGGCGTGCTGTCGGCACTGACTTTGGCCCTGTTCGTCGCGGCCTGCGGCGGCGACAAGCCTGAAACGCTGCTGGCTTCGGCGCGCGACTATCTGGCCAAGGATGATGCCAAGGCGGCGGTCATCCAGATCAAGAATGTCTTGCAAAAAACGCCGGATTCCCCGGAAGCCCGCTTCCTGCTCGGCAAGGCCTTGCTCAAGAGCGGCGACCCGGTCGGCGCCGAGGTCGAGTTGCGCAAGGCGATCGATGCCAAGTATCCGGCTGACGATGTGGTGCCGCTACTGGCGCAAGCCCTGTTGGCCACGGGCCAGACCAAGAAGATGCTTGCCGAATTGGGTAAGACGGAATTATCGGCGCCGGAGGCGAAAGCCGATTTGCAGACGTCGATCGCCACCGCTCAAGCTGCGCTCGGGCAGATGGACAAGGCGCGCGCCGCGATCGACGCAGCCTTGGCGATCAAGCCGGATCATGCGCCGACCATGATGATGAAAGCGCGCGTGCTGATGGCCGACCGGGACGTGCCGGGCGCCATGGCGCTGGTCGATGCCGTCCTGGTCAAGGACGACAAGAACCATGAGGGGTGGAAGCTCAAGGGCGATATTCTCACCAGTCAGCAAGACGCCGAGCAGTCGTTGGTCGCATATCGCAAGGCGGTGGCCGCCAAGCCCGATTTCGGCGCCGCCCATGCCGCCGTGATTGCCGCGCTGATGCGTCAGGACAAGATAGACGAGGCCGGCACGCAACTGGAAGCCATGAAGAAGGCCTTGCCCGGCAATCCGCAAACCTTCCTGAGCGAGGCCGAAGTCCTTTATCAAAAGAAGGATTTCAAGGGTGCGCGCGATGCCGTTCAGGAAGTGCTGAAGGTAGCGCCCAACCACCCGAAAGCGCTGCTGATCGCAGGTTCCGCCTATTACCAGCTCAATTCCCTGGGGCAGGCCGAGGAGTATCTCGCCAAGGCGTTCAAGCTGGCCCCGGGTTCGCCGATCGTGCGCAGGATACTGGCGGTGATCCATTTGCGCAGCGGCCAACCCGCCAAGGCCCTGGCCATGATCGAGCCGCTGCTCGAGGACGGCGACGGCGATTCCGGCTTGCAATCGCTGGCCGGCGACATCTACATGCAGAGCGGCAATGCCCTGAAGGCGGAGGAGTATTTCAGACGGGCTGCCGCACTGGACCCCAAAAATTCGACCAAACAGACCAAGGTGGCGCTTTCCCATCTCGCCGAGGGCAAGAGCGACCAGGCGTTCGGCGAACTCGAGCGCATTGCTGCCGGCGATTCCGGCATCTCGGCCGACATGGCCTTGATTGCCTCGGCGGTGAAGAAACGCGATTTCACGCGCGCCATGAAGTCGATCGACGGCCTCGAGAAAAAGCAGCCGGACAATCCGCTCGTTCATGCATTGCGCGGTGCGGTATTCGTGGCCAAGGGCGACATCGCCGCCGGTCGCGCCAGCCTGGAAAAGGCGCTGTCGCTCAAGCCGGCCTATTTTCCGGCGGCGGCCAGCCTGGCCAGCCTCGATCTGAAAGACAAGAAGCCCGACGACGCTCGCAAGCGTTTCGAAAGCGTGCTGGCGGCTGAACCGAAAAACGTCCAGGCCGGGCTCGCCTTGGCTGAATTGAAGGCAAGGACCGGTGGCAGTACCGATGAAGTTGCTGCCATGATTGCCAAGACCATTCAGGCCAACCCTGCCGAGCCCGCGCCGCGGCTCGCCCTGGTCGGTCTTTACCTCAAGAGCAAGGATGCCAAGAAGGCGGTATCGGCGGCGCAGGATGCCGTGGTCGCCCTGCCGGATCGCGTCGAGGTGCTGGATGCGCTCGCCCAAGCGCAGCAAGCCGCGGGCGACACCAACCAGGCTTTGGCCAGCTACGGCAAGATCGTTCAGTTGATGCCCGGTTCGCCGCAGCCCTACCTGCGCATGGCCGAATTCAACCTGGCGGCCAAAGCCAAGGAGGAGGCGATGCAGAACCTGCGCAAGGCGCTGGAATTGAAGCCCGACCTGCTGGCGGCCCAGCGTGGCCTGATCGCCTTGTATCTGGACGCCAAGAACATTCCGGAGGCGCAGAAACTGGTGCGCGAGGTGAAGCAACAGCGGCCGAAGGAGCCGGTCGGTTTTATTTTCGAAGGCGACATCGCGGCCGCCAACAAGGACTGGGCCGGCGCCGTGTCCGCCTACAAGGCGGGACTCAAGCAGGCATCCTCGACCGAGTTGGCGGTCAAGACCTATACGGCGCTCCACGCGGCCGGCAGTGGCGTCGAGGCAGAGAAGTTCGCCAACAGCTGGCTGAACGACCACGCCCAGGACATCGCTTTCCGCGTGGCATTGGCCGAGCGCGCGACGGCTCGCAAGGAATATCCCGTCGCCGTGAAGCACTATCAGATATTGCTGCAGAAGCAGCCCGACAATCCCATCGTGTTAAACAACTTGGCCTGGAATCTCAGCCAGTTGAACGATGCCCGCGCGCTCGACTACGCGGAAAAGGCGAACAAGCTGGCACCGAACAATCCGGCGATCATGGAAACCCTGGGATCGCTGTTGTCCGAGAAAGGCGATTCGGCTCGAGCGATCGAACTTCTGGCGAAAGCGATCGAGCTGGCGCCCCAGGCGGATACCCTCAAGCTGAGCTTGGCGCGTGCCCAAGTGAAAGCGGGCAACAAGAACGAGGCACGAAAGCTGCTTGACGATCTGGCAAAGCTCGGGGACAAGTTCCCTCGACAGGCCGAGGTGGCCAGATTGTCAAAGGAGATTGGGAATTAGCGGGACGAAAAAGGCTTTTGGAGCAATTGCTTATTCGCTCATTGGCTTCATTCTGTCACTTGGCGTCCTTGCGCCGGCAGCCGCGGCGGGCAGTGTCGACGTTCTTTCCAGTCGTCGTGCAGAGGCGCAAGCCTATGAACACGGCGAGGGCGTAACGCGCGATCCGCAACGCGCGGCCGCGCTGTATTGCGACTGTGCCCGCGAAGGCGATGCGGAGGCGCAATTCCGTTTGGGCTGGATGCACGCCAACGGCCGTGGCATCCAGCGCGATGACCGGCTGGCCGCCTACTTCTTCGCCCTGGCGGCCGCGCAGGGCCACGCGGACGCCGAGCGCATGTTGCGTCGCGTCGATGGGGAGATGGCGTTGATGCCCCCCTGCATGGTCGTTCCGACGCCGGAGCCGGCCGTCGATACGACTGATCTCGCGTGGGAAAATCCGAGCCCCGCCCAATCGAAGGTCCTCGAATTGGTGCGCCGGCTGGCGCCGGATTATGGTGTGGCGATACGGCTGGCCATGGCGGTGATCCGGGCCGAGTCGAATTTCGATCCGCTCGCCGTGTCGGGAAAAAACGCCCAGGGGCTGATGCAGTTGATCCCCGAGACGGCGGCGCGCTTCAACGTCAGAAAGCCGTTCGATCCCGAGCAGAACATTCGCGGCGGCCTGGCCTACTTGCGCTGGCTGCTGGCCTACTTCCAGGGCGACGTCGCGCTCGTCGCGGCCGCCTACAATGCGGGCGAGGGCGCTGTGAACCAGTATCGCGGCATTCCGCCCTATGCCGAAACGCGAGGCTACGTCAGGCGCATCCGCGAGCTTTATCGCGGCGATGCGCATCCCTACGACGCAAGCGTGGTCGCGCCATCGCCGGAACTGCCGCGCATTCGCTCGCGGCTGATGTGATCGCGATCATCCGCGGGCTGCTGGCGTCGCTGGGTGTTCTGGTCGCCTGGCCGGCAGCCGCCGACTTGACGGCCACCATTGAGCGCGTCAAGCCCTCGATCGTCATGGTCGGCATCTACAACCGGCTGGGGGCACCGCAATTCAATCTGCGCGGCACCGGTTTCGCCGTTGGCGACGGGCGCACGATCGCCACCAACGCCCACGTGATTGCCGATCTCAACCTTAACGAGGGCAACAGCCTGACCGTGCGGGCGGCGACGCCGCTCGACAAGGCGAGGCAGGCGACGGTGCTGTCAGTCGACAAGGCGCATGACCTGGCGCTGTTGCGTATCGAGGGCGGCGCCTTGCCGCCACTGACTTTGCGCGACTCCGACAGCGTTCGCGAAGGTGCGGCCGTGGCCTTCACCGGTTTCCCGATCGGCGGTGCGCTGGGCTTCTCGCCGGTCACCCATCGCGGCATCATCGCCGCGATTACGCCGATCGCCATTCCCGGCGGCAATGCCCAGCAACTCAAGGAGAACCTGATCCGGCAACTCAAGGACGGCGGCTTCAACATCTTCCAGCTCGACGCGACCGCCTACCCGGGGAACAGCGGCGGCCCGATGTTCGATCCTGAAACGGGGGAAGTCATCGGCATTATCAACATGGTGTTCGTCAAGGGCAGCAAGGAGGCGGCGCTGAGCCAGCCTTCCGGCATCAGCTATGCGATTCCGGCTAACTTCCTGCGGGCTCTGTTAGGAAACTGACGGGAAATGTCAGCTTTCTTTACATTTTTTGTCATCACGTAAGTCTGAACGCGCTTTGAAATATCTATCGCATTGTTTTATAAGGGGTCGTGATGATCGTTATTGCTTGGCGTGGAAATTGCAGGGCTTCAGCGTAAGACTTGGCGGTTTCATGATCGCGGTATCGTAAATAAGGTGTCAGTCATGTCAGCTAAAGAAAAAGAACTGCTCAAGCAACGGCGCAGGGCCTTGATCAAGGCGGTTGGGGCCGCGCCTGTGGTGCTGACCTTGCCCAACG
>JAGVUA010000063.1 GCA_019136545.1 Betaproteobacteria bacterium
CGTGGCGGCAGGTGGAGCGGCGGCGGCCGGCACGCGCGGCGCCGGCGCGGCGGCGGAGACGCCGTAGCCGACGAAGCGCTCGAAGGCGGCGTTGTCGCTGCGCACGTCGAAGCGGCGCGCGAGGTCGCGATAGCGTGCCTTGAGCTCGGCGACCACCTTGGGATCGGCTTGCCAGTACTGCTGGCGCGCCGCCTCGAGCATGCGCTCGATGCTTTGCGCCAGCGCATGCGGATTGTGGCGTTCGAACCATCGGTCGAGACCGAGCTTGTGCTTGTCCTTCACATAGACGTCGACGAATTCCTGCCACTGGTCGTCGCGCACGATCTCGCGCGCCACCGCCGTCCAACCCCAGAAGTTGTTGAGGCCGTCGAGCGCCTGCAGGGTGCCGGCATGGCCTTCCTTCATCAGGCCCTTGACGAAGCCGGGATGGAAATTGCGCGTGGCGAGTTCCTTGGCGAGAAACTGGGCGGCGCGCTCGGCACGGCCGGTACTGCCGCGCAAGTTGGCGATGTAAAGCCGCGGCGGCTTGCCGTCGAGATAGCGCACCGCCAGCCCGATGCCGCCCAGGTACTGGAAAGGATCGTCGGTGCTGAGCATGCCGTAGGTGTTGGAGCTGCGCGACAGCACCGCGCCCTGCGTGCCCCTGAGATGCGCCGCGTAGAGATTGATATCCTTGCCGCCGAGCTCGGCGCCGGTCTTGCCCCAATCGGCCTCATCGGGACCGTAGGCGTATTGCATGCGCGCGAGATACAGGCGCGCGAGCTTGCGGTCGCCCTCGGCCTTGCCTTGCCAGCGACCGGAGGCCAGCGTGGCCTCGTCGAGCCCGGTGCCGTAGCGGCCGGACTCGGCGGAAAAAATGCGCGTCTGCCCGGCGCGCCTGGCCGCCGCCGCCGGCACGCCCTGTTGTTCCAGCGCGGCGGCGATGCGCCGGGCGTTCTCGGCCACCGGGTTGTCGTTCTCGGTCGCTTCGGCGGCCAGCTGCACCGCCTTGGCAAGCTGCTTCATGGCGTTCGGGAAGTGGTCGCGGTAGAGGCCGGTGGCGGAGAGCACCACATCGATCCGCGGGCGGCCGAGAGTTTCGCGCGGCACCCGCGTCACGTCGATCACGCGCCCGCCGGCGTCCCAGACCGGCTCGACGCCCAGCAGCCACAGCGCCTGCGCTTCGAGGATGCCCTGGTGGCGCATGGTCTCCACCGACCACAGCGACAGCGTCAGTTTCGTGGGCGCCGCGCCGTCCTGCTTGCGATGCTCGGCGAGCAGCTGTTCGGCGGCCGCCTTGCCGGCCGCCCAGGCCTGCCGCGTCGGCACGCGCGAGGGGTCGAAGCCGTAGAGGTTGCGCCCGGTCGGATAGGCGTCGGGATTCTTGATCGGATCGCCGCCGTAGGAGGTGGCCACGTATCGGCCGGACAGCGCCGCCAGCAGCGCCGGCAGCTCGTTGCCGGCGCCGATGTCGGCGTACCACGCGCTCGCCTGGTCGATCTGCTCGCGCAGAACGGCGGGCAGGCCGCCGGTCGGCCGCTGGTCGATCAGATGGGCACGGAGCAATTGGTAGGGCGCGGTGTCCGGCAGCTTGTCGTATTCGGTCACCAGCGCCTCGTCGACGTCTTCGGGCTTGACGCCGGCCTGCGCGGTCGCGGCCTCCCAGAACGGCCGGCCGAGCATGAGCAGGACCGTGGCAAGCCGGTGCTGCTCGTCGGGCGCGCGACCCAGCGTGTGCAAGCCCAGCGGCTGGGCCGTCTCGGCCAGCTCGTGCAGATGATTGTGCAATTCGTCCAGGAAGGCCGGAAATTCGGCACGGGCGCGTTCCGCGGTCCAGCCCATGTCGCGTTCGATGCGCTCTTTCGTGACCGCCGCGATCAGGTCAGCCTTGATGCGCTCCCTGACCGCGCCCGCGTCCTGGGCGAGCCAGGCGTGCAGCAGATCGTGGATGCCGGTGAGGGCGTCGTGCAGGCCGGCGGGGCGGAACGGCGGCGGCTGATGGGAAAGAATGGTCGCGCGGCCGCGCCGCTTGGCCTGCTGGGCTTCGCCGATGTTGTCGGCGATATAGGGATAGACCACCGGCACGTCGCCGACGGCGAGCATGGGATAGTCGTGGACGGAAAGGCCGCGCTCCTTGCCCGGCAGCCATTCCTGCGTGCCGTGGGTGCCGTAGTGGACAATGGCATCGGCGGCGAACCGCTGGCGCGCCCAAAGGTAGGTGGCGAGGTAGAAGTGCGAGGGCGGTGACTTGGTGGAATGGTAGATCGACTTTTCCTTGTCTTCCCATTTTTCGCCCCGCGGCGGCTGCGGCAGCAGGACGATGTTGCCGACCTTGTGGCGCGGTATGACGAAATAGGTTTCGCCGTGGCGGCGTATCACCATGGCTGACTTTTGCGGCGGGCCGAATTTCGCCTCGAGTTCGGTGCGCACCCGCGCCGGCAGGCTGTCCAGCCACTGCTCGTAGACGGCCACCGGCAACAACTCGGCCAGACCGGACCGCAGCAGCGCGTCGAGCCGGTCGTCGCGATAGTACGGCGCCAGCAGTTGCTGCAGGTTGCCGATCAGCTCGGGTTCCTGGGAGGCCTCGGTGGTGTAGCCGGCGGCTTTGAGCGCGGCGAGCGTGGTTTCGAGGCTGCGCGGCACGTTGAGAAAGGACGCCGAGAAGTTTTTTTCGCCCGGCGGATAGTTCCAGAAAAATATGGCCAGCTTCTTCTCGGCGTTGGGTTTGCGCTGCAGGCGGACGAGGTTCAGCGCCTTGGCCACCACGGCGGCGGTCTGCGACGCGATCGGCGCGATCCGCTCGTCCTCCTTGCGCGTGGCGGCGGCGACCTGGATGTCGATGACGCCGGCGAATTCGGCCTGCGCCAGATAAAAAGGCACATCCATGAGTTGAACGCCTTGGGGGTCGGCCGCCCAGGCTGCCTCGTCCCCCTTGCGATAAGGCATGGCCTGAACGACCGGAACCCCCAAGCGTTCGAACTCGGCGCGACGGCCCTCGGGGTTGAGCATGATCTGAGTGTTGATGAGCGCGTGGGCCAGCGGCTTGCCCTGCGGCGCAAGCATGCGCGGCAGCGCCGCGGGATCGAGCATCGGACCGTAGAACGGCAGCGCGACGGCCCCGGCCGCCTCGATGCGCGCGATCAGGTCGTCGACGAAATCGGTTTGCATCGAGGCCAGGTGTTGCTGGTGCAGGGCGACGGCGATCACCGGGGCGTCGGCCGGCGGCTTTTGCCACGCCAGGTATGCGGCGGCATCCGCAAAAACCAGGCCGGGCGCCCTGGGATGATAGATGGCGGTCTTGGGAAAGACCGTCGGCGCCGGGATGCCGGCCAGCGGCCGGCCGGCAAAATGGGCGGCCAGGCTGGCGAAGAAACCGTCGAAGTTGGCGCGGCCGCCGCTGTTGTAATAGGCCACCAGACGCGCTGCCAGCGGATCGGGAAAGCCGTCCCAGGCGGCCCGGGCATCGTATAGCCAGGCGTGCGGCCCTTTCAGCTCGGGCAGCGCGCGCGCCAGCCGTTCGCGGACGTCATCCACCTGATACGTATCGAACAAGACCGCGTCGAAGCCGCGGAACAGGCCGCCGTCGATCTCGGCCGGCAGCTGGTGCACGTAGCGAACCTGCACGTCGATGCCGTGCGGACGGGCGATTTCGCCGAGCTGGCGGAATTTGCCCGCCGGCACGTTACCGGTGGCGATGAACAGCACGCTCGCCGCGTGGGCAAGCGCGCAGAACAGGAACAGCGGGAGCGCCGCGAGAACTCGTGCCATCGGGACGTCAATGGAGCCGCGAGACGGGTCTCGTCTCCGGAGCCGCGGCCGGCGGATCGTCTTTGCGCGGCAGTTCGAACAGCACGCGCTGCCATTCGCCGCGCAGGCGTTTTGCCGCCGACTTCAGTATCGGCGGCATGAGATGCTCGGGGTAGTTGCCGAGGTAGGCAAGCTGGCGCTCGATCATCACCACCTGGCGCGGGCAGCGGACGCGGGCAAAGCCGGTCATCAGCGACATCAGCGAGGCGAGCAGCGCGGCAGGATCCGGAAGGTCGGCATGGTCGTCATCGGGGTGCATGGCCAGGCTCCTCAGAAATCGGTGCGCAGGCTGGCGAACAGCGTTCGGCCGCGCTCGGCATAGCCGAAGGCGGCCGACTTCTCGGCCAGGCGCACATCGGTCAGGTTCTCGACGCCGGCGCGCATCGTCACCGATTTGCCGAACCGCTTGGCGACGCTCATGTGCCACAGCGTGTAACGCGGCACGCGCTCGCCGGTGGCATCGCGCTGGCGGCCGGTGTGCTCGAGGCCGAGCCGCGCGCTCCAGCCGGCGCCGGCGCCCCAGTCGACCCGGGAGGCGAGGCTTTCCCTGGGCCGGGCGACCAGTTCCCTGCCGCTGTCGCGGTCCTCGGTCCTGAGCAGCGTCAGGTCGGCGCTCCAGGTCAACGCGGACAGCACCTGCCAGCGCAAGCCGAGTTCGGCGCCGCTCACCCGAGCGCGATTGACGTTGTCGTAGCGATAGGTGCGACGGGGGCCGACGACGCTCAGCAGCCGATAGGTGATCAGGTCCTCGACGCGCGTATGGAAAAGAACGCCGCGCAACCCGAGGCCGGCGCGCTGCCAGTCGGCGCCGATCTCGATGGAGTCCGAAGTTTCCGGCTTGATGTCGGCATTGCCCAGGAAGGTGTGCGGCCCCTCGGCGCCGACGTAGTTGGGCGATACCTGCTTGAGCGTCGGCGCTTTGAAGGCATGCCCGTAGCCGCCCTTGACGATCAACGCGGGCGTCGCCTCCCAAACGAGGTAGACGCGCGGGCTCCATTCGGTGCCGAAGAACTCGTGACGATCGGTGCGCAAACCGCCGGTCAGCGTCCAATCGGCGGCCAGCGCTATTTCGTCCTGGACGAACAGCGCCTTGTGGTTCGCGTCGTCCTGGCCGCCTGCCAAGCCGGCGTTCGCCAGCATTTCCCGGCGCGCTTCGCCGCCGACGGTCAGCCAATGGCCGCCCAGCTTGACCGCCACGTGGCCGTCGGCGACGTCGTCGCGCAGGTTTTGCGGCCGCGTCGGCGCCACGCCGTGGCTGGGCGTGTTGGTGATGTCGAGCTCGGAGCGATAGAGATTGGCCTGGCCGCGCCAGCCGGCAAAATCGCCGCGCCAGGACAGGTAGCCATGCCGGCGTTCCAGGTCGTAGCGGTCCTCGAAGGCCTTCGTTCGCGAAACGTTGCCGCGCCAACGATCTTCCTGGCCCGCGATCCAGCCGGCTTCCAGGCGCTGCCCCGGCGCGACGTTCCAGCCCACCGAGGCGCTGCCGGCCAGCGACTTGCGGCCCTCCAGCTCCGAGTAGCGCTTATCCTCCCGGAGCGGCACGGCCGCGACGCGGCGCGCGTCGCCGGTCAGGCGCAGGTCGAAGCCGGCGCCGAGCGGACCGGTCGCGAAGACGTTGGCGCCGGCACGTCCGCCGCCATCGCCTTCGAGCAGATCGGCCCCCGAAATGCCGACCGAACCGATCCAGCGGTCTTGCGGCCGGCGCGTCACCAGGTTCACGACACCGCCGAGCGCTTCGGAACCGTAGAGGGTGGACATGGGGCCGCGGATCACCTCGATGCGTTCGACGGCCGACATCGGCAGCCAGTTGTACTGATAGTCGGAATGGCCGACGACGTCATCGGAGGCCGAGATGCGGCGCCCGTCGATCAGGTTCAGGACATGCTTGCCGTCGAGGCCCCGCATGGCCAGGGTCTTGCGGCCGCCGACCGACCGGCCGGTCAGGGTGATGCCGGGCTCGCCGCGCACGGCATCGAGCAGATCGACCGGGTTGCGCGCCTCGAGCTCCTGGCGGCCGACCACGGTCACCGTCGCCGGCGCGGTGCGGGTATCGTGTTCGGCAAGGGTGGCGGAAACCACCACATCCTTCAGCGGCGTGTCGGCCAGCGACGCGTCGGTCCAGATCGCCGTGAGCGCGAGCATCGACAGCCGATGAGCCCATGACGGGCTGTTCCCCATGTTCATTTGCAACCTCCCAATTTCAATGTCGATCGAACTTGGCTGGCTGCCTTGGGACGCGACGGCCCAGGTGGCTGGCGATAACGGGCATTGCAACGGCCCGGAAAATCGGTTTCTCTACAAAAAATGGCCGCTGGCGGGGCGCATATGACTGTTCGCTGGCTCGCGGCTAACGAGGAAAGACGGTTGCAGGCGGTCGCGTCGAGACGAACAGACCGCCGCTTGTTGGTCCATGGCCGCGCCTAGTCGACCAGACGAATGGCGCTGTCGGCGTTCGCGGCATCGCCGGAAAGCGCCGCCAGGCCGCGCGCAAAGCTGCCCATGCCCGGCGATTTCAGAAAGACGCAGGGCTTGCCGAGTTTCTTGCACGACTCTTTGAGCCGGTAGTAGGCCGTGTGGGAAACGCAGCCAGCCTGGCAGATCACCGCGTCGGCCGATGCGACCGCAACGTCGATGCGGTGCAAATTGTCTTCCTGGCCGCCGTCGTGGTGCAGGAAGCGCCCGCCCCGGGTTTCGACCAGCCGGCGGTAGCATTCCACCAGATTGGTCTTGCCGCCGATGCAAAGCACGCAGCGCCCCAGCAGGCGCGCCTCCGCCGGGCAGGCCGAACCGCAATCGCCTCGTCCATCGGGGTAGGCGCACCCGTCCGCATCGGCAATGCCCAGCGCAGTCTCGAGCGCGAGCGACAGGGCGGCCCGGTCGGCCTCGACGTCGGCCAGGGCGATTTCCAGGTTGCGGGCGCGCTGCGCATGCCCGGCATTGCGTTCTTCAAGGCTCTCGATGCGTTGCGCCATGGCTTCGGCGCGTCTGAACAAGGTTTCGTAATCGCCGGCCCGACGCAGCGCATCGGCCAGTTCCACCTCCCGCCGCGCCAGCAGGGCCGCGCGCTGCTCGGCATCCGCCACCTGCTGGCTCAAGCCGGCCACCGCCCGCTCCTTCTGCCGTTGCGCCTCGTTGAGCCCGTGACGCAGCGCTTCGTGCTCCGCGCGCAAACGCATGTTGTCCTGCTTGATCCGTTCCAACTGGCGCAAGTCCGCCCGCACCGAGGCGCCCACTTGATGCGAGAGCATGTGGATGTCGCCGTAAATCTGGTTGCTCGCTTGCTCGTCGAGGTCGGGATGGGTCCAGGCGGCCCAAAGCACGCCGGCGATGTCGTCGCCTTCCAGCAGCGCCTGCTGCCAAGCGGCCAGGATGGCCGGCTCGCCGCGTTCGCGCCCCAGGCTGGCCACCGCCGCCGCATAGCGCTTGTCGAGATATTTCTGGATGCCCTCGGTCAAGGCGCTTCGAGTGTCGCAGTAGCCCACCATCGTGGAATGCAGCGTGAAATCGGACATTTCCCGCTGATAGACCCCGGCCCGGCGGGCCAGCTTTCTCAGCTGGCTCACCGGCAGGCAGGTGCCGATCACCGGGCAATGCATGCGCGACGGCAGTTCCCAGAGGCGTTTTCGCCGTCGCGCGACGACGGGCGGAAGCACCACGTCGTCCTCGCCGAACGCCGATCGTATCAACTGTGTCATCGAGTTCATCATCGGAACCAGTCTCCTTCAGGAGTACGAAGAGGCTGGCTTCCCGCTGAGGAACGGGTGGCTGGCAAACCAAGATCAAAGTCAGGCACGGCGTTGCGCCGATGGTCCCGACGCGTCTAGCGCGGGGTGCCGATTCATCGGCACCGGATGTTTCAAATGATAATGATTGTTATTTGATATGTAAAGCGCTTTAGTGTTTTAGCGCGATGGCGGCGGCGCGGCAACAGGCCGGGGGGATTTCATTACTCATCAGGCGCGGTGACGAAGCCGATGCGCACGAGGCCCTGGCGGGCCGCCGCCGACATGATCTGCGCCACTTTTTCATAGGGGGTGGTGCGCTCGGCGCGGATATGCAATTCCGGCTGCGGCCGACGCGCCGCGGCGGCGGCGAGACGCTGGGTGAGCGCCTCTGCGTCCACTGGCTCGCCGTTCCAGAACACCCGACCGGCGGCATCGAGGTCCAGCCGCACGTTGTCCGGTTTGGTGAGGTTGGCCGAAGATGTCGCGCGCGGCAGGTCGATCTTGACGGCATGGGTCAGCAGCGGCGCGGTGACGATGAAAATCACCAACAGCACCAGCATGACGTCGATCAGCGGCACCATGTTGATCTCGGTGAGCGCCGCGTTGTCTTCGGCGGCATCGAAGGTTCCGAAGGCCATGGTCGCGCGCCTCAGTTCACCGCCAGGCCAGGATGGCCGGCGATGGTCGAGCCGTTCTCGGTCGCCAGGCCCCGGGCGCGCGCCAGGGCGATCATCTTGTCGCTGGTGACGCGCGCATCCGAGCGCATGGGCGAGGTCTTGATGCCGGTGGCCAGAAAGTTGAAGACATCGTAGGCAAAAGCGTTGAGCTGCGACAGGGTGTTGCGGTTGGCGCGGGCAAAAGCGTTGTAGCCGATGGCGGCAGGCAGGGCCACCGCGAGACCGAGGCCGGTCATGATCAGCGCTTCGCCGACCGGGCCGGCCACTTTGTCGAGCGTGCCTTGTCCGGAGAGGCCGATGGCGACCAGCGCGTGATAGATTCCCCAGACGGTGCCGAACAGGCCGACGAAAGGCGCCGAGGAAGCGACGGTGGCGAGGAAGCTCTGGCCAAATTCCATGCTCGCCTTGTCTTCCTCGATGGCGCGCTTGAGGGCCCGGGTGAGCATCTCGTCGGGCGCGCCCGCATCGATCAGGCTGGCGGCATGGCGGCCCTCCTGCTTGCTCCGGTTGAGTTGCTCGACCGCCGCGAAGCCGTGATACAGCAGGTGCGCAAACGGCTCCGCCGTTCCGTGTTCGCGGATATTTTGCGCTACCGCCTCGAGGTTCGGCGCGTCCCAGAAGGCGGCAAGAAAAGTCCGGCTGCGGCGGGTTTGGCGCCAGGACCGCACGCCCTTGACCAAGATCAGATACCAGCTGGCGATCGAGGAGAGCAGCAGTACGCCGAGGACGAAGCGGGCCAGGCCGTCGGCCTGGGCGAGAAAGTGGGCGAAACCGAGCGATTCGGTCATGTCATTCCTTCAAGTTGAAAACGATGGGGACCAGCACCCAGGCGGCCACCGCCGTGTCGCCCCGGCGGGCGGGCGCAAACTTCCAGCGGGCGACGGCGTTGCGGGCCGACTGATCGAGACGGGATGCGCCCGAGCTGAGCTTTACCTCGACCTGGCTCGGCTGACCGTCGGGCTCGACCAGAACGCGCAGCACCACCTTGCCTTCCTCGCGCAGCCGGCGCGACAAGGTCGGGTAGACCGGACTT
>JAGVUA010000109.1 GCA_019136545.1 Betaproteobacteria bacterium
TACACCATACAGGTGGTGGAAGTCTCGCAATACGGCTTCCAAGCCAAGGCCGACGGCGTCGTGCCGCTGAATATCTGGAGCGATGCCACCATCAAGCTCGGCTGGCACGACGTCTCGACCGTCAAGGCCATGGCCGTGCGCGACCACGTGAACGGCGCGGCAGACGTCTATGGCTTCAATCTCGGCGAGCCGGACCTGGTGTGGAACAAGTTCGTCAGTGCGCTGACCGCCGGCAAGACGCACGGCGACCTGGAGAACGCCACGCGCTTCATGGTGTAGCTCAGAAGCTGTAGCGGATCTCGGTATAAGCGCGGTCCTGCCGCTCGTACTGGCCGAACATGCCTGACGGCGGGCCATGGAAGATGTCGACGCCGACCAGCAAGCGCCAATTCTTCTCGAAATTCCACTGCACGCGCGGGCGAAACAGCCAGTCGTTGCGGTTGAGGCTGGCGATCCAGGTGGCCTGGGCCTCCCACTTGCTGCCGAACTTCTTGTTCAAGTAGAAGCTATAGCCATTTTCGTGCTCGTCGGGAATGATGTCCCGGCTGTAGTCGAAGAACACGCGCTGGAACCCTTGGACATTGAAACGCGTATCGGCCGGCAGCGTGAAGTCCAGGCCCACCGCCCAATCCAGCGTGTTCTGGCTGACCAGGCCGTCGGCATCGAAGGGGTTGGGCACGCCGAACTTGCGGCCGCGGGTATAGACCGCCTCGCCCTTCAGCACCATGTTGCCGAGATCCTTGGCCACCGTGCCGCCCGCCTGCGTAATGCGGCCGTGGCGTGGCTCGAAGATCATGGTCGAGCCGACGATCTGCCGGTAGAAGGTCGGCTGGATATCCATGCTGCGATAGACGAAGCCCGAAAAGTCCCAGCCGCCGCGCAACGCCGACAGTCGCAGGCCGTAATTGCCGTTGTCCAGGCTGCGCGACGGCCGGTCGACGTTGCGATAGCTGGACGCGAAACCGGGCGGCACGGCCTGATACGGATAGAACTCGGCACCCGGCTTGCCGATGTCGTCGTAGGTGGCCACCGGCACCCACAGGAACTCGGCATGAACGTCGTTCTTGAAATACTCCGCCCGCGCCGCCCACTGCGGCGTGCGCAGCATGTCGAAATCGGGCAGGATGAACTCCCGGAGATCGCGCGCCGAGACGACATCGGCGAAGAACAGCCCGACCATTTCGCCCCAGACGACATGTTGCCGGCCGAGCCGGAAATCCCAATCGCCGCGGCTGATGTCCAGATACGTCTCGCGCAGCATGAGATTCGAGCGCTGGTCGCGCGCGACCGCCCGCGGATAATAATCGTTGATGTCGAAGACGGCGTCGTAATCGAGCCGGGCGCTGGCTTTCCATTTGACGCCATCGCCGAGCTTGCCCTGGCTGCCGACCTCGCCGCGCGTGCGCAGCTTGGACCAATGGCTCGGGCCGGTCGTCGTGCGCGCCGCCTCGAACTGGATAAACCCTTTCAGGCCGGCGCCGGCATTCTCGGCCGCCGGCGCGTCGCCACGACTGACTTTCGCGGCGTCGGCGGGGCTGGCGTCATCGTCGCCGAACAGCGCATCGCGCGAATCGGCGCGGCTCGCCTGCGCCGATACTGCCAGCGCCGTCAGCAGGACCCAGCGCGCCAGCGCGCGACCAACTCGTTTCCCATTCACTTTTCGTCCCCCTTGTCGTCATCGTCGGCATGCCGCTCGGGCGCCATGATCCAGTCGCCGTCGCGCCGCACCCCAAAAGCGCGGATCCGGCCATCCTCCATCTGCACCAGCCGGTCGGCCATGTCCACGACGCGGCGATCATGCGTGGAAAATATGAAGGTGGTCTTCATCTGCTGGTTGATCTTTTTCATCAAGCGCAGAATGCCGACGCCGGTCTTTTTGTCGAGATTGGCGGTCGGCTCGTCGGCCAGGACGATGCTCGGCGACCCGGCCAGGGCGCGGGCGATGGCCACGCGCTGGCGCTGGCCGCCCGACAGCTGGTTGGGCCGGTTGTTCATGCGGTCGGCCAGGCCGACCATGTTGAGAAAATGGCCGACGCGCTCGGCACGTTCCTTGGCGGTCATCTCCGGCCGCTGCAGCAGCGGATACTCGACGTTTTCGGCGGCCGACAGCACCGGCAGCAGGTTGAAGGTCTGGAAGATGAAGCCGATCGAGCGCAGCCGCAGCGCCGCCAGCTGGTTGTCGGACATGCCGGCGGCCGGCTGTTCGTCGATGTAAACATTGCCCGCGGTCGGACGGTCGATGCAGCCGATCAGGTTGAGCAGCGTGGTCTTGCCGCTGCCCGACGGCCCGGAAATGGCCAGAAAAACGCCCGTCTCGACCGCCAGCGAGATATCATTGACCGCGCGGACGATCTGGTCGCCGAGCCGGTAATCCTTGGAAACATGTTCGACGCGGACGACGCTCATGATCGAAGACGGAGCCTGTTGCAGCCATGACAATCGGTGAATTTTATGCCAAAACCCGGCGCGCCCTGGCCACTGTGATCCTCGCCGCCTGCGCCGCCGTCAGCCATGGCCAGGAGGCGGTGGACGCCGAGGCGCAGGCCATCGTCGAAAAAGCCGACCAGATCAGGTTTCCCGTCGAGGGCTTCCAGGTGGACGTGAGCATCGCCACCACGCTGGCCGACAAGTCGAGCGAGACGCGCAAGTACCGGGTGCTGTCCAAGGGCAACGAAAACAGCGTGGTCATGGTGACCGAACCGGCCTCGGACCGGGGCCAGATCATGCTGATGAAGGGGCGCGATCTCTGGGTGTTCATGCCCGAGGTCTCGCAGCCGATCCGCCTGTCGCTGGCGCAGCGGCTGACCGGCCAGGTGGCGAACGGCGACCTGGCGCGGGCCAACTTTGCCGGCGACTATTTTCCCAAGATCATCGGCAGCGAAACGATCGACGGCGGGCACTACCATATCCTCGAGCTCAAGGCAGTGGACCGCAGCGTGACATACCAGCGCGTCGTCTATTGGGTGAACAAGAAGACCTTTTGGCCTCTGAAGGCGGAGTTCTATTCGCTGTCCAACCGCCTGCTGAAGCGCTGCCGCTACGAGGATTTCCAGCCCATGGCCGGCAAGACCCGTCCCAGCCGCCTGGTCATGGAGGACGCGCTGAAGGAAGGCGAGCTATCGGTGCTGAGTTACGCCGGCATGAAGCTGCGCGACCTGCCCGACAAGATATTCACCAAGGATTACCTGAAGAAGTTGGACTAAATGCCAGAAGCATTGCCGCCCGGCATCAGCATCGCCAGTTTTTCCGAAGGCTATCGCAAGTATTTCGAGGTCGTGCCGGCGACCACCGACGACCTGAAATGGCACCACTATCACCTGCGGCACGAGGTCTATGCCCGCGAACTAGGCTGGGAGCCGTGCCGTCCGGATGAAATCGAGACCGACGACTACGATCGCCATTCACTGCATTGCCTGGTGCGCGCCGTAGCGTCGCACCGGTTCGTCGGCGGCGCCCGCCTGGTGCTGCCCGATCAGCGGCAACCCGACCGGCCGCTGCCATTCGAGGTCGCCTGCGGCGGCGTCCTCGACCGCGCCGCCATCGGCAAACTCGACCGTGGCCGCGTCGCCGAGATCTCGCAGCTGGCTGTTGTCGCCCGCTATCGCCGGCGACCCGGCGAGGCCGATCGGGCCTTCGCCATCGACGACGACTTCGGCATCGCTCCCCGCATCCGCCTGCCTTACCTGACGCTCGGCCTCTTTCTGGCGCTGGTCGCGCTGGCGCGAACGCGGGGCATCGGCACCCTGTTCATGCTGACCGAACCGGAGCTGGCCCGCCGCTTCGCCCATTTGGGCATCGAGGCGATGCCGATCGGCGCGAGCATCGACCGGCACGGCGAGTGTGTGCCGTCGATGATGAACATCGACGGCATCCTCGCCGGCATGGTCTCTTACGTCCAGCCGTTCTTCGACACCATCACCGACGACATCGAGCGCGCCTTGCGCTCGCCGGCCTGAGTTCGGCGCCCCGCATGAATACGCCGACGCCCCGCAAGCCGGACGTCCCGCCGGCCGCGCACACGCCGATGATGCAGCATTCGATGAGAGCGACTTCTATGCCTTGCCATTGCTGGGCGTGGATGCGATAGCTGGTCCACGGGCTACATACGGGTTACAAAATGCCTGCCACAAAGTGCTACAAACACCGTTCAGCCCAACGGAATGTAGCAGGGTCGCGCGCATATCTTTCGACATATCTTTTCCGAGCTTGGGGCAGCGCGTTCGGGGAGAAAGCTCCAGGCAAGGTGGTTGAGGAAGTGCTGGCGCGCGTGCGCGCATTGCTCGACTGAACGATTCGGGCTGAAGCCACTACTCGTAGTGATAGCGGCAAGCGACGATGGCGAGGTCGTCGCCCTCAACTGTATAGACGAGGCGATTGACATCGTCGATGCGACGCGACCAGAAGCCGGAGAGATTCTCGCGCAGCGGCTCGGGCTTGCCGATGCCCTCGAAGGGATGGCGCATCGCGTCCTGTATCAGGGCGTTGATGCGTTTCAGCGTCTTGCGATCCTGCCCCTGCCAATACACATAGTCCGCCCAGGCGGCGGATGTCCAGAGTAGGCGATCAGGCATCGACCAGCGCCCGCTCGCGTGCCTTGCCGGAGCGCAACTGGCGGATGGACTTGGCGAGGTGTGCGGCGTTGGCCGAAGTCTTCAACAGATGGACGGTTTCCATCCAGCTATTGAAGGTGTCGAGCGACATCACCACGGCATCGGGCGCGTCGCGGCGGGCGATCACGGCCACATCGGCATCCTCGACCACGCGGTCGATGACTTGTTTGAGGTTGTTGCGAGCGTCCGAGAAGTTGATGACTTGCATGGCGACTTGTCCAGTTAGTTGCACAAGTGTAGCTGAGAACGACTACGCCATCAATAGGCCACCATAGCCTCGGCTGTCGGCGGTTGCGCTAAAAGCCCGTTAAGACAGGCGCGCCGCCCCGAACATTCCGCTAAAAACTTTGAACGGGACGCTGACCGACTCCCATCGGCCAGAGCCGGCATCTGAGGGAACATGCCCGGCCATCTGCTCGACCGACACACGCGCAAGCAAAGGAGGCTCGCTGGCGATGTCCCAAAGATGGAACTCATGGACCATGCGATCCCGCGCCATCTCCCATTCATTGCGCGTCAGATGAAGAGCCCCGGCTGCGCCTTGTGCCGACGCCTTGACCTCAATCGACAAGGATCGCGAATCACCTTCGCCGACGACGGACAGAACGTCATATCCATCGGCGTTGTTATTCACGGCCACCCACTTGGGCTTGCGCCCCGTTCTGGCCTCCTCGTATGCGATCGTCAGCCTTTCCCCTTGTCTCCCGATGCGGGCGAGGGACGCGTCACGCAAGCCCCGGGCGCGGGCCGCCAGCAGGTCCCAGAACTCGACCACGTCGTCGCCGAATCCCCCGGCCAAGCCGGCCTCGACGATCACCTGTGCGACCCTCGTCCCAGCGAAAGACATGACCTTGGAGCGCCCATGGGCCGCGCACTGGACCCATGCCGGCTTGACTGCGTCGATGTGGTCCAGCAAGACTTGGCGCAGCATCGGCTCGTAGCCTTCCAAAGCGACCAGCCGCTCGCCGGCAGGCGATAACATCGCCACCCCGTCATCCGACGAGAGGGCCCAACCCGTTTCCTGCGCGAACGAAACGATTTCGTCAGAGCGGATGGCACTGAAATGAGAAAACGACGAGACGATCTGGCCGAAGGTCAGCCGGGATCGGCCGACGAGCCGAAGCATATCGAAGCATCCCAGGGCCAGCCCCGGGGTGATCGCGCTCACCGGCTTTTCTCCTTGGAGAAATCCCGCAAGAGGGCCTGGATGTCGTCCTGTGACAGCCCCGTGCTGTATTCGTCGAAATCCTCGATGTCGAACGGGTCAATGGGGATCGGGTCGGGTTTGAGCGACGGATCGTCCAAGGCCTCGGCCATCCTGCCGATCTTGAATCCGAGCCGCTCCCTGACCGTCTCATCGACGGTCCCCTCGCATTCGACGATCTCGATAAACGTCTCCTGATTATGGGGAAGCCCGAAGCGGTGGATCCGATCCTCGGACTGGAGGTAATGGGCGGCGTTGAACGTCCGGTCCAGATAGATCGCGTGATGACAAATCCGGTGCAAGCTGACGCCCTCGCCCGCCGCGGCCGGGTTGGCGACCATGACCATCACGTTGGGGTCATCATGGAATAGCTTGATCTTGCCCTCGCGGGTCTCGTCGTCGTCCTCGTCACCGGCGTCGACACCCCCGTGGATATAGACGGCGCCGAGGTCCGCCAGCCGCTCCGCCAGATACTCGACGTTGCTTCGGAACGACGACCAGAGCAGGACCTTGCGCTCCTCGCGAGCCAAGGCCCGGGCACGCTTGAGGACATAGCGCATCTTGGGGCCCTCCTCTCGGAGAGGGCAGCCGCCAGCAGATCGGCATGGGCGAACCCGATCTCGGCGGACAGCAGAGCCGGATTGGAGACGAACATCAGCAGGCGGGCGACGGAGCGGCCCAACGCCCTGAAAGCCTGTTTGCTGCGCATGCCCAAAGCCGATGCCGCCTCCCGGGCGACCTCGAATTTCATCAGCCGGTAAAGCTCGGCTTGAAGAGGGGCCATGGGCAACAAGACCTTGGAGCGGGTCACCGGCGGCAGACCCAATTCGGTCTTGGTCGTGCGAACGTAGACCGGGCGCATAAGGTCGATGACGTTGTCGGCCGTCGCCGGAATCTCCGGGTAAAGGAAGGCGAATTGCGGGATCAAGTCCTCGGGAGCCTGCGGCATCGGCGTCCCCGACATGATCAGCTTGCCGACGGGCAGATGAGAGAGGGTCAGCGCGGCCCTGGCCGTCTGCTTGCCGATCCCGCTCTTGATCCGGTGGCTTTCGTCAAGGAACACATGGACGCGGACCTTGGCGCAATGGGAAGCGATCAGGTCCGGGACCCGGGCCAATTGCTGGTAACTGATCAGCATGAACCTGGGGTCGTCGTCGAGCATTCGCGCGATGTTGTCCCGGCCCCCGCGCAAGCGGACGAACTTGGCCCCGAGGGTCGGCATGCAATCTTCTATCTGCTCGTCCCATGCGGCGAAGGCGTTCTTGGGGGCGATCACGAGCAGCCGATCGCCTTCCTCGGTCTTGTAGAAAAATGTCGCCAGGGCCTCGGTCGTTTTTCCCGCCCCCGGGACCGAGAACGTCGCCCCCGCTGGAATGGCCGCGAGGCGCCCGACGTTGCGGGCCTGCTCCGGCGATAAGTCACGCGCGAACCTCCGATCGGAAAGCCCCCGGCGCAATTCTTCCCCGGGAATCGACGCGGCCCCGACGGCCGCCGAATACCCCTCCGCGGATCGGCGCGACTTGCGCAAGAGGTCGGCCGCTTCGGGGCCGATTTGCAGGCCCGAGCCGAGGCCCAGTCCGTATCCCTTGATGACGGCGGAGAATTTGTCCCTGACGGACGCGAAGCCCCACCAGGGCATCGAAATCTCCCAGGGCCCGGTCTGCCTGGCTTCCTCGTTCGCGTCTAGGGCAAGCCGGCGGACGACAGCGAGCCAAGGGGCTTCTTCGTCAGCCTCGTCCCATCGCAGCACAGCGCAGCGATCGGACTCCCTGTAATCAATCCGCAGCATGCGGACCGTCCAGCCAGTCCCTGATCTTGCTGGTCAGCATCTCAATCTGGTCAAGCTGCTTTCCTACGCCCTCGCGCCTGGACTCCGGGCGCAGGCCCTTGCCGACGGCGGCGATCAGCGCGGCCTGCGCCTTCGAGCAGCAGTCGAGCAGGTAGCCGGCGTCTTTCGAGTCTTTCTTGATCTGCTTCTGACTCTCGATGACCTCGACGATGATCTTGCGAGCGCGCTCGGCGTTCTCGGCCTTCTGGATTTCCTTCGCCAAGGGGATGTCCAGCGCGTCCTCCGCCTTGCCCCCGGCTCCACCGCCGAACAGGTCATCGAGCCCGCCGTCGCCTTCTCCGGCCCCCGCATCCGCCTTGACATCGAAGTCCTCGCGCAGCTTGCCGACGACAACGTCAAGATGCTCCATCACCGCGGGGATCGCCTCGTAAAGGCGCCCTCCGGCCTCTTCCGGATTGTCGATCAGCGCGAACGCCGCCTGCTTGAAAACTTCCTGCCTGCCTATCCCAGCGATCTTCTGCCGGCTCTGCGCCACCTTGCGGAAGGCGAATTCGGCGTCGGAGACCAGTGACCAATGGTCACGTTTGCTCCGCGAGGCCAGGTATTCGTCGGCGTAGGCCCGCATGTCCAGCAATTCCTCGACCTCGGATTCCTTCATCTTGTAAAGGTCGGCCAGATCCTTGTTCGAGAACCCATCGCGCTTCTGCTTGGCGAGCATCATGTTCGCCTCGGCATCCCATGAATAATCAGCCTTGATATCCTTCTCGATCTGGAGCGAGGCCTCAAGCCGGTCGATCTCGCGCTCATCGCAATGGGGAAGGATCGCAACGTCGATGTGGCGGAAGTGACCGTATTTGGCTTGCTCGTCATGCAGCAGGTCGCGCCAAGTTGCGATGCGTCGGTTGCCGTTGACGACGAATCCGTTCTCGTCGAGCAAGATCGGATCGACCTGCTGATGAGACGCGTCCTCGAAATACTCCCGCAAATCGGCTTGCCGCGCGAGATTCAGCAGGAGCCCATGCTGGGCCTCCTGCGCATCCCATAGCTCGGGGTCACCCGAGAACAGGTCGCGGCGGGCCTTGGGATTTTTGGCCAGGAACTCTGATTGCAAGGAGGCCGTGCGCCCGTTTGCCATCCGGTATTTGGGCATGTCGATGTCCACGCGGACGATCGGAAACGCTTGCAGCCGGCCCTGGAACACCAAACGGGCGGTCTCTGTCGAGGAAGGGATGAGCTTCTTGAATTCCTCGACGCGCGAGGGCTTGGGCCATCCGAAGCGCGATCCGGTCGGGGAGTCAGGGAACAAGGGCTGTGTCGTCATGGAGTCATTCCAGTGAGAAAACGAGCGTGGGAACGT
>JAGVUA010000130.1 GCA_019136545.1 Betaproteobacteria bacterium
GCGCAAGGCCTTCATGAAGGAGTGCCTGTCGGCCGACAAGCCCGCTGCCAACGGCGCCGCCAGCGCGGATTGCGAGAAGAAGGCCGTCAGCAAGGAAGGCAAGCCGCTCGCCGGTGCTGCCAAATCCTCGTTCATGAAGAAGTGCGTCGCCGAGGCCAAATAGTCCTTTGCAACGACCCTCTTTCATCATGGCGAAAATGCCGGCCCGGGCCGGCATTTTCGTTTTCTACCGCACCGGCCTTGCGTACACGCTTTCTGCGGCCGCCAGCGCGGCCCGCTGGTCCTTGGCCTGCCCCATCCCGGACAGCACATCCGCCAAGGCGCGCAGGCAAAGCTCGACATTCTCGCGCCGCGCCGAATAGCCCATCAGGCCGAAGCGCCACACCTTGCCGGCCAGGGGACCGAGACCGGCACCGATTTCGAGATTGAACTTTTCCAGCAGTTGCTTGCGCACGCCGGCTTCGTCGATGCCGGCCGGCACATGCACGGCGTTGAGCTGCGGCAGGCGGGCGTCCTCACGCACGACGAACTGAAGACCGAGCGTCTCGAAGCCCGCCTTCAGCGCTTCGTGATGCAGGCGATGGCGCGCCCAGGCGTTCTCCAGGCCCTCGTCCTTGAGCATGACGAGCGATTCGTGCAGCGCGAACAGGCTGTTGACCGGCGCGGTATGGTGGTAGGTGCGCTTGCCACCGGGCGCGCTCCAGTACTCGAGCACCAGGCCGAGATCCATGAACCAGCTCGGCACCTTGCCCTTGCGCGCCTTGACGCGCTCGACGGCGCGCGCGCTGAACGTCACGGGCGCCAGTCCCGGAACGCAGGACAGGCATTTCTGGCTGCCGGAATAGATGGCGTCGGCGCCCCAGGCGTCGGCCAGTACCGGCGTACCGCCCAGCGAGGTGACGGTGTCGACGATCGCCAGCGCCCCCTTGGCGCGGGCCAGGCCGATCAGCGTCGCCGCGTCGGACTGCGCGCCCGTCGAAGTCTCGGCATGGACAAAAGCCACCGCCCGCGCATCGGGATGGGCGGCCAGGGCCTCGGCGACTTTCTGCGGATCGACCGGCTCGCCCCAGGCGTCCTCGACGATCACGGCGGTGCCACCGAAGCGCTGCACGTTCTCGATCATCCGTCCGCCGAATACGCCGTTGCGGCAAACGATCACCTTGTCCCCCGGCTCCACCAGGTTGACGAAGCAGGTTTCCATGCCCACCGAGCCGGGGCCGGACACCGCGAATGTCAGGGCGTTGTTGGTCTGGAAGGCGTAGCGCAGCAGCAGCTTGATCTCTTCCATCATCCGCACGAAGTCCGGATCGAGGTGGCCGATGGCCGGGTGGCCGAGCGCGGCGACGACGCGCGGAGGCATGTCGGAAGGGCCGGGACCCATCAGGATACGACGAGGGACGGGGCAACTGGCGATGCCGGGCGGCGGGACCAACGGAGCATTCATGGTAGCAGCGGCGAAAAACGAGGGGCGATGATCATAGCATTCGGGTCGGCCACGGGACGACCACCTGCGCCGGTGCGGGAAACGCCTCGGCGTCGAAGGCGGTATCGCCGTCGGGATCGGGCTGACCCGTCGCGGCGAGATGGACGAAGTCGTGCAGTTGCCGGTCCATGAGGTGCGACGGCACGACGTTGGCAAGGCTGCGGAACAGCGTCTCGATGCGGCCGGGGAAACGTTTCTCCCAGTCGCGCAGCATCTGCTTGACTTGCGTGCGCTGCAGATTGGGCTGGCTGCCGCAAAGATTGCAGGGAATGATGGGGAATTTGCGCACCTCGGCCCAGGCTTCGAGATCGCGCTCGCGAACGTAGGCGAGCGGGCGGATTACCACGTGGCGACCGTCGTCGGTCACCAGCTTGGGCGACATCGCCTTCATCTTGCCGCCGAAGAACATGTTGAGAAACAGCGTTTCCAGGATGTCGTCGCGATGGTGGCCGAGCGCGATCTTGGTCGCGCCCAGCTCGGTGGCGACGCGATAGAGGATGCCGCGCCGCAGGCGCGAGCACAGCGAGCAGGTGGTCTTGCCTTCCGGCACCACGCGCTTGACGATCGAATAAGTGTCCTGTTCCTCGATGCGGAACGGGATGCCGAGACCGGACAGATAATTCGGCAGCACGTCGGCGGGAAAGCCCGGCTGCTTCTGGTCGAGGTTGACCGCGACGACATCGAAGCGGATCGGCGCGTGCTCGCGCAGGTAGAGCAACACGTCGAGCAGGCCGAACGAATCCTTGCCGCCGGAGAGGCAGACCATGACCTTGTCGCCGTCCTCGATCATGGCGTAATCGCCGATCGCCTGGCCGGCGGCGCGGCGCAGCCACTTGGCGAGCTTGTTGGCCTCGAAGGCGGCCTTGTTGACCTGGCGTGCGGTCGTCACAATCGCACCGTCCGGCCGCCATCGACATTGATCACCTGGCCGGTCACGTACGGCGCATCGAGCACCAGATAGCGGACCGCCAGCGCGATGTCTTGCGGCGAGCCGATCCGCTTGAGCAAGGTATGGTCGACGATCGCAGCGCGCTCGGCCTCGGGAAAGTCGTCGCCCTGCTCCGGCCAGGCGATGGCGCCCGGTGCCACGGCGTTGACGCGCACGCGCGGCGCCAGTTCCAGCGCCAGCGAACGAGTCAGGCCGAGCAGGCCCGCCTTGGCCGCGCAGTAGACCGGGTAGCCTTTCAGCGGCCGCTCCGCATGGATGTCGGTGATATTCACCACGCAACCGCCGCCGGGAAAGTCAGCCGTGGCGAGACGCCGCGCCGCCGCCTGCGCCAGGAACAGCGGCCCGCGCAGGTTGCTGCCGGTCAGGTCGTCCCAGGCGGCGGCATCGATGGTGCCGATCGGCGTCGCGAAGAAGGTCGAGGCGTTGTTCACCAGGATATCCAGGCGGCCGAAATGCGCCTCGGTCGCGCTCACAAGTGCCTCGGCCGACGCCCGATCGCCCAGCACGGCGGCCAGCGCCGTTGCGCTGCCCGGCCGCAGGCGATTAAACTCGTCCGCCAGCACGTCGGCCGCCGCCGCCGAAGCGCGGTAGTGCAGGGCGATATCGATGCCGGCGCCGTGCAGCAGGCGGGCAATCGCCGCGCCGATCCGCCGGGCGCCGCCGGTGATCAGCGCGACGGGCGCCGCGTTCGGCCGAGCAAGCGCGTTCATCGCGCCGCCATCGGCTGGGCATAGCGCGCCAGCACGCGACTGGCGGCGGCGAAGCCGAATCCGGCGGTGACGCACACCGACGAGCCGTAGCCGGCGCAACTGAGGCCCTGCAAGGCCGGCGCATCGCCCTCGCAGGCCGCCACGTCGGGGCGACGGATCGGCTCCAGCGAATAGACGCAGTCGATGCCGAATTTTCGCCGCGGGTCTCGCGCAAAACCGTGATCGCGGCGCAGCGCGGCACGCAGCTTGGCGGCCAGCGGGTCTTGGGTCGTGCGGGCGAGATCGTCGACCCGGATCATGGCCGGATCGCACTTGCCGCCGGCGCCGCCGGTCGTCACCAGAGGAATGCCGAGCCGCTGGCAGTGCACGATCAGCGCCGCCTTGGCGCGCACCTGGTCGATGGCATCGACCACGGCATCGCAGCGCGGCAGCACGTCGGCGACGTTGTCCGGCGTGACGAACTCCTCGATCGCCGTCACCTCGCAGGCCGGATGAATGGCGGCGATGCGGTCCTTCATGGCCAGCACCTTGGCTTGGCCCAAGGTGTCTTCCACGGCGTGGATCTGGCGATTGAGATTGGATTCGGCGACATGGTCGAGATCGATCAAGGTCAAGCGGCCCACGCCCGAACGCGCCAACCCTTCCGCCGCCCAGGAGCCGACGCCGCCGATGCCGATCACGCAGATGTGCGCCTGGCCGAGGCGGGCCAGCGCTGGCGCGCCGTACAGCCGGGCAATACCGCCGAACCGGCGCGCCGCCGCCGCCGATATTTGCCCCGCAATTTGGTCCGGTATCGCCATGCGCGGATTCTATTCCGGATACCCGCGGACACGCTGCCGCCGGGCGGCGCTTCACTCATGGGACAATACGCGCCCTCATGGATACCCGACTCCCGGAACCGGACGACGCGGCCAAGGCCGACAGCCTGGCGCTGTCGCGCCGCCTCGCCGACGAGATCGAAGCATGCGGCGGCTGGATGTCATTCGCTCGCTACATGGAGTTGGCCCTGCATTGCCCCGGCCTCGGCTACTACGGCGGCGGCAGCCGGAAGTTCGGCGCCAGCACCGAAGGCGGCGATTTCGTGACGGCGCCGGAAATTACGCCTCTGTTCGGGCAAGCGCTGGCCAGGCAGGTTGGCCCAATCATGGCCGCCGCCGCCGCCCCGATGGTGCTGGAAGTCGGCGCGGGCAGCGGCCGGCTGGCCGCCGATCTGTTGACCGCTTTGCGTGCCAGCGGCGCCACACCGGCGCAATACTTGATCCTGGAGCTGTCCGGCGAATTGCGCGCCCGACAGCGCGACACGCTGGCCGAGGCCGTGCCGGAACTGCTCGATCGCGTCGTCTGGCTGGACCATCTGCCGGAACGCTTTTCGGGCTGCGTGCTGGGCAACGAATTGCTCGACGCCATGCCGGTGCATGCGGTGGCCTGGCGCGACGATGGCCTGAAGGAGCGCGGCGTGACGCTGGACAAGGGCCAGTTCGCTTGGTCGGAGCGGCCGGCGGCGGATTTTCTAGTGGACGCCGCCGCTGAAATCCCGGCACAAGCGCCCTACGCCAGCGAGCTGGGATTGGTCGCCGCCGGCTGGGCAGCGGCATGGGGCGAGCGCTTGGCCAAGGGCGCATTACTGCTGATCGACTACGGACTGCCGCGCCACGAGTACTATCACCCGAGCCGCAACGGCGGCACGCTGCGCTGCCATTACCGGCATCGCAGCCACGACGATCCATTCTGGTGGCCGGGCCTGTCCGACATTACCGCCCATGTCGATTTCACCGCCATCGCCGAGGCCGGCCATGGCGCCGGACTGGACGTGCTCGGCTATACCAGCCAGGCCAATTTCCTGATCAATTGCGGACTCGGGGATCTGGTGGCAGCGCGGCACGAGGCATCGGAAGCATCCGGATTGCGGGCGTCCAGCGCTACGCAAATGCTGATTTCGCCCAACGAAATGGGCGAACTGTTCAAAGTGATCGCCCTGGGCCGGGGCGTGGCCACGCCTTTAATTGGCTTTGCCCGGGGCGACCGCTTGCACACACTTTAAAAAGGGGATTACCAATGCGCCGCGCCGTCCCGCGGTGGGGACCGGCGGGCCGGCAGCGTCTACTCCTGGCTGCGGTAGATGTTCTTGAGGAAACTCTCGGCCTCGGCCTCGGCCGGCGCGCGGTCGTGATGCACCACCGGCTGCAGCCCGAGCTGCAGCGCGGGCTGCAGCCATTCGGCGTTCAGCACTTCGTCCTCGAAAGCGCCAAACTCGGGCACCGATTCTTTTTCGATTTTTCCTGTGCTCATGTCCATTATCACTAACATTTCCGGCCTCCGTTGGGGGAAGTTGAGCCGTGTCTTGAGTATAACGACGGCATTCGGAAAAAGTTGAGTGACGGGATATGGCGACAACTCAAGTGTCGTCTCCGCGCCACGGCGCCACCTTGATCAGCAGCAGCATGCCTGGAACGGCAAGGGCGGCACAAAGGAGGAAGAAAGCAAACCAGCCCATCTGGTCAACGAGATAGCCGGCGGCCGAGTTGAACAGCGTGCGCGGCACGGCGGCCAGGCTGGAGAACAGCGCGTATTGCGTCGCCGTGTAGAGCGGGTTGGTGGCGCGGGCGATGAAGGCGACGAAGGCAGCGGTGCCGAGCCCGACGCCGAGTGCCTCGAAGCCGATCACCAGCGCCAGCTGCGTCAGCTGGGCGGCGCCAACCGCCTCGTTGCGACCGAGCCAGGCCAGCCAGGCGAAACCGAAGATCGAGGTCAGTTGCACGACGCCGAACAGCCAGAGCGCCCGGTTGATGCCGAGCCTGACCATCCAGAGGCCGCCGAGCAGGCCGCCGATCACTGCCGGCCACAGGCCGGCGTGCTTGGCGACCAGGCCGATCTCGGACTTGGCGAAGCCCATGTCGAGGTAGAACGGCGTCGCCAGCGCGGTGCACAGCGAGTCGCCGAGCTTGTAGAGAAAGATGAAGGCCAGCACCAGCGCGGCCTCGCGCCAGCCGGCGCGGGTAATGAATTCGTGGAAGGGCTCGACCACCGCTTCGCGCAGGGTTTTCGGCGTGCCGCCAGGACTGACTTTCTCCGCCACCACCAGCGTCATGGCCAGTCCCGGCAGCATGAACAGCGCCGTGATGGCGAAGACTTCGCTCCAGGGCAGATGGTCGGCCAGGATCAGCGACAGCGAGCCGGGCACCAGGCCGGCGATGCGATAGGCATTCACATGCACCGAGTTGCCGAGGCCGAGCTCGTGATCCGGCAGCAGCTCGCGGCGATAGGCGTCGAGGACGATGTCCTGCGTCGCCGAAACGAAGGCCAACAGGGCGGCCAGCGCGCTGATCGCCATCAGGTCGGTCCGCGGCGAGAACAGGCCGAGCGCCGCGATGGTCAGCAGCAAGCCGATTTGCGTCGCCGCCATCCAGCCGCGTCGGCGGCCCAGCCAGGGTAGCGCATAGCGGTCAAGGAACGGCGACCAGAGAAATTTCCAGGTGTAGGGAAGCTGGATGAGGGCGAAGAGGCCGATCGCCTTCAGGCTGATGCCCTCCGTGCGCAGCCAGGCCGGTAGCAGGTTGAGCAGCAGATAGAGCGGCAGGCCGGAAGAAAACCCGGTGAAGACGCAGATCAGCATGCGCCGGTTGAACAGCGCCCCGCACCAGCCGGTCCCGGGCAGGCCCGGCATCAAAAAAACAACCCGTGCACCATCTTGGCCAGCAGCAACAGGATCACACCGGCAAAAATCTTCTTGAGCACCGCCACCGGCAGGCCGTGGGCCGCCTTGGCGCCCAGCGGCGCCGTCAGCATGCTGGCCACCACGCAGGCAGCCAGCGCCGGCAGGTAGATGTAGCCGAAGCTGCCCGCCGGCGGATCGCCGCCCACCACGCCACCGACCATATAGCCAAGCGAGCCCGCCACCGCAATCGGGAAACCGACCGCCGCCGAAGTGCCGATGGCGTGATGCATCTTGATGTTGCACCAGGTCAGGAACGGCACGGTCAGGGAACCGCCCCCGATCGCCACCAGGGCGGACAGCGCGCCGATGCCGCTGCCGACGCCGAACATGCCGAGCGCTCCCGGCAGCTGGCGCGAAGGCTTGGGCTTGATGTTGGCGAGCATCTGGAACGACACGTAGCTCATGAAAACGACGAAGAAAATCGCCAATGGCCGGGTCGGCATCACGCTGGCCAGTTGTGCGCCTGCGAAAGTGCCGACCAGGATGCCGGGCGTGATCGTCCGCACGATGTTCCAGTGCACCGCGCCATGCCGGTGGTGAGCGCGCAGGCTGGAGATCGAGGTGAACACGATGGCCGCCATCGACGTGCCGAGCGCCAGGTGCATCAAATGTTCCTTGGGAAAACCCTGGGCGGAGAACATCAGCGCCAGCACCGGCACCATGATGGCGCCGCCGCCGACGCCCAGCAGGCCGGCGAAGAAGCCGGCGACGGCGCCGAGCAGCAGGTAGCCGAGCATCCACTCGTTCATTTCATCAGCCGCTTGACAATGAAGTTCCACTCGTCCGGGTCGACCGGCGTGATCGACAAGCGGTTGCCGCGCTGGAGCACGCGCATGTTCGCGGTCTCCTGATGGCCGCGCAACTCCGGCAGGCCGATCAAGCGGGTCTTCTTCGTCACCCGGACGTCGACATTGACCCAACGCGGATTTTCAGGCGTCGATTTCGGGTCGAAATACGGGCTTTTCGGATCGAATTGCGTGCGGTCAGGGTAGGCCAGCTTAGCCACCTCGGCCAGCCCGGCGATGCCGGGCTCCTTGCAATTGGAATGGTAGAAGAACACCTTGTCGCCAACGCTCATCTGGTCGCGCATGAAGTTGCGCGCCTGGTAATTGCGCACGCCCCACCAATCGACGGTCTGGTTGGGCATGGCCAGCACGTCGTCGATGCCGACAACGCCGGGCTCGCTCTTCATCAGCCAATAGCGCATGGCCTGTCGCTCCAGGTTCGCTGTGTTTATTGCGCTGATTATATTGGGACAAAAGGCCTCATCCCGGGAAAGTCGGGGAAGCAGTGAACGTTATCTGTGCTTTGTCCCCACGGAACACTGGCAGTGCATTGTGAGAGTACGCTGGAGGTTTGTTGCAAGAAGCATCGGACGGCATTGCCGTCAAACCAGCCTGCCGGTGGCGGCACCGCCGGCAGGAAAATCCGATCTGCGGTTGTCGCGAGTTAACGAGTTTTTGCGGCTAATTTGGGACGCCGATAATCACGCTGGAAGCCTTGAAGAGCGCGCTCGCTTTTTTTCCGGTTTCAAGCGCCAAGGCTTTGGCGCTTTCATGGGTAATGATCGAGGCGATGGCGCCGCCACCGGGCAGTTCGATCACGACTTCCGTGTTCACTGCGCCGGGCTGGACGCGGGAAACCTTGCCGGCCAGCCGGTTGCGCGTCGAAAGTTTCGCGCCGTCATCGTCGGTCATGATGATGACGGACGAGGCCTTGATCAAGGCATAGGCTTCCACGCCAGGCCTCAGCCCGAGGCTGTCGGTGGACTCGCGCGTGATGATCGCGACGATTTTCTGGCCGCCGAGGATCTCCAGATCAATTTCGTCGTTGACCGCGCCCTTCTTGACGGCGGCCACCTTGCCGAGGAACTGGTTGCGTGCGCTGGTTTTCATCCTCATTCTCCTGGTCGATAGAAAATCGTCTGTACTTCCATCCGCCGCTCGGCCGATTAAGTCGATGAGCTGTCGAGGCTCGCGCCCGAGGCGTAATTCGGAAAGCATATCGGCGAATGATCGCATTTGCCACAGCCGGGGGGGTCGCAATTCCGGCTTTCCCTGCGCCGCGCCCAATTCGGCGAACAGAAAACGTTTCCA
>JAGVUA010000075.1 GCA_019136545.1 Betaproteobacteria bacterium
CCGGCGAGCGGCTTGCCTTCCTTGCTGACGGCCTTCTTCTCGCAATCCGCGCTGGCGGCGCCGTTGGCAGCGGGCTTGTCGGCCGACAGGCACTCCTTCATGAAGGCCTTGCGCTCTTCTCCCTTCTTGCCCTTGGCCTCGACGTTGCAGGATTTCATTTTGTCCTGCTGGGGCGTCGCCAGGGCGTTGGAAGCCATGCCGACGGCGAACAGCGAAGCAGCGACCAGGGTGATGATCCGATTCATGCAAACCTCCTCGAAAAGTATGCAACAACAGAAAAACCGGCATAGCGCCACCGGCTGGTTATTTCGCCGTTAGTGCGAAATTCTCATGGAAGCCGAATACCCGGTCTGCGTGAGTAACGATGTCTAGTCGCCGGAGTTGACACTGTCGTTGCCCTCCAGCGCGCGCTGCTGACGATCGAGGAATTCCTGCATGCTGTCGATGCCGCGCAGGGACAGGATGGTCGAGCGCACCGCGGCTTCGAGCAGCACTGCCAGGTTGCGGCCGGCGGCCACCGGCAGGATCACCTTGCGAATGGGGACGCCGAGAATGTTTTCGGTCTGCGCGTCGAGAGGTAGCCGCAATGTTTCCGGGCTGGCCTGGGGCCGCTGCAGGTGCACGATGAGCTTCATGCGCATCTTGCGGCGACAGGCGGTTTCGCCGAACACGGCGCGGATATTGAGCAGGCCGAGACCGCGCACCTCGAGAAAATCCTTGAGCAGTTCGGGGCAGCGGCCTTCGAGGTTGTCGAGTGAAATCCGCGAGACTTCGACGACATCGTCGGCCACCAAGCCGTGGCCTCGCGAAATCAGTTCGAGCGCCAGCTCGCTCTTGCCGACGCCGGACTCGCCGGTGATCATCACGCCCATGCCCAGCACGTCCATGAACACGCCGTGCAAGGTGATGGTCTCGGCGAGCTGGCGGGATACGTAAAGCCGCAGCGCGTCGATGACCGCGGCGGACTGCTGGGGCGAAGTGAAGAGCGGCGTGTCGGTGGCTTCGCACTCGGTCTTGATCACCTCCGGAATATCGCAGGCATCGGCGATGACCAGCGCGGGCGGCTGAGCGGCGATGATTTCCTGGAAATGACGGGCAACGCGTTCACGGGGCTGCTTCGAGGCCCAGGATATTTCAGGCGAGCCCAGGACCTGGATGCGATCGGGATGGATGAGATTCAGGTGTCCGACCAAGTCGGCCGGCGAAATGTCGTCCCGGGTGATGGTGACCGCCCGGTTGAGCGTGCCGCAGATCCAGTTGAGCTGGAGACGCTTGCGATTGCGCTCGAACAGCTGCGCGACGATCAGCTGGCGGACGAGGGCCAAGTGGCGAACAGCGTGTGAGTCGCGGCGGCGTCGGCTGCTGCGCCGACGCGCTCGCGAAACGACTTGTCGGAAAACATCTGGGCCAGTTCGGAAAGCAACTGCAGATGATGCTCGGTGGCCGCCTCCGGCACCAAAAGAACAAAAACCTGGCTGACCGGCTTGCCGTCCGGGGCGTCGAAGCTGACCGGTGTCGCCAGCCGCAGGAAGGCGCCCCGCGCTTCCTTGAGGCCCTTGATGCGGCCATGGGGAATGGCGATGCCTTGCCCGAGGCCCGTCGAACCGAGCTTTTCGCGCGCGAACAGCGCATCGTAAACCGTGCTGCGGGCAATCCCGTGCTGGTTCTCGAAGAGAATGCCGGCCTGTTCGAACACGCGTTTCTTGCTGCTGGCCTCAAGGCCGACAACGACGTTTTCGGGGGGTAGCAGTTTGGCGATCTGGTTCATCGGCAATCTTGGGCATGCCAGCGCCGGGTGAGGCCGCAGCGAAGGCGCTGCGCAGTATACCCCCACCCCCGGCGGGAAGAAACTGTTATTCGTCAGCGGGAATCCGCTTGTCGCGATTATGGTCGCTGACCTTCTCCTTGTATTTCAGCACCTGGCGGTCGAGCTTGTCGGTCAGCGCGTCGATGGCGGCGTAAAGATCCGCGTCGGAGGCGTCGGCATAGATGTCCTTACCCTTGACGTGCAAGGTGATTTCGGCCTTCTGCTTGAGTTTCTGCACCGACAGCACGACGTGCACGCTGGTGACATGGTCGAAATGCCGGATGACTTTTTCGACCTTGCCCGTGACGTAATCGTGAAGCGCGGGCGTGACTTCGACATGATGACCGGTGATGTTGAGGTTCATGATCTCTCCTTAGAGGGCTTTTCTGAGGTTGACCGGCGGAATGCTCAGGGATTCGCGGTACTTGGCCACCGTGCGGCGCGCCACCACGATGCCCTGCTCGCCGAGAACTTCCGCGATCCTGGCGTCGGAGAGTGGCTTGTGGCCATCTTCGGCGCTGACCAACTGTTTGATCAGCGCGCGGATCGCGGTCGAGGACGCAGCGCCGCCCGTATCGGTGGCGACATGGCTGCCAAAAAAGTACTTCAGCTCGAAAATGCCGCGCGGACTGGCCAGATACTTCTGCGTGGTCACGCGCGAAATGGTGGATTCGTGAAGATCGACCGCTTCGGCCACTTCGCGCAGCGTCAAGGGCCGCATGGCGACTTCGCCGTGGTCGAAGAAGGCGCGCTGACGATCGACGATGGTCTGGCTGACGCGCTGAATGGTATCGAAGCGCTGCTGCACGTTCTTGATCAGCCACTTGGCTTCCTGCAGCTGGCCCGCCAGGCTGGCGGCGGAACCGGCGTTGCCCCGCCGCTGACTTTGCAGGATATTGGCGTACATGCGGTTGATGCGCAGGCGCGGCATCGCCTCGTTGTTGAGGCTGACCTTCCAGGCGCCGCGCACTTTCCGCACCACGACGTCGGGCACCACGTAGCGCGTGTCGAGCGGCGCGAACTGGGCGCCCGGACGCGGATTGAGCGACTTGATGAGCGCCTGCGCGTCGCGCAGCTCGTCGTCGCCGCATGCCAGCGCCTTCTTGATCCTGGCGTAGTCGCGCGCCGCGAACTGATCGAGGTGATCGCGGACGATGGCGCGCGCCAAGTCTCGGCATCCCGATGGCGGCAGGCCCCGCAGTTGCAGTTCAAGGCATTCCCTGGGATCGCGCGCGCCGACCCCGGGCGGATCGAACTGCTGCAGGTAGCGCAGGCCGATCGTCAATTCGTCCATCAATTCGTCGCGATCGACCTCGGCATCGCCGGCGAGCGTGTCGGCCAGTTCGTCGAGGCTATGCGCCAGGTAGCCGTCATCGTCGAGGGCTTCGATCAGGAAGATGACGACGTGGCGCTCGCGCTCCGGCAATTGCGTCAGCGCCACCTGGGCGTTGAGGTGCTCGCGCAGTCCCGTCGCGGCCGCCTGGATATCGCCGGCGTCGACATCGTCTTCGGGGTCGCGGGGAACGCCGTGGCTGCCGGGCGACTCGCTGCCCCAGCTCAGCTCGGTGCCATCGTCGCGCTCATCCGCGCCGCGCGCGGTTTCTTCGGCCGGGGGCTGCTGCTGGGTGGCCGACAAGGCGTCGCCGGGCGGTGCGAAGGCGGGCCCTTCACTCGCATCCTCGCGTTCCAGCAGCGGGTTGTCCTGCAATGCCTGGTCGATTTCCTGGTTAAGCTCCAGGGTCGACAGTTGCAGCAGGCGGATCGCCTGCTGCAATTGAGGCGTGAGCGCGAGGTGCTGGGAGAGGCGGAGCTGGAGACCTTGTTTCATGTGGCTGCGCTACATGCGGAAATGCTCGCCCAAATAAACCTTCCGCACGCTTTCATTATCGACGATCTCGGCGGGATGTCCAGCCGCCAGCACCTCGCCGGCATTGATGATCGTCGCCCGGTCGCAGATTCCCAGCGTCTCGCGCACATTGTGGTCGGTGATCAGCACACCGATGCCGCGCTCCTTGAGAAACCGGATGATCTTCTGGATGTCCAGTACGGCGATCGGGTCGACGCCGGCGAACGGCTCATCCAGCAGAATGAAGCGCGGTTCCGTCGCCAAGGCCCGGGCGATCTCGACGCGGCGCCGTTCGCCGCCCGACAGGGAAATGGCTTTGTTGTCCCGCAAATGGGCGATGTGCAGTTCCTGCAGCAGCTCTTCGAGCCGATCCTCGATGGTCGCCGGATCGACGTCGTCCTGAAGTTCGAGGACGGCACGGACGTTGTCGGCGACGGTCAGCTTGCGGAACACCGAGTTTTCCTGCGGCAGATAGGAAACGCCAAGACGCGCCCGCTTGTGAATCGGCATGTGCGTCAGGCTGGCGCCGTTGTCCTTGTCGGTCTTGTCGTCCTGCAGGCGGATCTCGCCGCCATCCGACGCCACCAGTCCGACGATCATGTAGAAGCAGGTCGTCTTGCCCGCGCCGTTGGGGCCCAGCAGCCCCACCACTTCGCCGCCGTGCACATCGAACGAAACGTCTTTGACGACCACGCGCGACTTGTACTTCTTGCGCAGGTTGTAGGCGGCGAGGGTGCTCATGCGTCGACGTCCTTCAACAGCCGACGGATGACGTCGGTGGCGAATCCCCGGCTCTGCAGGAAGCGGGCCTGCCGGGCCCACTCCTTGGCATCTTCCGGCACGGCCGCGAATTTTTTCGACCATACGGCGCGCGCCCGCTCGAGTTCGCTCGGCAGCTCGCCCACTTCGGCGGCGACCACGGCGGGATCGAGGCCGCGGCTACGCAGGTCCTGGCGCAAGCGCGCCGCGCCGAAGCGCGCACCGTGCGCGCGCACATAGGCCGCAGCGGCACGGGCATCGGAGAGAAGCCCTTCGGATTCCAATTGGGCGAGCACGTTGGCAATGTCCTCGTCGGTGCCGTCGGCGGCAAGCTTGCGGGCCAATTCGGCGCGACTGTGTTCCCTTCGCGCCAGAAGGCCGATGGCTTTCCGCCTCAGTTCATTCACGCGGCTTCATTCACTCGGCGGCGGGGGCGGTCAGCGACGCCACACCGACGGCTGCGCGCACCTTGTTCTCGATCTCGATCGCCGTCTCCGGATGTTCCTTGAGAAACTCGCGGGCATTGTCTTTGCCCTGGCCGATCTTTTCGCCGTTGTAGGCGTACCAGGCACCGGATTTCTCGACGAACTTGTGCTCGACGCCGAGTTCGATGATTTCGCCCTCGCGGGAAATGCCCTCGCCGTAGAGAATGTCGAAGTGGGCCTCGCGGAACGGCGGCGCCACCTTGTTCTTGACCACCTTGACCTTGGTTTCGTTGCCGATCACCTCGTCGCCCTTCTTGATGGCGCCGGTGCGGCGAATATCCATGCGCACCGAGGCGTAGAACTTCAAGGCGTTGCCGCCGGTAGTCGTTTCCGGGTTGCCGAACATGACGCCGATCTTCATGCGGATCTGGTTGATGAAGATCACCAGCGTGTTGGTGCGCTTGATGTTGCCCGTCAATTTACGGAGCGCCTGGGACATGAGCCGGGCCTGAAGCCCCGGCAGTTGGTCGCCCATTTCGCCTTCGATTTCGGCCTTGGGCACCAGCGCCGCCACCGAGTCGATGACGATGATGTCCACGCCGCCCGAACGCACCAGCATGTCGGCGATCTCCAGCGCCTGTTCGCCCGTGTCGGGCTGGGAAATCAGGAGATTCGGCACATCGACGCCCAGCTTGCCCGCATAGACGGGATCGAGCGCATTCTCCGCATCGATGTAGGCGGCCGTGCCGCCGAGCTTCTGCACTTCGGCCACCACCTGCAGGCAAAGTGTCGTCTTGCCCGAGGATTCCGGACCGTAGACTTCCACGACCCGGCCGCGCGGCAGGCCGCCGATGCCGAGCGCGATGTCGAGGCCGAGCGAGCCGGTCGAGACGGACTGGATATCGTTCTCGATCTGGCCTTCGCCCATCTTCATGATGGAGCCCTTGCCGAACTGCTTCTCGATTTGGGCAAGCGCCGCCTGCAGGGCTTTCGCCTTGTTGTCATCCATGGTGGTTTCTCCGAAAACTGAAAATGATTATGGCACGGATGGCATAGTTTTTGCCCTGACCAGCAGCCCATTCAAGGCATGAATCACTGCTTGCCGCCGAATGGCTTCGCGATCCCCCTGGAAGCGGTTTCGCTCGACCTCGGGCAACTGTCCGCGCACGCACCAGCCGAAGCATACGGTGCCCACTGGCTTACCAGGTGAGCCACCCGTCGGCCCGGCGATGCCGGTAATGGACAGGGAAATCAGGGCATTGGAGTTTTGCAGGGCGCCGCGGGCCATGTCGCTTGCGGTTTCCAGGCTCACGGCGCCGAAGGCGGCCAGGGTTTCCGGCCGCACGCCGAGCATCGCGGTCTTGGCGTCGTTGGTGTAGGTGACGAAGCCGCGGTCGAACCAGGCCGAGCTGCCGGCTGTGTGAGTGATTACTTGCGCCGCCCAGCCGCCGGTACAGGACTCCGCCGTTGCCAGGATCAGGCGATGCTGCCGCAGGACGGCGCCGACTTCGATGGAGAGCGACGCCAGGTCGGGGTCCATTACAGCAGTTTCTCGACGACGACCTTGAGCACGGCCAGGGTCAGCAAGGTGTAGCCTGCCGCGACGGCATCATCCATCATCACGCCGAAGCCGTTCTTCACCTCCCGATCGAACCAGCGGGCCGGCGAGGGCTTGGTGATGTCGTAGAAGCGGAACCACAGGAAGGCTGCCAGTTGCCACAGCCAGGTCGGTGGCGTGAGCAGCAGGACGGCCCAGAAAGGGACGATTTCGTCCCAGACGATGGCGCCGTGGTCGGTAACGCCGAGCTTCTGGCCGGTGATGTGGCAGGCCGAGATGCCGAAAATGAACAGCAGCGCAAGGAAACCGGCCAGCCAGATGTCCTCGGGGAAATAGCTGCGCAGCAAAGGAAACGTCAGCCAGGCGAACAGCGTGCCGAAAGTGCCTGGCGCCACCGGAGCCAGGCCGCTGCCGAAGCCGCAGGCGACCAGATGCGCGGGATGCTGGAACAGGAAGCCGATCGGAGGGGCAGCCGCTTTCGCCATGCCTCGCACCTTAGCCGAAGTGGTCGTAACCGCGTTGGCCGATGGCCACCGCCCGGCCGTCGGCATCCACCAAAGTCAGCCGTGGCGGAGCGCCGGTTTCAACGCGGCCGATGCGAGTGAGCGCCAACCCAAGGGCGCCCGCCAGTGCCTCGACCTCGGGTTTGCGCGCGGCGGGCGCGGTGAAGACCAACTCATAATCGTCGCCGCCGGCCAGCCGGCAATCGCGTTCGATGCCCGGCGCCGGCAGGTCCGGAATGCCGAGCGAGGCGCTGACCTCGGATGCCTCGAGGATATGCCCCAGATCCGCCAGCAGCCCGTCGGAAACGTCGATGGCGGCCGTCGCCAACCCGCGCAGCGCCAGACCGAGCGCCACGCGCGGCTGCGGCCGGTGCAGGGCGGCGAGATATTCGGCGGGTTCGGGCAGGACGTGGCGTCCCTGCAAATGGGCAAGCCCCAGCGCGGCCCGCCCCGGCGCGCCGGAAACCCAGATCTCGTCGCCCGGTCGGGCACCCGAGCGCAGCAGCGCCCGGCCTTCCGGCACTTCACCGAAAATGGTGACGCAGAAGTTGCGCGGACCCCGGGTGGTATCGCCGCCGATCACATCGACGCCGAATGTCTCGGCGCAGGCGAAGAAGCCCGTGGCAAACCGGCTGATCCACGATTCCGTCGCCGCCGGCAGCGCCGCCGCCAGCAGCGCCCAGCGCGGCTGCGCGCCCATCGCCGCCATGTCCGAGACATTGACGGCCAGCGTTTTCCAGCCCAGGTTCTCGGGATCGGCGTCGGCCAGAAAATGCGTGCCCGAGACCAGCATGTCGGTCGACACCACCAGTTCCATGCCGGGCATCGGCCGGACGATGGCGCCGTCGTCGCCGACGCCCAGCCGGGTATGGCGGGTGGGCCGGCGGAAGTAGCGGTCGATCAGCGCGAATTCGGACGGCATGGGGCTAACGCCCCTTCGCCTCGTGCGGGCGCAACTCGAGCACCAGCTTGTCGAGCACGCCGTTAACGAACTTGTGGCCGTCGGTGCCGCCGTAGGTCTTGGCCAGTTCGATGGCTTCGTTGATGACCACGCGATAAGGCGTCTCGACGTGATGTTTCAGTTCGCTGGCGCCGAGCAGCAGGACGCTGCGTTCGATGGGCGAGACGTCGTCCCAGGCGCGATCGACATGCGGGACCACGGTGTCGCGCAAGGCGTCGATGTCGGCAAGCGTTTCCGCGAGCAGCGCGGCGTAGAGCCCGGTGTCGACCTTGTCGAAACCGGCGACCGACTCGGCCTGGACGCGAATTGCCGCTTCGTCCTGGCCGCCGACCAGATGCTGGTACAAGCCCTGGATGACGAACTCGCGGGCTCGGTGACGCGGTGATTTCATTGTCTCCCCGTCCCTCGGTCCCGGTTCGCTGGCTGCGCCGCCCTGGGGACGGCCCGGCGGGCGGCGCTCACCCGACGGCTTTCAGCAGGTTGGCCATCTCCACCGCGCACTGCGCCGCTTCCACACCCTTCTGGTGCATGCGGACCTCGGCCTGGCCATCGTTTTCCACCGTCAGCACGGCATTGGCGATCGGTACGCCGGTGGCATGCTGGACGTCGATGATGCCGCGCGCCGATTCGTTGGCGACGATCTCGAAGTGATAAGTCTCGCCCCGGATGACGCAGCCGAGCGCCACCAGGGCGTCGTGGCGGCCGCTCCTGGCCATGGTCTGGAGCACGAGCGGCAACTCCAGCGCACCGGGCACGGTCGCCAGCGTCACGCTTGCCGGCGCGACGCCCAGGCGTCGCAGCTCCTGGCAGCATCCGGACAGCAGACCCTCGCCGACGTCGCGATTGAAGCGCGCCATGGCGATGCCGACACGCAGGCCGGTGCCGGTCAGGCTGGGCTCGATTTCCCGCACATCGGCGCACTTGCCGGACTGCAGCGGCGGGGAAGAGGGCTTGAAACTCATGCGGCGGTCTCCTCGGGCGAAAGATACCCGGTGATTTCGAGGCCGAAGCCGGCCATGCTCGGCATCTTGCGCGGGCTGGCCAGCAGTTTCATGCGCCGGACGCCAAGGTCGCAGAGAATCTGCGCGCCGATGCCGTACAGGCGCGGGTCCCACTTGGCGCCGGGCTTGGCGGTCTCGGCTTCGCCTTGCAGGGCGGCGACGAGATCGGCGTTCGAACTGGCGCGCCGCAGGAGCACGATGACGCCACTGCCGTGACCGGCGATGGCGCGCATGGCGCGGTCCACGCTGAAGCTGTGACGGTTGCTCTGGCAGTCGAGAAAATCGAGCACTGTGATCGGCTCGTGCACCCTGACCAGCGTTTCCGCATTCGGATCGATGCCGTTCTTCACCAGGGCTAAATGTACGTCGGTGGTGGTCTTGTCGCGGTAGGCGATCAAGCGGAATTCGCCGTGGATGCAGGAAACATCCTTCTCGACGATGCGCTCGACCAGCTTTTCATTTTCCGAACGATAGTGAATCAGGTCGCGAATGGTGCCGATCTTCAGACCGTGTTTGGCCGCAAACTCGAGCAGCTGGGGTAGGCGCGCCATGCTGCCATCATCTTTCATGATTTCGCAGATCACCGCCGATGGCTCGCAGCCTGCCATGGCAGCGAGATCGCAACCCGCCTCGGTATGGCCGGCACGAATCAGCACGCCTCCTGGCCGTGCCATGATCGGGAAAATGTGACCCGGTTGGACCACATCTTCTGGTACGGCCTTCTTGGCCACGGCCGCCCTGACGGTGTGGGCGCGATCATGGGCCGAAATGCCGGTGGTTACGCCTTCGGCGGCTTCGATGGAGACGGTGAACGCCGTACTGTGCGGACTCTTGTTGTCGCGCGCCATTTGCCAGAGGCCGAGCTGCCGGCAGCGTTCCTCCGTCAGCGTCAAGCAAACGAGGCCACGCGCATGGGTGACCATGAAGTTGATCGCCTCGGGCGTCACGTGCTCGGCGGCGAGGACCAGGTCGCCCTCGTTCTCGCGGTCTTCCTCGTCGACGAGGATGACCATTTTGCCGGCGCGCATGTCGGCGACGATGTCCTGGATGGGGCTGATGCTCATCTTGGTGTCAGTTTCAGTGGTATGGCGAAGAGGGCCGGAATTCTACGCCTGGCCGTCCGGACTCAGCATCCGCTCGACGTAGCGGGCGATCAGGTCGACTTCCAGATTGACCTTGCCGCCCGGCCGACAGTGTTTGAGCGTCGTGGCCTCGACGGTGTGCGGAATCAGGTTGATGGAAAACTCGGCGCCCTCGACGCGGTTGGTCGTCAGCGAAACGCCATTGACGGTGATCGAGCCCTTGCGGGCGATGTAGCGCGCCAGTTCGCGCGGCGCGCGGATGACCAGTTCGTGCGATTCGCCGATCTTCTCGAACTTGACGATCTCGCCGACGCCATCGACGTGGCCGGAGACCAGATGGCCGCCGACGCGGTCGGCCAGGCGCATGGCCTTTTCCAGATTGACTTCGCCGGGCGCGTCGAGCCCGACCGTGCAGTCGAGCGTCTCGCGCGAAACGTCGATCTTGTACTGCCGGCCGTCCTTCTCGATCACGGTCAGGCAGACGCCGCCATGGGCGATCGAATCGCCGATGGCGACGTCGGAAAGATCGAGTCCGGGCGCCTCGACGGTCAGGCGCAGCCCTTTTTCGAGGGTTTGCAGATGCGTGATGCGGCCGGTGGTGGCGACGATGCCGGTGAACATGGAAGCAACTCCCTGATGGTTAAAGCGGTAGCTTGCCCAGCGTGGCGAGGAATCGATCGGCGGGCTGGTAGCCGATCACCCGCGCGCCGGCCACTTCACGGCCGTCGGCGCCGAAGAAGATGATGCCCGGCGGGCCGAAGAGGCCGAAGCGCTTGAGCAAGGCCTTGTCGGCATCGTCGTTGGCGGTGACATCGGCCTGCAACAGCCGCGTGCCCGCCAGGCGGGCCTTGACGCGCGCATCGGTGAAGGTGAATTTCTCCATTTCCTTGCAGGACACGCACCAGTCGGCGTAGAAGTCGAGCATGACCGGCTGGCCCCTGGCGGCCGCTTCCTGGAGACGCGCATCGAGCTCGGCCGTGGTCTTGACGCGCTCGAAAGTCAGTCCCGGCGACACGCCGGCCACCGCCTCGCCGCGCAGAAAGCCCAGCGGCTGCAGCGGGTCGCGCGCGCCGCCGAGCATGCCGAGCAGCATGGCCGCACCCCCCAGCAGCATCAGCACGCCGATGCCTTTCCACAGGCGATGCCAACCGCCGGCGTGCGGCGGCAGCGGATCGAGCGCATGCATGTAGATGGCGGGCACGATCAGCAAGACCGCCCAGCCCAGCATCTGCGTCCAGGACGGAATCACCGGCGAAACCAGCCACAGCGCCGTCGCCAGCAGCAGCACGCCGAAGAATTTCTTGACGGCTTCCATCCAGGGGCCGACCTTGGGCAGCAGCGAACGGGAAAACACGCCCACCACGATCAGCGGGGCGCCCATGCCCAGCGCCATGGCGAACAGCGCCGCGCCGCCCAGCGCCGCGTCCCGCGTCTGCGCGATGTAGAGCAGCGCGCCGGCCAGCGGCGCCGCCACGCAGGGGCCGACGATGAGCGCCGAGAGCGCGCCCATAACGGCGATGGCGCCGAAACTGCCGCCCTGGGCGTTGGCCTTTTCCGACAACCGGCCCTGCAGCGCCGCCGGAACCTGAAGCTCATAGAAGCCGAACATCGACAGCGACAGGGCGACGAACACCAGCGCGAAAGCGCCGAGCACCCAGGCATTCTGGAGCGCGCTCGACAACAGCGTGCCCGAGTAACCGGCCGCGACGCCGACCGCCGCGTAGGTGACGGCCATGCCCAGCACGTAGGCGGAGGAAAGCCAGAAGGCGCGCGCATGCGTCACGGCATGGCCGTGATTGACGATGATGCCGGACAGGATGGGCACCATCGGGAACACGCAGGGTGTCAGCGACAGCAGCAGGCCGAAGCCGAAGAAGCTGAGGATCGCCATCCAGAAGCTGCCGTCGTGCAGCAGCCCGGCGATTTTCGACGATTCGTCGTCGGCCGAGGGCGCGGCCGCGGCCGCGGCAGGTGGAGCGCGCTCGGCAAGGGGCGCCGCCGCCGGCAGGGCGGCAGGCGCCACCGACATCTGCGGCGCGGCGACGAGGCTGACGGTGGCTTTCTGCGGCGTCGGCGGATAGCAGATGCCTTCGTCCCAGCACCCCTGCGAAGTCGCCTTGAGCGTGAACGATTCCACGCCGTTCGCCTCGACCGGAATGACGATCTTGACTTCGTTCCGGTAGGTTTCGACCTTGCCGAAAAACTCGTCGTCCTTGATCTTGCCGGCCGGGAACCTCGGCTCGCCCAGCTTGACCGTCGCGGGCTCGGCGGTGAACTTGAACTTGTCCCGGTACATGTAGTAATCGTTCTCGATCTGCCAGCGCGCCTCGACGGTGTTGGCGTCGAGCGCGCGCGCCGAGAAGCGGTAGGCCTGCTCGGGTTCGAGCGGCTCGCCGGCGGCGAACGACGCCGGGCCGGCGGTCAGCGCCAGCAGCAGCGAGAAGAAGCGGAGCAAAAGGATCATGAGCCGGGGTCCGGTGTCGTTTCAGAGGCGATCCAGGCCAGGTAGCCGGCCAGACCGCGCTCGATTGGGACAGCCACGATCTCGGGAAGTTCGTAGGGATGCCGCGCGCGGATGGCGGCTTCCAGCGCTTCGTACCGCTCGGCCGAGGTCTTGATCAGCAGCGGCACTTCCTCGGCCTGTTCGAGGTTCCCTTGCCAGCGGTAAACCGAATGACAAGGCGCCATGATGCTTACGCAGGCCGCCAGCCGGGCCTCGATCAAGTGGTCGGCGAGGGCGCGCGCCGCAGCGGCGTCGGGGAGTTGGGTCAGTGCCAGCAGGGCCTTCATGGCCGGATTGTACCGGTCAAGACAGCAGGCGCCGGCGCGTCAGGCCGAGCGCGATCCAGAAGCATGCCAACGCGAGTCCGGCGAGCACGGCGATGTGCAGCAGCGGCGTTTCGGGCACCTGGCCGAACAGCAGGGGGCGGATCAGCGCCACCGCATGCGTCAGCGGCAGCATTTGCGAGACCGCCTGGATGCCGGCGGGCAGCTGGTCGAGCGGAAAAAATACGCCGGACAGCAAGGTCATCGGCGTGACGAACAGGGTGAAGTAGTACATGAAATAGTCATAAGAGGGCGCCAGCGCCGTCACGATCAGGCCGGGCGCGGCGAAGGCCAGGCCGGTCAGGAAAATGGCCGGGATCGCCCACAGCGCCAGCGGCGATTGCACGAGGCCGAGCAGGGCGACGACGATCAGGATGGCGACGCCGGACAGGGTGGCCTTGGCCGCCGCCCAGAACAGCTCGCCGAGCATGACGTCGTCGAGCGCCACCGGCCCGTTCATGATGGCTTCCCAGGTTTTCTGCACGTCCATGCGGGCAAAGGCTGAATAAAGGGTCTCGAAGGAGGCGGCATTCATGGTCGAGGCGCAGACCGTGCCGGCGGCGAGGAATGCGATGTAGGAGCCGCCGCCAAAGGCGGGCAGCGCCTCCGGCAGCAGGCCGCCCAGACCGTAGCCGAGGCCGAACATGTAGATCATCGGGTCGGCGAGATTGCCGAGAATCGACGGAATGGCGATCTTGCGCCAGACCAGGAAATTGCGCCGCCATACCGCGACGGCGCGCAACGACAGGCGGGGCGGGGCGAAGTGGCTCATCAGTCGCGCAGATCCCGGCCGGTGAGTTCCAGGAAGACATCCTCGAGATTGGCCGGCCGCAGCGGCGACGGCGACACCGGAATATGCTGGGCGATCAAGGCCTGCGGCGTGCCCTCGGCGATGATGCGCCCCTCGTCCATGATGGCCAGCCGGTGGCACAGCCGCTCGGCTTCCTCCATGAAATGCGTGGTGAGCAGGATGGTCTTGCCATCGGCGAGCAGGCCCTGCAAGCGCTCCCAAATCAGGTGGCGCGCCTGCGGATCGAGGCCGGTGGTCGGCTCGTCCAGCACCAGCAGATCGGGGTCGTTGATCAGCGCGCGCGCCAGCGTCAGGCGCCGCTTCATGCCGCCCGACAGCGTGCGGATGTTGGCGTCGGTCTTGCTGGCCAGTCCCGCGAATTCGAGCAGGCGCGGGATGCGGGCGCGGAGGGTGGCATCGTCGATGGCAAAGTAGCGGCCGAATACCAGCAGGTTTTCGGCGGCGGAAAAGTCCGGATCGAGGTTGTCGAACTGCGGCACCACGCCGACCCGCTCGCGCGCTTCCCGCGCACGCGCCGGCACCGGCTCGCCGACCATGGCGATGGTGCCGGCGTCGGGAGTGGTGAGGCCGAGGCAGCAGCGCAGCGTGGTGGTCTTGCCGGCGCCGTTCGGGCCGAGCAGGCCGAAACATTCGCCCTTGGCCAAGGCGAACGAAATGCCGGCCACCACCTCGCGGTCGCCGTAGCGCTTGCGGAGGTCGCGGACTTCTAGGGGTGCCGCCATGCGTCGTGGATGATCCGGCGGATGATGTGCAGCCGCCGATGAAAAAAGTGATCGGCGCCGGGGATGACGGTCACGGGCAACTCCAGCGGCTCGGCCCACTTGAGCACGTTGGCGAGCGGGACGGTCTCGTCCTCCGCGCCATGGATGACGATGGTATCCGGGGCGACGGCCTCGGTCTCGTACTGGCGGTCGCCTTCGATGAAGCCGGCGGCGGTGCCCACCAGCACCAGCCGGCGCGCCGCCGCGCCTGACGCTTGCAGGCGCTTCGCCAGCCGCGTGACGACGTAGGCGCCGAACGAAAAGCCGGCGAGATAGAGCGGCAGCGGCCCGAAGCGGTTGCGGGCGTAGTCGTGTATCGCGAGCAGGTCCTCGGTCTCGGCGATGCCGCGATCATGACGGCCTTCGCTGGCGCCGACGCCGCGGAAGCTGGGCCGCAGCGTGACGCAGCCGAGTTCGCGAAACGACTTGGCCAGCGTCGTCACCACCTTGTTGTCGGCGGTGCCGCCGAACAGCGGGTGCGGATGGGCGACCATGGCAATGCCGGCCGCTGCGCGCCGATCGCCGTCCGCCGCCGGCGGTGGATCGACGAAGACTTCCAGCTTGCCGTCGGGCCCGTCGAGCAGCAGGTGCTCGTGGCGCGACATCAGATCTTCAGGCGCTCGACGACCTGGCCCTTGAGCAGGTGGGAGTCAACGATCTCGTCGATGTCTTCCTTGTCGACGTAGGTGTACCACGTGGCTTCCGGATAGACGACCAGCACCGGGCCCTTGTCGCAGCGATCCAGGCAGCCGGCGTTATTGACGCGCACCTTGCCCGGAATCTGGTCGCCCAGTTCCTTGACGCGCTGCTTGCAGTAGTCGCGCATGGCGCTGGCGCCGTGGTTGTTGCAGCACATCTGGCCGGCTTCGCGCTGGTTGGAACAGAAGAACAGGTGGTATTTGAAATGGCTCATGACGTCTCCGCGGGGTATTTGATTGCGTTTTTCGCAATCTTATCGCGAGCGGCGGCGATCGGGTCAATGCCCAGCGCGTCGGCCAATTCCACGAGATAGATAAGGGTATCGGCGACTTCGTCGCGCACATCGGCCAGCGTGGCGTCGGGCAGCGCGAGGCTCTGCTCGGGCGTCAGCCACTGGAAGTGCTCGACCAGTTCGGCGGCCTCGACGATCATGGCCATGGCGAGATTCTTCGGGGTATGGAACCTGCGCCAGTCGCGCGCGGTGGCAAATTCGCGCAGGGCATCGCGCAGGCTGTCGAGATCAGTGATGCCAGTGGTCATGGTCGGTTCTCATGAGAATCAGCCAGGGCAGCGCCAGGAATGGCCAGAGATCCGAAGCCAGGCGCGTCAGGCCGTGGAAATTGAGGAACTGGCCGGGATCCCAGGTCTGGAAGGTGTTGGCCAGGTAAGGATTCTCCGGCGCGACATTCACCAGCGCGGTGGCGACGAACAGCGCCGATGCCGCCAGCGCCTTCCGCCAGCGCTCGTGCAAGGGGCTGGCGAGCAGCCAGAACAGCAGTCCGGCCGCTAGGCCGGTGAGGCTGCCCGGCGTGATCCAGGCAAAGCCGGCCTTGCCGCTCATCATCATCAGGAAGGCAAAGCTCTTGGCCAGCAGGCCGGCGCCGATCAGGGCAAAAGTCAGTTCCGGCCGCGCGCGCCGCGCCAGCAGGCTGATGATGAGCGCAATGGCCAGGGTCTGGGTGCCGACGATGGTGGCTTCGACGCCGGCGAAGCTGTCGGCGCTGTAGGGCAGGGGCGCGGCGATGCCGAGCAGGTTGCGCAGGCCGCCGTTGCCGAACAGGAGCGTATCGGGATTGAATTGGGTCAGCAGCCACAGCCAGATCAGCAGCAATCCGGCGTCGGCGGCGGCGCCGGAACGGAACAGGCGATGGCGCCAGGCGTCCAGGCGCCCGCCGTCGAGCATGATGCCGCCCCAGCGGGCGCCGGCCAGGGCGCCGAGCAGCGTGCCGATGCCGTTGCAGGCGAAGTCCAGATTCGAGGGTACCCGGCTGGGCAGGTAGTTCTGGGCGGTCTCCAAAGTCAGGCTCGACGCCACGCCGATCAGCAGCGCCGCCGGCACGGTGGCCCATGGTCCCAATCCCGGCCGCAGCGCGGTGGCCCAGAGAAAGCCGAGCGGCACGTAGGCCGCGACGTTGGTGGCGATGTCGAAGCCCGTGTAGTAACGCGGCCACGCCGCGGTCAGGAAGGCTGTCAGCGGAGCGCCGGAATCGCGCCAGCCCGAGAACGGATAGAGGCTGCCGTAGATGGCCAGCAGCGTGTAGGCGCTGGCGAGATAAAGGGCAAGCGGCGAATCGCGCTTCGCCAAGGCGTCAGGTAGTGTGCGGCGTGGCCAGCCGTTCGCGCAGCCGCCGCAGTACCTCCGCGGGCTTGAGGCGGGCGGGGTCGAGGCGCGGCAGTTCGATGCCGTCGAGCGTGTTCTTCACCAGCAGGCCGAGGTCGGTGTCGCCTTCCATCAGCAGGCGCCGGCTGAAGAACAGGGTGTCGGGATCCTCCTCGCGCGCCAGCAGGGCGATGAAGTCGCGACTGCGCGCCGAGATGGTGAGGTCGGGCGGCGCCGCGTCGAAAATGGGCCGGAACCCGCGGCTGCCGTAGGCGAAACGCAAGGTCATGCCGGCGTCGAGCACGCGGATGGCAAAACGCTTGCCGGTCAGCGGTTCGAGCGGTTCGCGGGGAATCATGCGATCGAGCGCCAGATTGAGGCCGGCGATCAGCGCCAGCGTCGGCGGCAACTGCGGCAGGCGCGTGCCCAGACGCGCGATCGGCGCCGGCAGCGTGAAATCGGGCAGCTTGAAGTTGCTCATGCGGCTTTCCTTATCAGTTCAAGCCCCGGCCGGCCATGCCAGAAACCATTGCAGAAATCGCCTGCCAGAACGGCGGTTTCCCCCGCCAGGGCAGCCCGGAAAGCCGCGACGATTTCCCCGGTTCCCTGGCCTTGCGGGCTGAGCCGAAGGATGTCGACGCCGTGGCCGCGCACCTCCGGCAGATCTTCGAGCAGATTGTACGACTTCGCCGACTGGGTCTGGATGCCGTTGATGGTGAGGAACGCGTCGCCCTCGCGCGTCTTCACCGTCATGCCATCGGGGAAGTCGATGCACTTGAACTCGCAATTGTCTTTCTGCAGGTTGTAGCGTCGGGCCGTGAAACAGCGCGCCGAATAGGCGAGCGGCACCCGGCCGTGGGCGAAGACCTCGGTGCTCATGCCGGCCGGCCGTGCGGCCATGATGCCGGCCAGCAGTTCGCGGCTGGCTTCTGGCGGCAGCACCCAGCGCGTGGCGCCCATACCGGCCAGCAGGGCGAGCGTCTGGCCGTTGAAGACATTGAGCGTCGGACCGGCGACGAAGGGAAGCTTGTGCTCCGCCAGCAGGCGCACTGCGCCCATCTCGTTGGCTTCGACGGCGAACTTGCCGCTCATTTGGCTAAACTCGACGATGCGCCGCAGCGCCTTGAGGTCGGATTCGGATTCGATCAGCGTCAGCGTCGACAGCACGACTTCCTTGCCGGCGGCGGCCAGCGTTGTCGCGATATCGAGATAGTCGTCGAGGCGCAGCTCATGGCGGCGCGAGCAGACCGTCTCGCCGAGATACACGATGTCGACCGGCATTTCCGCCGCCGACGCATAGAAGTCGCGCGTCTGCTGGCGAGGCCAGTAGTACTGGAGCGGGCCAAGCGAAAGTTTCATTTCCAGGGACGGTTGTAAGCGCCGAGGGTATGGCTTTGTCCCTCGGATACTTTGTTCAATTCGGCCATCCAGGCCGCCTTGGGCGAAAAGCGTTCACCGTCGCGCAGGCAGGCGTCGATGGCGTCGCGCCAGATCTTCGTCACCTGTGCGACATAGGCGGGGCTGCGCTGGCGGCCTTCGATCTTGATGGCGCGGATACCCATGCGCGCCAGGTCGGGCAACAAGCCGAGCGTGTTGAGGCTGGCCGGCTCCTCGATGGCGTAGTAGGTATCGCTCGCCTCGCCCTCGCCGACCTCGAAGCGGCCTTTGCAGATGGTCGGATAACCCGCGCGTTCGCCTTCGTCGAAGCGGTCGATCAGAATGCCGTTGAGCCGCGTCTCCATGCCTTGCGGCGTCTGCTCCCAGCGCACCGCCTTGCCCGGCGAGCAGGCGCCCTGGCAGTTGGGCGACGTGCCGGTGGCGTAGGCCGAAAGCGCGCAGCGGCCCTCGACCATCACGCACAGGCCGCCGAAGCCGAACACCTCGATCTCGACCGGCGTGTGCTTCACCACCTGCTCGACCTGCGCCAGCGACAGCACGCGCGGCAGCACCGCGCGCTGGATGCCGAAGCGCTCGCGATAGAAGTTGATCGCTTCGTAATTGGTCGCCGAGCCCTGCACCGAAAGATGCAGACGCAGATCCGGATGCGCGCGGCGGGCGTAATCCATCAGGCCGAGGTCGGCGAGGATGATGGCGTCGACGCCGTAATCGACGGCGCGATCCACTGCCGCCGTCCAGCGCGACCAGTTGTCGCTTTGCGGATAGGTGTTGAGCGCGATCAGCACCTTGGCGCCGCGCTCGTGGGCGTAGCGGATGCCCTGCTTGAGACTGGCTTCGTCGAAGTTGAGGCCCGTGAAATTGCGGGCGTTGGTGTCGTCCTTGAAGCCCGCGTAGACGCAGTTGGCGCCGTTGTCGACGGCTGCCTTGAGCGCCGGCAGACCGCCGGCCGGACAGACCAGCTCGATGGAGGGAGTCGCGTTCATGGGGTATCGGCCTAACGAGGGTACCGGACTATACGCATCGGCGCCAGGGGGAGCCTTGACGCAAGTCAATGGGCAATTTGCGCTAATCTTCCCAGCGGGGATGGTCAAGAATGGAGAAGCCGCATGAGCAGGAACACGCAAGTTCGCATCTGGTTCGCGTCGGTGGCGGCGGCTTTGATCGCGACGGGCACCGTCATCAGTAGGCAGGCCTATGCCGACCCGCCGCCCTGGGCCGGCGGCGAGCGTCCGGCCCAGGGCGACCGCTACGACAGCCGCTACGATCGCCACAGTCCGGAATACCGCAGGTACTCGCGCGACCATCCGCCGGGCGGCGACTATCGCTACGGCGGCCCGGCGATCGATTTCCGTTTCGACGATCATGCGCGCGGCGTCATCTACGGCTACTACGGCGAGCGGTTTCGCCGGGGCGACTGTCCGCCCGGACTGGCGAGAAAACACAGGGCCTGCGTACCCCTCGGACCGGACAGGCTCTGGCAGCGAGGCTATCCTCTGCCGCCAGGCATCGCCTATTACAGCCTGCCGCCGCCGTTGCTCGGGCGGCTAGCGCCGCCCCCGCCGGGGTATCGTTACGTCCGCATCGGCGCCGACATCCTCCTGATCGCCATCGGCTCGGCGCTGGTCCTCGATGCCATCGAGGATATCGGCCGCTACTGAAGGCGGCCCCTTCAGCGCACCTTGATCTCGGTCCACATCCGGGACAGGGTGCGGCGCAGCTTCGGGTCGAAGTCGCGCAGCATTTCCAGTCGCTCCAGCGCCTCGGCGGGCGGGAACATGGCTGGCTCGGCGGCGATTTCGGGCCGGATGTAAGGCGTCGCAGCGGCATTGGTGTTGCCGGCGCCGATGGCGTTTGAAACCTCGGCGGCATTGTCGCCTTCCAGCATGAAGTCGATGAAGCGGTGCGCCAGGTCCGGCCGGCGGCCGGACTGGTGCAAGACCCAGCTGTCCACGGCGAGCACGGCGCCTTCCCGCGGCGTCGTGAAGCCGATGGTGAACGGCCGCCCGGCCGCCTTGGCGTCTTCGCGCGCGCGAAACATGTCGTTCGAATAGCCGTGGGCGACCCAGATGTTGCCGATGGCCAAATCCTTGATGTAGGTGCTGTTGGAAAAAGCGGCCCAGTAGGGCTTGGCGCGCAGGATCAGTCGCTTGGCGGCTTCCCACTTGGCCGGATCCCGCTCCTGGACCGAGTGGCCGAGGTACTTCATCGCCGCCGCCATCAACTCGCGTTGGCTGTTCAACACGGTGATGCGGCCTTTTATCCTTTCCAGATATCTGGGCTCGAAAATCAATGCCCAACTGTCGGTCGGCAAGCCTAGCGCCCGCATCTTCTCGACGTTGTAACCGATCAGCGTAATGGTCGTGGCATAGGGCACGGAGTAGCGGTTGCCGGGATCAAACCAGGTGTCGCGGAATGCCGGCTTGAGGTTGTCGAAGTGCGGTAGCCGGGGCTTGTCGAGCAGCCGCAAGGCCTTGCGCCGGATCAGCGACTCGACGGCATTGCCGGTGGGCACCAGCAGATCGTAGCCCACCGCACCCGCCTCGAGCTTGGCCAGCATCTCCTCGTTGTCCGAGTAGTAGTCCTGTTTGACGCGACAGCCGCAATGCCGCTCGAAGCGGCGCAGCGTTTCCTCGGCCAGATAGTTGTTCCAGTTGTAGAGATAGAGGACATCGTCCGCACGCGCGGACGCGGACGAAAGCAGAAACATGGCCAGCATGAGCGTGGCCCGCGCGAGCGTCATGACAGGTGGTTTCAACTTGGAACTCTCTGATACAATGGAACTTTTTTTGAGTCAAGCCATGAACCAGTACGCGACTGCTATCCGCAAGACAACGCCGGCGGGCTTGCGCACCAAGGCGATTACTCTAGCCGTTCTCGCGGCGCTGGCAATGCCCGGCGCGACGTTGGCTCAGGTGTCGTCGGGGCAGGTTGCCGGCAGTCGGCCGGCCGACGTGCCCGGCGTCATGGCGGGCGCGGATCTCCAATATACGGGTGGGCTCTCGCAGGTCGGCGTCGGCATCGACCGCGACGCGCGCCTGCACGGGCAGGCCAGCCACGTGTTGAGCGAGGATCTGTTCTCGGCCTGGATCGCCCAGGGCTGGCTCGGCAACGGGGCCGGCGGCCTGCGACTCGATTACAACTGGATTCCCGAGATCGATGGCAAGGCCGATGCGGCGATGTCGGTGCGCAAGCTCTTCGCCGCCGTCGACCAGAATCGCGACGACGACCGCAAGCTCACGGTGGGCGCCGGGCTGGAGAACGAGCGCTGGTTCGGCAGCGTCAGCGCCAGCCACGGTCTGACCGGCAAGCGCTACCTTGGCGGACCGCAGGTGGAGCAGGCGATCGCCACCGTCAGCGGCAGCGACAACGGCCGGCTCTACCTCGATACCATTACGACCACCACCGCGACGCGCTACTACCGCCAGGTTTACGACTACGGCCTCGGCGTGCGCGCCGGCACTTTCCTGCCGGAGGCGCAAATGCGCGTCTCGCTCGGCCTCGACCGCGAATGGGGCGATTTCTCCTCGCGGCAGAACACCGTGTCGCTGGGACTCGAGAAATTCTTCAGCGGCTCGCCGCACAGCGTCGGCTTGTTGCTCGAGTATTACGACAAGGCGGGCAGGTACGAAAACCGGGGCAGCGGCACGCGCGCGCAGCTGACTTATCGCTACAGCTTCGGCGGCAGCGCCCATGCGAGTTCCGCCGGCTGGCGCGAAGCCCGGCTGGTGCGGCGCGTTGAGGAGCCCGGCGCCAGCACCGAGACCCGGGAAGTCGCGGACGCCGTGCAGAGTGCGCCGCCCGTCGTCCAGATGCGCAAGGAAATGCGCATCGTCAAGACCACCGCCAGCATGACCAGCGATGCGTTCTTCGAATTCGACAAGGCCGAACTGACGCCGCTGGCCCGGCGCGAGCTCGATCGGATCGCCGAGATCCTCAAGAACACCGAACGCGCCGGCAACATCCGGGTCGCCGGCCACACCTGCGACATCGGCAGCGACGCCTACAACCTCAAGCTGTCGCAGCGGCGAGCCAATGCCGTCAAGGTCTACCTGGCGCAGGCCGGCTTGCCGGCCGACGCTTTCGTGGTCGAAGGTTTTGGCGAACGGAATCCGAAGTACCCGAACACCCGGGAGACGCGCGCGAAGAATCGACGGGTCGATCTCGAGTTTGTCCAGTATCGCGACAAGCAGGAAGAGGTCGAGGTGCCGGTGACGGTGGCCACCCCGGTGCCGATGAGCAAGCGGCAGACCATCGCGCCCGTCACCTGGCGCGAGGAAGTGATCGACCAGGAACCGGCCTGGGTCAGGCGCGCACTGCGTAACACCGTGCCGCACAAGACCACGGTGGATACCTATCGAGGCGCCGAGATCAGCAAGGCCACCAGTACGTCGCGCACCTGGGTCAACCGCCCGCCCGTCGCGCAGGACGATGCCGTCACCATCGCGCAGGACGCCACGGCGACCATCGAAGTGCTCGGCAACGACAGCGATCCCGACGGCAATGCGCTGACCATCGTCGCCGTGGGAACGGCGGCCCACGGTGCGGTGGCGATCGCCGGCAACGCGCTGCGCTACACGCCCGCCGCCGGTTACCTCGGCACCGACAGCTTCACCTACACGATCGACGACGGCGCCGGCGCGCGGGCAACGGCGACGGTGCGCGTGACGGTGCAGCACGCCAACCACGCGCCGGTGGCGAACGACGACTACATCGCTGTCGGCTATACGGGCGACTGGCCGCTCAACGTGCTGGCCAACGATACCGACCCCGATGGCGATGCGCTGAGCATCGTCTCGTTCACGCAGCCGCAGCCCGCCACGGTCGGCACGGTTACGCAGGATGGCAACAAGCTCGTGTTCCATAGCGCGATGTCGTTCAGGATGGCGACTTTCACCTACACGATCAGCGACGGCCACGGCGGTACTTCGACGGCTACGGTGACGCTGATCGATCCTTGATCAGCGAGCCTTCAACACGTCCGGCGCGACGCGGCTGGCGGTCAGCACCAGCGTCAGCGTCAGCGCCATCAGCAGCGTCGACACGGCATTGACCTCCGGCGTCACGGCGACCTTGATCATCGAATAGATCTGCAGCGGTAGCGTGGTGACGCCGACGCCGGCGACGAAGAAGGTGATGACGAAGTCGTCGATCGAGAGCGTGAAGCTCATCAGGAATCCTGCCGCCAGCGCCGGCAGGATCAGCGGCAATGTGACGCGGCGGAAAGTCAGCCATGGCGAGGCGCCGAGGTCGCGCGCCGCCTCGAAAATGCTCTCGTCCATGCCGGCCAGACGCGCGCGGACGATGACGGCGACGAAGCCGATCGAGAAGGTGATGTGCGCGATCAGGATGGAAACGAAGCCGAGCGTCAGGTCGAGCACTTGGCGGAAGAACAGCAGCAGCGAGACGCCGAGCAGAATCTCCGGCATCGCCACCGGCGTCAGCACCAGCAGAGGCAGCCAGCGGAACCTGTAGCGGTGCATGGCCAGACCGGCCATGGTGCCGAGCCCCGTGGCGACGGTCGACGACAGCAGGGCGATGGCGATCGAATTGCCGGCGGCGCGCAGCATGTCGCCGTCCTCGACCAGCTTCGCGTACCAGCTCGTGGTGAAGCCGACCCACTGGGCGTTGAGCACCGAGTCGTTGAACGAGAACAGCACGACGACGGCGAGCGGGATGTAGAGGAAGCCGTAGGCCGCCAGCGACGCGGTCCAGATCCAGAGGGAAGGTTTCTTCACGCCGCGCCTCCGCCGGGCCGCCCCAAGGAGGCGCAAGCCAAGGACCCGGAGCCGCCAGGCGATCTTCCTGGCGGCAAACTTCCGTCACCTTCGCCCGGGCGGGGGTCGGGGGGCGGGTTCGTCATGACACTGCCTCCGTGCCGTGCAGGCCGCGCCGCGCGCCCCAGGCGGCCAGCCCGGCCATCAGCAGCACGGCGACGGTGAGGACGATGGACAGCGCCGAGCCGAGCGGCCAGTCGCGGTTGTCGAGAAACTGCTCCTTGATCAGGTTGCCGATCAGGATGTCGCCGGTGCCGCCGAGCAGCTCCGGCACGGCGAACATGCCGAGCACGGGAATGAACACCAGCGCCGCGCCGGAGAAGACGCCCGGCAGCGAGAGCGGAAAGGTGATGCGCCAGAAGCGCGTCCAGGCGCCGGCGCCCAGGTCCTGCGCTGCTTCGAGCAGCGCCGGGTCGTGCTTCTCCAGATTGGTATAGAGCGGCAGGATCATGAACGGCAGGTGTACATAGACCATGCCGGCGACGACGGCGACCGGCGTGTAGAGCAGACCCATGGGGCCGAGCAACATGATCCAGGCGTAGATGCGTACCAGGAAATTGCTGGCGAAGGGCAGGATCACCAGCAGCACCAGCAGGTCGCGCCGCTGCTTCGGGCTGCGCGCGATCAGCCAGGCGAGCGGATAGGCGATGACGATGCAGGCGAGCGTGGTCAGCGCCGCGACGCCGAAAGAGCGCAGCAGAATCTCGGCATAGACGAGGTCGGTGGCCAAGAAGCGGTAGGCCTCCCACGAAACGCCGGTCCACGGCGCCAGGCCGCCGAATTCGCCCGGCTCGCGCACCGAGGCGAAAATCACGATCAGCGCCGGCGCCAGGAAGAAGGCGAGCAGGAACAGCGTCGGCGGCGACGTGACCACCCAGCGGGTGAGTTTTTCGGCGTTAGTCACGAAGGAACACTCCGGCATCGTGCCGCCAGCAGACGGCCACCGGATCGCCGACTTCGTGGACCTTGGCGCGGCCCGGCGCGGCGTTGGCCATCAGCGCTTCCAGCACGAAGCCGTTGGCCAGCTCGATTTTGTACAGCGTCACGTCGCCGACATAGAGCAGTTCCTTGACGCGGCCCTCGAAGCGATTCTTCAGGTCGGCCGCTTCCCGCTTGCCGAAGACGCGGATCAGCTCCGGCCGCAGCGCGAAGGCGCCGCGCTCGCCGGCCCGGATCGGACGCGCATCGGTGGCCTCGATCGGCCCCAGCCCCGGCGCCGAGAGATGCAGCTGCACCTTGCTGGCGCCGGTCACCTCGACGTCGATCAGGTTGATTTTTCCGATGAAATCGGCGACAAAGCGGTTGCTGGGCTGGGTATAGAGTTTGACCGGTTCGTCGAGCTGCTCGATGCGGCCCGCGCGCATCACGGCGATGCGGTGCGAGAGCGCCAGCGCCTCCTGCTGCGCGTGGGTGACGAAGACGAAAGTGATGCCGACCTCGCGCTGCAGGGCAATCAGTTCCACCTGCATCTCCTGGCGCAGCTTGGCGTCGAGCGCGCCCAGCGGCTCATCGAGCAGCAGCAGGCGCGGCTGGTTCACCAGCCCGCGCGCCAGTGCCACGCGCTGCTTTTGGCCGCCCGACAGCTCGTGCGGAAAGCTCCCGGCCTTGTCGGAAAGATGCACCAGCGCCAGCGCTTCGCCGACACGGCGGCGACTCTCCACGGCTGACTTTCCGGCCATCTCCAGCGGAAAGGCAACGTTGCCGGCGACCGTCATGTGCGGGAACAGCGCGTAGCTCTGGAACACCGTGTGCAGCGGCCGCTGCTCCGGCGGCACGCCGGCCAGCGACTGGCCGTCGAGCAGGATATCGCCCTCGTCCGGCGCGTCGAAGCCGGCGATCATGCGCAGGATGGTGGTCTTGCCGCAGCCCGAAGGGCCGAGCAGGGTGAAGAATTCGCCCGCCTCGATCGACAGCGAAACATCCTTCACCGCTTCGAGGCTGCCGAAGCGGCGGGTGATGTTCTTCAGTTCGAGAAGGGCCATGCCTTCATTATGGCCTGCCCGGCGCGCGGATCAATGCGAAGGAGGCGTACTGCGACGGCTGACTTTCGGCGGCAACAGGCAGCAAGCCGCCTGAGCAGAGGACCAGACTAGCCCCGCGCTACAAGATCGGCCACCTGAATATTCCGGTGCGGGTCCGCGCCGGATCGCATTCCAGCGATGACGCCTTCCCGATCCGCGGCATCCTTGTTCTGGCTCATCTTCCACTTTCCCTCGATTCGATGGATGGGAATCTCGATGCCGATGATGGCCTTCATCTGGCTGGCCACGTAATCTTCCGGCGCATCGCCGACAGACCATGGCCGTGGCCGCGAGCTTTCATGAAACGCCGTCAGGTCGTCCAGCTGCCTTCGCAGCCAAGCGGCATCCTCGGTCACGGAAGGGCGGCCCCGCACCTGCACCGTGGCGTAATTCCAGGTCGGAACCGCTTTCTGGGTTTCTGCCTTGCTCGGGTACCACGACGGCGTGACGTATCCCTCCGGCCCTTGAAACACGATCAGACACTCGGCTTGCCCCGCCAGCGATTGCCAGTGCGGGTTCGCTCTTGCCATATGCGCGCGCAGCACGCCGTGCTCGCCCTCGTCGGCATAAAGGAGAAACGGTATGGGCGAAGCTTCGAGGCCATGATCACCCTGCGTGACCAGGAGGCCAAGAGGATGCGTCCGGATCAGGTCATGAAGCCTTTCAGTCCGGTCTTCCCTGAAGCTGGCGGGAATGTACATGGTGGCAACAGCGTGGCGATCAATTGCCGGATGCCGCCACGGGCGGCTTCAGGCCAAGGCGGCGCGCCCGCTTGATGAACCCGGCATCGAAAGTGGCGAAGCCGGCGCAAGCACCGGAAAGGGCGTGATGGAGGGCATCCGAGAAATCCAGGCCGCGCCGATAGCCGTCGACGGCCTGGCCGACGGCGGCAGCGCGATCCACTGTGACGTTTTCGACGGCAAGCAGATCGTCGAACAGGTCGGCGATATCGGCAGGCGGCATCTCGTAGACGCTGCGCAGCATCCATTCAAGCTCCTGCGCCACCGTCAGGGGAACGAACAGATCGGCGCCCGACGACAGCAGGGCGCGGGCGTCCCGCTGCTGTCGGCGCGTGGCGGCGTCGGCATCCGCCTCGGCGACGATGGCGCGCGCCAGGACGTTGGTATCGAGGGCGATCACCGCTTATCCGCCTTGGCGAGCCGCCGGGCGGCCGCCAGTCCCTGGAGCTCATCGATGGCAACCGGCGAACCCTGGTGGGTAACGCGGTCGAAGAGCACGGAGGCCGGTTTCCTGCCCGACGCCGTTGCCGGACGAACCACGATGCCGCTGCCGTCGGGGGCAAGCGCGACGTGAACGCGCGCTCCCGGCGCCAAGGCAACCTGGCGGCACAAATCCGCGGGCAGCACGACCTGGCGCTTCCCCGAAAGGATCATGGATTTCATGTCGCCGCTCCTTTGTGTAACCGATCGAGGGCCAGTATAGGCGTTCGTCGGCAATTGTTCAACCGCGTTGAACGACCTTACGCAACGACGATGAGCGATATCAGGATCGGCAGCAGCAGCGCGGTGGCGAGGCCGTTGAGGCCCATGGCCAGCGCGGCGAAGGCGCCGGTGGTTTCGGAGATCTGGAAGGCGCGCGCGGTGCCGATGCCGTGCGCGGCGACGCCGATGGCGAAGCCCTGCACGGCTTCGTCTTTCACGCGCAGCAGGCGGAACAGCCATTGGGCGATGACGGCGCCGATGATGCCGGTGGTGACGACCAGCACGGCGGTGAGCGAGGGCAGGCCGCCGATCTTTTCGGCGATGCCCATGGCGATCGGCGTCGTCACCGACTTCGGTGCCAGCGACATCAGCGTCGGCCGGCTGGCGCCGAGCGCCCAGCCGACGGCGATGGCGGAGACGATGGCGGTGAGCGAGCCGACGGCGAGCGCTATCAGCGCCGGCCCGAAGATGCGCTTCAGGCGCGGCAGCTGCGCGTAGAGCGGCACGGCCAGCGCCACGGTGGCCGGGCCGAGCAGGAAGTGCACGAACTGCGCGCCGTCGAAGTAGGTGGCGTAGGGCGTGCCGGTGAGCGTCAGCAACGCGACGATGATGGCGACGGCGATCGCCACCGGATTCGCCAGCGGGTTCATGCCCGAGCGCTCGTAGAGCCAGTGGGCGCCCTGGTAGGCGAGCAGCGTCAGCGTCAGGCCGAGCAGCGGCGAGGCGGCGAGATAGACCCAGATCTCGGTGAGGCGTGGCGTCATGGCTGACTTTCGTGCTTGCGCAGCAGGCGGCAGAGCAGCAGGCCGGTGACGGCGAGCGTGATGGCGGTGCTGGCGACCAGCGCGACGACGATGGCCAGCCATTCGTCGCCGAGGCGGGCGAAATGCACCATGACGCCGGCGCCGGCGGGTACGAACAGCAGCGAGAGATGCTGGAGCAGCTTGTTGGCCGTGCCGCGGAGATCGTCCCGCACGCCGCCGCGGATGACTAGCGTGAGGAACAGCAGCGCCATGCCGACCACCGGTCCCGGAATGGGGAGCGTGAGGAACTGGACGATCACCTCGCCGGCGAGCTGGTAGAGCAACAGCAGCGTCAGTGCGCCGAGCATCGCCTCAGCCCGGATGTCGGCCGTGTTCGATGTGGTGTTCGGCCACGTGGTGGGTTCCCATCGCCGCGTGGTGCTGCAGTTCGTGCAGCGGTCGACCGGGCGCCTTGTGGCCGATCCATTGCGGCAGCAGCGAACCCGCTACCATGCCGACGGCCGAAACCAGCAGGCCGATCAGCTGCGGCGGCACGCCTTCCTCGCCCACCAGCGCGTAGGCGTAGAGATCGGAGCCTTCGCCGCTGCCGACCACCAGTACCTCGATCATGAGCCACGACAACAGGCCGCCGAAAATGGCCGCCAGCGCACCCTGCGTGGTGGCGCGCTTCCATAGGATGCCGCCGACCAGGGGCACGAAGGCGCCGGCCAGCGTGATTTTGTAGGCGTTCTCGACCATCTCGAAAATCGAGGAATGAGAATTGAGCGCGAAGGCCAGCACCAGACAGGTGAAGCCGATCAGCGTGGCGCGCATCACCCACAGGAAGCGATGGTCGCCCATGCGCGGGTAGAAGCCGCGGATGACGTTTTCGGCGAAGGTGACGGAGGGCGCCAGCAGCGTCGCCGACGAGCAGCTCATGATGGCCGACAGCACGGCGCCGAAGAACAGCACTTGGGCGACCAGCGGCGTGTGCTGGAGCACCAGTGTCGGCAGGATCAGCTGGGTATCGCCGTCGAGCATCGGGTTGAACTGGGCCGGGTCGATCAGCGTTGCCGAGTAGGCGATGAACATCGGCACGAAGGTGAAGCAGAAGTAGATCGAGGCGCCGAGAATGGAGCCGGCAAGCGCGATCTTCGCCGTCTTGGCCGAGGTGACGCGCTGGAACACGTCCTGCTGCGGAATGGAGCCGAGCATCATGGTCACCCAGGCGCCGAGGAAGCTGATCCACTTCCAGAGGTCCGCCTCGGGGAAGAACTCGAGCTTGCCGGCGGCGGCGGCATGCTGGATGACCGCCGTGCCGCCACCGCTGACTTCGCCGGTGACGATCCAGGCGATGAACAGCAGGCCGCCCATCGACACGGCCATCTGCACGAAATCGAGAATGGCCACCGAGAACATGCCGCCGAAGGTGGTGTAGGCCAACACGATGGCGGCGCCGAGAATCATGCCGGTGTTCTGGGAGATGCCGCCGTCGGTGACGATGAAGAAGATCAGCCCGAGCGCCTTGATTTGCGCCGCCACCCAGCCGAGATACGAGGCGACGATGCAAAGGGTGGTCAACACCTCCACGGTGCGGTTGTAGCGCATGCGGTAGAAGTCGCCCAGCGTCAGGATGTTGAGTTTGTACAGGTAGCGCGAGAACAGGATGCCGGCGAGGATCAGACACAGCGAGGAACCGAACGGATCGGCCACCACGCCGGTGAGGCCTTCCTTGACGAAGGTCGCCGAGACGCCGAACACCGCTTCGGCGCCGAACCAGGTGGCAAACACCGTCGCCATTACTACCGGCAACGGCAGGCTGCGGCCGGCGACCGCGAAATCCTTGGCGTTATGCACGCGCGTGGCGGCGAATAGGCCGATGCCGACGGAGATCATGAGATAGAGAATGACGAACCAGAGCAGCATCGGAAGCGCCTTTGCCGAGTCAGTGGATCATGAGAAAGACCGCCAGCGCGGTCTGGATGGCGACCAGGACGACCAGCCAGGTCAGGCGGCGGCGCTGCGCCGCCTGCTCCGCGCGCAATGCCGCCAGTTCGCCGGCCAGCGCGATGTGCGGCGGTGCGGCCAGTCCCCGGTGGACCAGGCGGGGCAACTGCGGCAGCAGCGTCGCCCATTGCGGCGTTTCCTGGCGGAGGCGCTTGATCAGGCCGCGCCAGCCGATCTGCTCGACCATCCAGCGTTCGAGGAATGGCTTGGCCGTTTGCCACAGATCGAGCTCGGGGTCGAGCTGGCGACCCAGCCCCTCGACGTTGAGCAGCGTCTTTTGAAGCAGGACGAGCTGCGGCTGAATTTCGACGTTGAAGCGACGCGAGGTCTGGAATAGCCGCAGCAGCACCTTGCCGAAGGAAATCTCCTTGAGCGGCCGATCGAAAATCGGCTCGCAGACGGCGCGCACCGCGGCTTCCAACTCGTCGACGCGCGTTTCCTTCGGCGCCCAGCCGGACTCGATGTGCGCCTCGGCGACGCGGTGATAGTCGCGGCGAAAGAAGGCCAGGAAGTTGATGGCGAGGTAGTTCTTGTCGACTTCGTTGAGCGTGCCCATGATGCCGAAGTCGAGGGCGACGTACTTGCCGAAATTCGGGCCGTCGGTCGCCACCAGGATGTTGCCGGGATGCATGTCGGCGTGGAAAAAACCGTCGCGGAACACTTGGGTGAAGAAAATCTCGACGCCGGCGCGCGAAAGCTTCTTGAGATCCACGCCGGCCTCGCGCAGGCGATCGGTTTGCGAGATCGGAATGCCGCGCATGCGCTCCATCACCATCACCGACGACGTGCACCAGTCCCAGCATACCTCGGGCACCTGAAGCAGCGGCGAGGGCGTGAAGTTGCGCCGCAGCTGCGAGCAGCTGGCCGCTTCGCGCATCAGATCCAGTTCGTCGTGCAGGTGCTTGGCAAACTCCGCGACCACTTCGCGCGGCTTCAGACGTTTGCCGTCACTCCACAGGCGCTCCAGCAGACCGGCCAGCGTATCGAGCAGCGCGATGTCGTGGTCGATGACCGGCGCGATGCCCGGCCGGAGGATCTTCACCGCCACCTCGCGGCCGCCATCCTGTTCGTGCAGCGTGGCGAAGTGCACCTGGGCGACCGACGCCGATGCGACGGGCGCTGCGTCGAAAGTCGCGAACACTTCGGCGACCGGCTTGCCGTAGGCCCGCTCGAGTTCGGCGATCGCCTGTGCCGAGGGGAACGGCGGCACCTGGTCCTGCAGCTTGGCCAGTTCCTCGGCGATGTCCGGCGGCAGCAGGTCGCGGCGCGTGGACAGCACCTGGCCGAACTTGACGAAGATCGGGCCGAGCGACTCGAGGGCGCGGCGCAGCCGCTCGGCCCGCGGCGCCGACAGGTCGCGCCAGAACAGCACGGCGCCGATGAACCGGGCCGGGACATTGGTCGGGTCGTGATCGAGAATCAGCCGGTCGAGGCCCTGGCCGAGGCCGACGCGGACGATCTTGGTGAGGCGCAGTAGACGCAAGGTGCTTGGACGAGTAAAAAAATTGATGATTTTGCCCGGATTTGCTCCGTCCAGGAATACCGTGATGCGTATGCCTGGCCTGTGTTGTCCTCGTCTCCTAGTAGAACTTGTAACGGCTACCGCTACGGGTTGCGGGTGAGGTCGTCGCTTGCGGCGGCGCGTTCGGTTGGCGAGCGGCTGACATGGGCGCTCCGGCTGTTGGCGTGATGTCCGAGGATGTCCGGTGCACGCCCCGGGGCACGTAACCCAAATCTGCGGCCGAGCCAAGCGCATCCGCGGCCAAGTACATGATCGACAGCCACATCTCGGTCCCCTGGAGCCCTGGAGATTGTCCGGGAGCAAAAGCAAACCCTTTTCCGTCGATCCACCGATTCGCGATCAAGGGCACTTGGGCTTCCATGAAGGCAAGGATTTCATTTTGTCGATGCTTGGTCTGGCGCATCAACATCCAAAGAGGGTGGACGACGTCGAGCACGTTGCATGCGTTGACGTTTCGTTCTCTGAACCCCTCGTTTAAGCGAATATGGGCGAGGATGGTGTCAATCGCAGCGTCCGGATGCGGCACTGGAAGACCAAACTGAGCATAACTGCCGCGCGACAGCCGGTAATAGCCATTGACGGGCTGCAGCCATCCCTCCTGCGCGGAGCTGGCGCCCCACAGCCCGGTGTGCGGCGCGCAATGGGCGCCGAGCCAATCGAAAAGCGGCGCGATCGGACCGTCGAGGCCGTAATGGCGGCGATTGAAATAAAACGCGGTGGCGAGCGCATCCACCCAGCTTCCCGCTTCCCAGGCGTTTTGCTGCCATCGAAGTTGCCCCAAACGCTGGTGGACAGCCTCCGCCGACATGCTGTGCGCTGCGGCGAGAGGGCGCTTGAACGACGAGCCAAGCGCTTCGAGCGCATAGCCCACGGAAAGAATCATGTAATTCGCGTTGCCGTCAGCCATCTGCGCCAGCTGAGTGCCGGAGGGCTTTCCTGCAATCGGATCGAAAGGCATGCCGCTGACTTCGTCCTGCATCGCCTGAAGCCGAATCACCAAATCTTGCCGCGCCTGCAGGTCGGGCACCGCGCCAAAGCCGGCGGCAATTTCAATTGCATCATTTAACGGACGAATGCTGCGGATCGGAGCGCCCGGTATATCGGCATACATGGGTTCCCCGCCGTGCTGGCATGCGCTGGCGGCAAGAATCGCCTGCCATTGTTCGGCGGCCCGACGGGCCAGGCCGCGGACCGCTGACTCGCGGGCCGTGCGGGTCCGCCGGTCCCGAATCTGTTTGGCGGGGTTCCCGGCAACGATCGCATAGTCGGGAACGTCGCGCGTAACCACGCCGCCCGCCGCGATGATGCAATGGCTGCCAATGCGAACGCCGTCGACTACGATCGCGCTCGAACCGATCCAGACATCATCGCCAATCGTGATGCCCGACGACGACAATCCCTGCGTGTAGATCGGCCGAGCGAGGTCGTCGTGGCGGTGATTGAAGCCCAGGATGCTTGCATGGGCACCGATTCGTACGCCGCTGCCCAGCGTGACGCGGCCGCGCACGGTGGAAAACGGGTTGAAGGTGCATTGGTCCTTGGCGGTGATTTCATCCGTGATGTACGCGTGCGCGGCGATGCTGCAATCCGCGCCGATCCGGACTCTTCCGGGTACCAGGCCGGCCAGCTGTGAAATGTAGCAACGTTCACCACAGGTGAACCGACCGCTGTTCGTCAACACTAGCTGGAATTCCCGCTGCGCCTGGCGCTGCTCAGGGGTCGCCTCATGCCAGAAAAGCCATGGACAATAATCGAAGCGCGTGGAAAACGGACTCTGGCCGGCCAAGGCAGTCGGCATCCGATCGATTTCTGTCATTTGTACTCCGTCTCTTAGGCTTTCTGTTGCAAATGCAGCCAGCGGATCAGGACACCCGCGGCGGGTAACCGAAATCGGCTTAATGTGAGGTCGCCATGAGCGGGGAACGGATCGGTGATCAACGGAACTTCAGCCGTCTGTTCCGCCGTCAGCCGTCCAGTGTCGAGGTATTCGCGGCATGCGCTTTGCAGCAGGTCAATGTCGTGCCCTCCGCCGAGCAGCCCGCGCAACATGGGCGCCCAGTGAAAGCCCGCTTGCTCGCGCCCTGTGCTTGAAGATCCCTTCTGAATCTCGCCTATGCCAACCTTGAGCGCCAACTGATCATACGATCGAACCGGATAATGGCGCAGCCCGATTCGATCCATTGTTACCGCCGGTTGCTTTGACGGATCCTTCGTGCCGCGAAAAACAATGCGATGACTGCCTTTCTCGAGCTCGTAGCGGTCGAGATAGGGCCCGTAAAGCGCGCAGTTGAGCATCAACTTCCAGACCCAGGGATTTTCGTTCGGCTTGGGCGGCTTGAAGGAATACCGTTGTCGGATCCGGCGCAAAGGGTGGACTTCATCGGCGTCGTCGAATGGCGAAGGTCCATGGTTAAGCCACGGCACAAGAACATGGGAACTGTGACAGGAAGCGAGCCGGGATTCAAGTTCGTTCCGATCGCCTGCATCGATGAACTCATCGGCGTCGAGCGGAATGATCCAATCCGGAGAGAATCGCGCCAGTGCCGCATCCAGGAGCTGATTCGTCACCTTGGTTTGCTCGTACGCGCGATTGGAGAGCTTGGTGACGGTTATCGGCAAGCCTTCGTGTGCAAGGGCCGCGAGTATTTCGGCGGTGCCATCCAGCGCGTTATGTTCGGCAATGAGCAAGTGGTCGACATATCGGCAGTTCTCACGAACGAAGGCCTCGACGATATCGGCCTCATTGCCGATCATGGCGACACCGACGAGCCTTAGCTTTCCCTGCGAAGCGCCGGCGCTCGGGGGCGGATGGTCGGTGGGGGGTGGCAGTGCCGAAGGCTGGGGAGTCCCGAGGCCGATCGTCGGCATCGCTGTCGAGGTCGGTGCCCGGCCAAGGATGGCCTCTCGAGTGGCTTCCAGGCACGCGCGACCGCGAAGCTGATCTGGCTCGAGATAGGTCCCCTCGCCCCACTCGTTCCAGGCATTGATGAAGACGAGCTGTTCGTCATGCGGCGATGGTTCGCGAGTCTCGGCGATGGCCGTGGCGAGCCAGCGGTGGTAGTCGGCCAGGGAGAAGTTGACCATCAAGCTCGCCGACGAACCGCGCCTGGCCGTATTGTCCCAGTCGAGCGTCACGGACCTGAATCGACGATATGCCACTGGCGGACGAGTCAGGAAAAAATCGACCATGCGCCGGTAATCGAGCAGCGTTCCGGAAAATCCTTGCAGCGATTGCGGCCACGCCTTGCGCGGGACGACTGCCTTGGCGGCGCCATGAGGCGGAAATTCGCAGGTGGCGTCGAAGCCCGATCGAAGCGCCGCGTCGGGGGAGGGATCAAGGGATTCGGCGGCAATCAGGTAAGGAGCCGCCTCGCCATGCCTGGCCGCTTCCGCACGCCAGCGCTCAACCGTGCCCGCCACGTCCGGAAACAGGCTGGTGCGATAGACGACGAGCACGGGCCGTCCATCGATTCGGATATACCGTCGATCCCGGAAGTAGGGTAGAACGCTTCTCAGGAACGCGAGATCGTTTTGCGCGTCGTGTTCCTGGGCAACAAGTACTTCGCTCTCCCGGCCATCCCAACGACGGGTCCAATTTTCGTTTGCCCAGCAGAGGCAGAACGGAAAGTCCGGGGTTCCGCTGGCCAGCATCCGTTCCAGCGGACGTTCAAGAAGGCGTCTGCCATTCTTGAAGAAGTAATAGTGGTAGCAAAACCCGTGAATACCGTGATCGCGAGCCAGGTCGGCCTGGGCTTCGAGGACGTCGGCAAGCCGCAAGTCATAGAACCCCAGGTCCGCCGGCAGCCTTGGTTGATAGTGGCCGGGGAAGAGCGGTTTCGCCGCCGCCACGTTGGTCCATTCCGTGAAGCCCTTGCCCCACCAGGCGTCGTTCTCGGGAATGGGGTGAAACTGGGGAAGGTAGAAGGCGAGAACTCGCATGGTTCATCGGGACGGCAGCGGGAAGCCGAGATCGCTCGCATACTTGAGTAGCGTCCCCGGGTCGATCAGATGGCCCATGCCTTGTGACAGGGTAGCCAGGTCAAGTCGACGCTGCGAATCGCTGTCTTGCCGCAACATCTCGGCGAGCGGACCTGATGAAGTTGCCAAACGTTGATGCCATTGTCCAAAAATCCTGTCTGCTTCGTTGAGGGCCAATTCAGCCGACTCCGAAATCGTATTCTTGTCGTGCAGGCGGTAACGATAAATGGGTTCGTCCACGTAGGCAGGTTCCGAAACGAGAATGGCATCGAGGCAGAAGGCCCAGTCGTGGTTATAGCGATACGGCTGGAAACCGCCGACTTCGTGCCACAGGCTTTTCTCGAAGAACAGGTTGCCCGTCGAGACCGCGACATTGTGGGAAGGAAAGGCTGCGCCGATGCTTCGATATTCGTGAAGATCGTCATTTCCCCGCATGAGCGCGTCGACCCGGGCGGATTCGCCATACCGAACCGGTTGCCCGGCTTCGTCGATGTAAGCCAGATTGGAAAATGCCCATCGAGCTCGTGCTGCGAACATGGCGCGCACCAGCAGGTCCACGCGCTCCGGGTCGTAGCGATCGTCGGTATTGAGGATGCCGATCAGCGCTCCTGATGCCATCGAGATTCCCTCGTTGAGGGTTGCGTGCGCCCCGCGATTTTCTCGATAGTGAAACTTATGGGGGAATGGCAAGCTGCGAGTGGCGGTTTGTATCGCACCAACGCTGCCGTCTTGTGAACCATCATCGATGATGATCAGTTCGATATCCTTGTACGTCTGGCATGCCACCGAGGCGATCGCCTCGCGCACATAGCGCTCGTGGTTGTAACACGGCGCGACGATGGATACTTTGGGACGTTGGCCGGTCAACGGAGGCAGCGTATTCCGCCTGTAGAAAATACAATGAGCCAAACGACCGTCGTCCGAGGGGGGCGATATCGTTTGTCCGAGTTCTTGCGCCGCCGCCGCCAAGGCGAGTCCGACGTTCTTGAAAAAGGACGGATATTCGATCGTCAGCAAGGGCCACGCTTGTATGAGCACCCGACAGGCCTCCACCGCCCTTCCCGCCTGGAATAAGGTGACACCGAGCATATGCAGGGCATCGAAATTCCGCGGATCGATCGAGAGCGCCTGCCGGTAAAGGCTTTCAGCTTCGGTTAGCCGGTCGGCGCGCTGTAAATCGAGCGCCCGGCCCATCAGTTGCGGAAGCTGTCCGGATGATTCGCGCGCACCGAATTCGCGTGTGCCGCGATGCGGATCATTGGCAGGCGCTGCAACAAGCGCGCCGCAGCAGTGTTTTAAGCGTTTGCCGCTGCCGCAAGTGCAGGGTTGATTACGGAGAGCTTGACTCATCGAGGATGCCCAACTTTATTCTCCTACCCCCTCCAGCAGTCTTTGTAATGGCGCCGGAACCCCTGTAACGTCTTTCGAAAGGAGGCGCCGGAGACGCCGACAGGCGGCGGCTATAATACAAACCTTTTTTCTGCTGGAATAGCGATGTCACCGGATCCGAAGACCCATCTGGCCGAACTGCTGGCTGCGGCGTTGGCGAGTGTCGCGCCGGGCGTGACGGCCGATATCCGGCTGGAGCGTCCGCGCGACCCGAGCCATGGCGACTTCGCCAGCAACCTGGCCATGCAGCTGGCGCGGGCACTCAAGGACAATCCGCGCAAGATCGCCGAGCGCCTGGTGCGCGAGCTGCCGCCCTCGCCGCGGGTGCAGAAGGCCGAGGTGGCCGGTGCCGGCTTCATCAATTTTCGGCTGGCGTCTTCGGCCAAGACCGATGTGGTCAAGGCCGCGCTCGCCCAGGGCGACGCTTTCGGCAGGGGACGGCCGTCGGGACGCAAGATCCAGGTCGAGTTCGTGTCGGCCAACCCCACCGGGCCGCTGCACGTCGGCCACGGCCGCGGCGCCGCCTACGGCGCCAGCCTGGCCAGCCTGTTGGCATTCGCCGGCGACCAGGTGTGCCGCGAGTATTACGTGAACGATGCCGGCCGGCAGATGGATATTCTCGGCGTTTCGACCTGGCTGCGCTATCTCGAGTTGTTCGACGAACGCGTGCCGTTTCCGCCCAATGCCTATCAGGGCGACTACGTGCGCGACATGGCGGCGCAGATCCGCGACGCGCATGGCGATCGCTACGTCCACCCGGCCGCGGCCGTGCTGGCCGGCGCGCCCGGCGCCCCAGCGCGGCGCGCGGATGGCGCCTACACGCCCGAGGAGAAGGAGCAGCTCGAACAGCATCTCGACGGCCTGATCGCCGCCGCCAAGGACCTGCTCGGCGAGGAGTGGGCCTACATCCACCAGCACGCGCTGACCGAGCAGCTGGCCGACGGCCGCGAGGACCTCGAGGGCTATGGCGTGCATTTCGACTGCTGGTTCTCCGAGCGTTCGCTCTACGATACCGGCATGGTGGCCCGCGCCGTGGCCGAGCTGGAGAAGCGCGGCCATCTCTACGTGCAGAACGGCGCCAAGTGGTTCCGGTCGACCGGCTTCGGCGACGAGAAGGATCGCGTCGTCCAGCGCGACAACGGCCTCTATACCTACTTCGCCTCCGACATCGCCTATCACATGAACAAGTTCGAGCGCGGTTTCGATCGCGTCATCGACATCTGGGGTGCCGACCATCATGGCTACATCGCCCGGGTCAAAGGCGCGCTCAAGGCGCTTGATCTCGACGCCGACAGAATGGACGTCGCGCTGGTGCAGTTCGTCAGCCTGTTCCGCGACGGCGCCAAGGTGTCGATGTCCACGCGCGCCGGCAGCTACGTGACGCTGCGCGAGCTGCGCGACGAAGTCGGCAACGATGCCTGCCGCTTCTTCTACCTGCTGCGCAAGCAGGACCAGGCGCTCGATTTCGATCTGACGCTGGCCAAGTCGGAGTCCAACGACAACCCGGTCTATTACGTCCAATACGCCCACGCCCGCATCTGCTCGGTGATCGGCCAGTGGGGCGGCGATGAAGCGGAACTGGCCGGTGCCGACCTGGCGCCGCTGGCGTCCGCGCACGAGCTCGGCCTGTGCAACAGGATCCAGTGCTTCGCCGAGGTCATCGGCCAGGCGGCGGCGGATTTCGCGCCGCATGCGCTGGCCTTCTACCTGCGCGAACTGGCCAGCGAGTTCCACGGCTGGTATAACGCCGAGCGCCTGCTGGTCGACGACGAGGCGGTCAAGCGCGCGCGCCTGGCGCTGGCCGTTGCGGTCCGCCAGGTGTTGCGCAACGGTTTGCGCATTCTGGGCGTTTCGGCGCCGGAGGCCATGTGATGAAGAACCTGCACGCGCAGCGTGGCGGCACGCTGCTGGGAGTCATGATCGGCATCGTCGTCGGCGTGCTGATATCGTTCGGTGTCGTCTGGACGATGAACAAGACGCCGCTTCCTTTCCGCGACAAGGGCGTGCGCGCCGAGCGACCGGCCAGCGGCGAAGGCGAGCAGGAGGCGCCGGCGCCACTGCCCGGCAAACCCGGCGACAAGGTCGGCAGCCGGAACGGTGAGAAGCCCCGTTTCGAGTTCTACAAGATATTGCCCGGCAGCGAAGAAGCCGCGCCGGCGGCCAAGCCGGCCGAGGACAAGCCAGCCGACGCCAAGGCCGGGGAAGGCAAGGCGAAAGATGCCAAGGCGCCGGCCGAGCCGCTTTATCTGCAGGTGGGGGCCTTCCAGAAATCGTCCGATGCCGATAACCTCAAGGCAAGGCTGGCCTTGATCGGCATGGACGCCGCCGTCCTGGAAGTCGAGGTGCCCGACAAGGGCAAAATATATCGTGTCCGCGTCGGCCCATTCTCGAGCGTTGATGAAATGAACCGTGCACGCAAGCAACTGTCAGACAACGGTGTCCAGACCGCGCCGGTCAAGGGCAAATAGAGAAAAGGAAGAAAACATGCGCAAGCTGATGTGGTTGTTGGGGATCGTGTTGCTGGCCGTGGCCGGCCCGGGCAGCGCCGCCGAAATCAAGGAAGGCAAGCACTACACCGTACTCAATCCGCAACGTCCGGTCGACGCCAAGGACAAGATCGAGGTCACCGAATTCTTCTGGTATGCCTGCGGGCACTGCTACAACCTCGAGCCGGTCCTGCAGAAGTGGCTCAAGAAACAGCCGGCCGACGTCACTTTCCGGCGCATACCGGCCGTGTTCCCCGGCCGGGACGGCCGTCCCGGCAATTGGGCGCCGCTGGCGCAGGTTTATTACACGCTCGAGGCGTTGGGACAGCTCGACAAGCTCCACGGCAGCGTCTTCGACGCCATCCACATCGACCGCGTCAATCTCGGCGACCCCAAGGTATTGGGCGACTGGATGGCGACGAAGGGCATCGATCGCCAGAAGTTGACCGAGACCATGAACTCCTTCGCCGTGCAGAGCAAGGTGATGCGTTCGATGCAGCTCTCGACGCAGTACGGTTTCGGCGGCGTGCCGGCGCTGTTCGTCAACGGCCGCTACGCCGTACAGTTGGGCGAGGCGGGTAGCCTCGAGGAAGTAACCGTCATCCTCGACCAGTTGATCGACAAGGCCCGCAAGGAGCGTTCGGCCAAGCCCTGATGCGGCTTGCGAAGCGCTGATGCGAGTCGTCATCACCGGCGCCTCGTCCGGCATCGGCGCCGCCCTGGCCCGATGCTACGCGGCGCGCGGCGCCACGCTGGGGCTGATGGCCCGACGCGAGCAGGCGTTGCAGGAACTGGCCGGCGCGCTGCCAGCGCCGAGTTTCACTTATCCGCTCGACGTGACCGACGCCGAGGCGCTGCGCCAGGCCGCGCGGGACTTCGTCGATCGGGCCGGCGTCCCCGATCTGGTCATCGCCAATGCCGGCATCTCGGTCGGCACGCTCACGCAGGAAGCGTCCGACCTGCCGGTGTTCGAGCGCATCATGGCGGTCAATGTCCTCGGGCTGGTCAATACCTTCGGCCCGTTCATCGCGCCGATGCGGCGGGCCGGCGGCGGCACTCTGGCCGGCATCGCCTCGGTGGCCGGCATTCGCGGCCTGCCCGGCTCGGGCGCCTACAGCGCCTCGAAGGCGGCAGCCATCACCTATCTCGAAGCGCTGCGCGGCGAACTGCGAGGCAGCGGCATCAAGGTGGCCACGGTGTTGCCCGGCTACGTCGAAACGCCGATGACGGCGCACAACCCCTACCCCATGCCTTTCATCCTGCCCGCCGACGAAGCGGCGCGGCGCATCGCCCGCGTCATCGACGTCGGCAAGAACTACGCCGTCGTGCCCTGGCAAATGGCCATCGTCGCCAAGTTGCTGCGCCTGCTGCCGAACCGCGTGTTCGACGCCGCCTTGGCGGGCCGCGGCCGCAAGCCGCGCGATACGGGGCGATAGGCGTGCCGCCACGGCTGACTTTCGCGTCACCGAACACCGTGAAAATCTGGGTCGACGCCGATGCTTGCCCAAAGCCGATCAAGGAAATCCTGTTCCGGGCGGCGACGCGCACCGGCATTGCCCTGACGCTGATCGCCAACCAGATGCTGGCGGTGCCGCGCTCGCCGCACATCCGCGCGGTACAGGTGCCGAAGGGCTTCGACGTGGCCGACAACGAGATCGCGCGGCGCGTCGAAATCGGCGATCTCGTCATCACCTCGGACATTCCGCTCGCCGCCGAAGTGATCGCCAAGGGCGGCCGCGTGCTGACGCCGCGCGGCGAGACCTACGACCAGGGCAGCATCGCCGCCGCGCTGACCATGCGCAACTTCATGGATACGTTGCGTTCGACGGGCGTCGAGACCGGCGGTCCGGCGGCCTTCTCCGCCAGCGACCAGCACGCCTTTGCCCGGCAGTTGGACCGCGAGCTGACGAGGCACAAGCCCGCCTAGTAGCGGCGTGCCGCCACGGCTGACTTTCGCTGATCACACCAGTGCCTGGTCGATTGCCGCCAGCTGTCGGTCGGGGGTGTGATCATTCCGCCGCGAGTGGCAGGCCGATGCCTTGCAGGATGGTGGGGAATCGCCGGTCGTGGCGAACCGGATCGAGCGTCGCGTGAATGCCGGCGAAAAGCGTCATCGGCGCGCGCTCGGCAATCGCCTCGGATAACCATTGAATGGCTTCGTCGGCGTCCGCCATGACGGCGTATGCCCGGGCGATCTCCCACGCGGAGACATAGCGTTCGCGGCGCGCCTCGGCGAGCACGGCCAATTCCCGGCGTGCCTCGTCGCGTCGACCGGCTATGGCGAGCACGAGCGCGCGCGTTTCGCGGGCGCGCGGCAGCGACGGGGCTTCGGCGAACGCGATCTCGGCCTGTGCCAGCGCCGTGGCGTGGCGCCCGGCCAGAGCGAGCGCCTCGGCCAGTCGCAGGCGGCCGGGGACGAATCCCGGGGCCATCTCCAGCGTGTGTTCGAGGTGCCGTGCGGCCTCGTCGAAACGACGGGCGAATATTAGGAAGTCGCCGAGATTCATGTTGAGACCAAGGTCGAGCGGGCTCAGGGCAACCGCATCCCGAATCATGCCCAGGCCCCGGTCGAACTCGGCGCGCATCATCAGCAGATCACCGTACGCCAGGTAGGCGGTGGTGTAGCTCGGATTCAGCGCCAGGGCACGCTTGAACGCAAGTTCGGCGGGCGCGAAGTCCCAGTCGAAGAACAGCCGGATCGCGCCGTCCGCCGTCAGTGCTTCCGCGCTGTCCGGGTCCAGCGCCAGCGTGTCGGCGACGTGCGCGCGGGCGCGGCCGGCCACAGCGAGCGGCGCTGCGAAGCCATACATCGCCAGCAGGATCTGGCTGTCGGCGAGCCCCACGTGGGCGGGTGCGAAATCGGGCGCCACCCGCGCGCAGGCGGCGAACTCGGCGATCGCCTTGCCGAGCGGATCGGGGCCGCGCTGGGCCCAGAAGTAGCGGCCCTTCAGGTAGTGGCGCAGCGCCGTTTCGTCGATGGCGATCCGCCGCGCCAGGCGCAGGTTCTCGGCTGGGCGGAGCCGGGCGCACAGCGCGTTGGCGACAGCCTTGGCGACCTCGTTCAGCAGCGTCAGGGCGTCGCGCATCGCGCGCGTCCACGTCTGCGTCCATGCATGCATCTCGCTGCGGCCCTCGATCAGCTGCGCCACGACCTGGATGCGCGTTCCCGCGCCGAGCACCGAGCCCTCGACGACGTAGTCGACGCCGAGCTCGCTGGCGATTTCCCACACCCGCTTGCTGGTGCCCTTGTATGCCATCGACGACGTGCGGGCGACGACGCGCAGCGACGAGATTCCCGCCAGGTTGGCGATGAGCAGTTCGCTCAAGCCATCGGCGAGGTGATCGTCGGCCGCATCGCCCCTGAGGTCGACGAACGGCAGCACCGCGACCGGGATCGCGTGGTGGGCAGCGGCTTCCGCTGGCGCCGTCGCTGGCACCGGTGCCAACGCCTCGTCCTCGACGAACGTGACCGCGGGCATCAACCGGTAGCCGTGCTTGGCGAGCGTTTCGATGACGCGCGGCTGGCCTCGTTGGTCGCCGAACCGTTCACGCAGGATGGAGATGCAGCGCGTGAGCACGCCATCGGTGACGAAGGCGCTGCCCCAGACCTGGTCGATCAGCTCTTCGCGCGACATGGGCTTGGGGGCGCGCAGCGCGAGCGCGACGAGCACGTCCATCACCCGCGGCTCGATGCAGGACACGCCGCACGGGCCCGCGATGGTCCTGCACGCTGGGTCGATCCGAAACTCCGCCAGATCGAACATCGCTATGTGTTGTGCGGTCATCGCGTCCCCTCCGAAAATCATCACAACTTCCTCGGGACTTCGCGCAAGCACTGAGCAAACATGCCATCGACGTCGCGCAGGCCCGCATGTTCTGATTATGCATTTCAGTATAACGCTGCTGCTTCGCGCGGGCAGTTGCCAGCTCGCGACAAGCCGGGCGCTTGATGAGGAGGGACTTCAATGAAACCCATTTCACCCTGTATCGCCATCGCCGCCATGTTGGCGCTCTTGCCGGGGTTTGCTTTCGCGGCCCTTTACTCCCCGAGTGTTGGCGCAAATATCGCAACCAACGGCATCGTTGGACAGTGGGTAACGCAGCCCAACGGCCCGTATATCTTGAACTTGACGCGCAATGACCGCACGGCCGGCGTGTGGACCGATTACGGCATGAATAAGGCCGGAGCCTGGATCACCGACGTCCGCCCTGGACAGGGACAGTATTTCGGAGGGTATGTCATAGCCAAGTCCCGATGGGTGGATCAGCTGACCATCTATACGCCCGAAGCGGCGTTGAACGATTGGGTTCATCTACTTTTTTCGGTTCGGCTGGAGGGTCATCTCGAGGCGTACGAAGACGACAACTTCGGTTCGAGCGCCCACGTTAACTACGGAATGTCCCTCAATCACGACGGTAGTTGGGTTACCCAACCCTCGTATGGCAGGGGCATCGCTCCCACGCCCAACTCGACGGCGGGCGGTCATGTCGAACTCGATGTCGACGAAATTCTCTTCGGCGAAATCGCAATCCGGAATGGCCACACGTTCAACCTGATCTCGACGCTGTCCGTCAATCCCGAATCGGACGGCTTTGGCCCCCCGGGGGTAGGGTGGGCCGAATCATCTTTTAGCAATTCGGCGGAATGGCTGGGAGGCAGCGTCTGGGTCAACGGAGCGCAGGCATCCTCGTTCATCATTACGTCTGCTTCGGGGTACGACTACGGTCCGCGCAGCCCGCAGAACAACATGCCGGAGCCAGCCAGCCTGGCGTTGCTGGGCGTCGGTCTGGCCGCGCTCAGGTTCCGGTCCCGCCACGGCTGACTTTCGCTTATCACACCAGTGCCTGGTCGATTGTCGCCCGCCGGCGGTCGGGATGTGATCATTCCGCCGCGAAGCACCAAGGCCTCAGGTGGTTTCGATCGGCTTCGGGCGCGCGCCGGGTTCCTTGCGCAGGCGTGCGGTAAACCAGAAGGTGCTACCGGCGTTCGGCGTGCTGATGGCGCCGGCATCGCCGCCCATCATCTGCGCCAGCTTGCGAGTGATGGCGAGGCCAAGGCCAGTGCCGCCGTAGCGGCGTGTCGTCGTGTTGTCGGCCTGCTCGAAGGCGGCGAACAGCCGCGACAAGGCCTCCGGCGGAATGCCGATGCCGGTGTCGGCAACCTCGAAGCGCAGCAGCGCATCCTCGCCGGTTTCCTCGACGATCCTTGCACGCAGGCAGATGCTGCCGGTCTCGGTGAACTTAACCGCGTTGGTGGCATAGTTCAGCAGGGCCTGCTGCAGACGCGTCGGGTCGCCGAGCAACGGCGGCGGTGGCGCGGCCGGCGGCGCCAGTTCCACCCGCAGGTGTTTCTCCTCGGCGCTGACCTGGATCATGGCAGCGACGTTGGTCAGGATGGCGTGGATGCTGACGTCGGCTTCCTCGAGCGCGAACTTGCCGGCCTCGATCTTGGCGAGATCGAGAATGGCGTTGATGATTTCCAGCAGGTGGCGGCCCGCGGTGTCGATCTTGTCGAGCTGTTCGGCCTGCTTGGGGCTGACGCCGGCGCGTCTCACCAGGTGCGCCATGCCGGTGATGGCGTTGAGTGGCGTGCGGATCTCGTGGCTCATGTTGGCCAGAAAGGCGCTCTTGGCGATGCTGGCCGCTTCGGCGGCCTCCTTGGCCTTGACGAGCTCGGCCGTCCGTTTGCCGACCAGTTCTTCGAGATGCGCTTCGTATTGCTTGCGCTGCCGCAAGTGGCGGTGGGCGAGCCAGGTCATCCATAGCAGCATGCCGGCGACCGCGGCGAACGCGAAAACGCGCGAAAGCAGCGATTGCCGCCAAGGCGCCATGATGTCGGCGTATGGCCGGGCGGCGATGACGATCAGCGGCGTTCCGGGCAGCCGATGGAAGACCGATACCATTTCGCGGCCGGTCGATGTGTCAACACGGATATGCGAGGTTTCGCCCTCGCCGGATGCCAGGTATTCGGCGAATGCCTGGCTGTTGACGATGCTCTTTCCCGCCATCAGCCCGGCGTGCGGAACGGAGTGGATCACGTCGCCAGCTCGATGCACGAGGATCGACGCTTCGCTCGACGATGAGGCGACGGAGCGCAGCGCGTCGCCGAATTTCTCCAGGGCGATGGCGGCCATCACCACCCCTCCGAAGCGGCCGGACACGTCATGCAGGGAACGGGCAAAGGCGACGATATTGTTGCCGGCCGCGCTCTGGTAGGGTCGGGAGACATACAGCGGATGCACCACATCGTGGCCGGTGTCGCCGCTTTTCAATGCGACGAGGTATTCGCGTCGGGAGGCGTCGAAGCCGATGACCGACAGCTCGGTGGAGGCGATGGCTTGCCCATCGGCGTTGAGGATGGTCAGGCTGCGCGCCTCGGGTACCTGCGCCGTGTACTCCTGCAAGCGGTCGCGCAGATCGAGCGGCGGCAGATGCGCTATGCGGCTCCAGTTTCGCTCGACGTTGGTCAGCATGACCTCGATGCTGCGGACGGCGCCGTCGATCTGGGCGGCCCGGTTTTGCGCGCCGACGCTCAAGAGGCGGGTTTCGCGCTCGATGGTGAACCGGTGGTCGGCATAAAGATTCCAGGCCAGCCAACTGCCGCCGGCAAGCAGCGTGAACAGCGTCACCAGCCAAAGCGGAAATTCGCCTGGGCGTTTCTCCGGAGTGGCAAGGTCGGCAGCGTTCATCGCGGGTGGACGGAATGCTTGGGAAACCGAGTATGACAGAGTATAAGGCCGAATCGTGTCCGGCCTTACTGGTACGTCCGACATGGCGGCGCGTCAGGCCGCAGCCTCGAACTCCAGCGCCTGGTCGGGCGTGATGATGTCGAACAGATGGGCCAGCTTGCGGCGGCGGGCCAGCTTGAGCAGCGCCTTGTCGGAGGTCACCAGCCAGCGCGCCTGGCCGTCGCGCGCCACTTCGAGGAACTTCTGGTCGTCGGCGTCCTTGCATTCGGGCAGCGGAACAGGATCGGCGGTGGCGGCGATGATGGCGGCGTGGCGGGCAAAGGAGTCGAACGCCGCGCCTTGCGCGTCGTCGTCGAGAGAAAACATGGGATAAGCCAGCACGCGGCGGAACTCGCCGAGGCAGCGCGCGTCGGTGAGCGCGATCAAGCCGCCGGCTTCCAGCCGCGCGCGCAGGGGCGCGTAGCGGCTGTCGGCGAAGACGAAGAGCGAAAGCAGCACGTTGGTGTCGAGCACCACGCGCACCGCTTCGGGCATCAGGACTTCTTCTGCGTGTCGAGACGGAACTTGACGAAGGACCCCGGCGCATCTTCGAGGACGCCGAGCTTGCCTTTGGCCGGGTCGCGCGCCGGCACTTTCTGGTCGTTCTGCGCGGACACCCACTGCTGCCAGTCGGTCCACCACGATCCCGGCTGTTGCTGGGCGCCTGCCATCCATTCGTCGGCGGTGTCGGCGAGCTTGTCGTTGAGCCAGTAGCCGTACTTGTTGGCGGCCGGCGGATTGACGATGCCGGCGATGTGGCCGGAGCCGCCCAGCACGAAGCGCACCGGACCGGCGAAGCGCTGGGCGCCGAGGTAGGTGCTCTTCCACGGCGCGATGTGATCCTCGATGGTGGAGACGAAGTAGCTCGGCGTCTTGATCTTGCCCAGGTCGATGGCGACGCCGTCGAGCGTGATGCCGCCCGGTTCCTTGAGCAGGTTCTTCATGTACATGTTGCGCAGGTAGTAGCTGTGCATGGCGTAGGGCATGCGCGTCGAGTCGCTGTTCCAGAACAGCAGGTCGAACGGGAAGGGGTCCTTGCCCATCAGGTAGTTGTTCACCACGAACGACCAGATCAGGTCGTTCGAGCGCAGCATGTTGAAGGTGCCGGCCATCTCGCTGCCTTCGAGGAAGCCGCGCTCGGCCATTTTCTTCTCGAGGCTGGAGACCTGCTGTTCGTCGATGAAGACGCCCAGTTCGCCGGGGATCGAGAAGTCGAGCATGGTGGTGAAGAAGGTCGCCGAGGCGATGCGCTTGTCCTTCTTGGCGGCCATGTAGGCGAGCGTCGTGCCGAGCAGGGTGCCGCCGAGGCAGTAGGCGACGCAGTTGATCTCCTTCTCGCCGGTCTGCTCGCACACCTTGTCGACGGCGACCAGCGCCGCATCGACCAGATAGTCCTCGAAGCTCTTCTCGGCGAGCCGCTCGTCGGGGTTGACCCAGGACATGACGAAAACGCTGTGGCCCTGGTCGGTGGCCCACTTGATGAAGGAGTTCGATTCGCGCAGGTCGAGGATGTAGTACTTGTTGATCCAGGGCGGGAAGATCAGCAGCGGCCGCTTGAACTGCTGCTTGGTGGTCGGGTTGAACTGCAGCAGCTGGATCAGCTCGTTCTGGAAAATCACCTTGCCCGGAGTGGTGGCGACGTTCTTGCCGAGCTCGAAAGCCTTGACGTCGGTCATCGCCACGCGCAACTGGCCGTCGCCCGCCTCGATGTCGCGCAGCAGATTGTTGAAGCCCTTGACCAGATTCTGGCCGTGGCTCTTCACCGTCTCGCGGAACACGGTCGGATTGGTCAGCGCGAAGTTCGACGGCGACAACGCATCGATGAACTGGCGGGTGAAGAAATTGACTTTCTTCTGGGTATGCTCGTCGAGGCCCTCGACGCAGCAGACGCTGTCGTGGATATGGCGCGCGGTGATGAGGTAAGACTGCTTGATGAAGTCGAACAGGAAATGCTCTTCCCACTGTTCGTCCTTGAAGCGCTTGTCGTCCTTGGCCGGCTGGGCCACGGGCGGCGCATCGAGGCCCATGAAGCGCAGCGTCGAATGCTGCCAGAGCGAGAAATAATCCCACACCAGATTCATCTGCGCTTGCGCCAGCTTGTAGGGATTGGCCAGCATCTTGGCCATCATGTCCATGAAGGCCTGGGCGATGCCGAGTTCGTCGGCGGGCGCGGCGATGCCTTTTTTGGCCTGGCGATGGATGTGGTCGGTCAGCAGCTTGGAAGCGCGCTGGGCCACTTCGGCATAGGTCTTGGCGATTTCCTGGGGGTCGGGCAAAGGCGCGTGTTCCTTCGGGGATGTGGCGGTCATGGGGGCTCGCTCCTGGTCAGTTCTTCACGAATCGGATGACATCGTCGCCGGCGACGCGCCGCAGGCGGCCCCGGTGTTCCAGATAATTGAGGTGGGCAATGGCCTCGCCGGTGGCGAACCATGCCTGGTGAGGATCGTCGATCGGCCGGCCGAACAGCAGGTCCAGCACTTCGCCGGCGCAGCGCGGCTGGCCGGCGCAGGCCGCCAGCAGGTCGGCGCAGCGGTCCTCGTGGTGCTTGCGCAGTTCGGCGATGCGCGTCTGGATGCCGCGGAACGGCCGGCCATGCGACGGCAGCACCAGCGTATCCTCCGGCAGCGTGATGAACGACGCGAGCGATTCGAGAAACATGCCGAGCGGATCGTGCTCGCGGCCGGCCGGGAAGGCGCTGATGTTCGTCGAGATGCGCGGCAGCAGCATGTCGCCGGAGATCAGCACCCGTAACGCCTCGCAGTGGAGGCTGGCGTGTTCCGGCGCATGGCCGTAGCCGACGATCACCCGCCAGTCGTGGCGCCCGATGCGGATCACGTCGTCGTGACGCAGGCGCTGGAAGCTCGACGGAATGGCCGGCACCAGATGCTTGTAGGCGTTGCCGCGCTGGGCGACGCCGGCCAGGCGGGTGCCGTCGAGACCGTGCTCGCGGAAAAAGTCGACCATGGCGCCGACATGAAAAGGCGGAATGTCGGCGGCGACCAGATGGGCGGTCTGGAATTCCCCCTGCGTCATCCACAGCGGTGCGCCGGTCTCGGCTTGCAGCCAGGCTGCCAGGCCGAGGTGGTCGGGATGGAAATGGGTGACGAACTGGCGCGTCAGGCGGCGTTCCGCCAGGACTGACTTCCACGCCGCCTTGATCGGTTCGATGGCGATGCCGGTGTCGACGGCCGCGTGGCCGTCGCCGTCCTCGATCAGCCACAGGTTGATGTGGTCGAGCGCGAACGGCAGCGGCATGCGCAGCCAGGTCACATCCTCGGCGACCGCGAGGCCGGCGCCGGATTCGGGCAAGGTGTCGAACGGGTAATCGATCTGCATGGCGGCGGCCGGCGACGTTGCCCGGTCCAAACAATTCTGTTTAACTGCCTGTTGTCATGGATACATCGTACATAGTTTAGCCGAAATTCGATATTTTGTTGCACTGCAACAATCATCGACTGCGACACCCGGTCTTGGCTTGACGGAAGGGCTTTCCCGAGGCCGCAAGGAAAAAATGAGCGAATGAGCGAGCAGACCTACACCATTGCCGAACTGGCGCGCGAATTCGAGATCACGCCGCGCGCCATCCGCCATTACGAAGACCAAGGCCTGATCAGCCCGAGTCGCGCCGGCGTGCAACGCGTGTACGACAAGCGCGACCGCACGCGTCTCAAACTGACGCTGCGCGGCAAGCGGCTCGGCTTGTCGCTGGCGGAGATTCGCGAGCTGATCGACATGTACGACACCGCGCCCGAGTCCTCCCAGTTGTCGCGCTTTCTCGAAGTGCTGAAGTGCCGCCGGGCCATGCTCGACCAGCAACGCGAGGACATTGCTGCCGTGCTGACGGAAATCGACGGCTTGGAGCGGCAATGCCGTGGGCTGCTCGGGGCGAATGCCGCGAAATCGAAGCATGATTGACGTTAACGTAAACGTCAACATAAAATGCGCTGAAACAAAGAGCGAGGAGACGCCGATGAAACATACCGTGCCGCGGGGTGACGCCAAGTTCGAGCCGCGGGATCCGCGCTGGGAGGAAAAGGTCCGGGAAAGTTTCGAGCGGCAGGGGGCGATGCACCTTCTGGGCGCCGAGATTGCCGACGTCTGGCCGGGAGGGTGCGAGATTCGTCTGCCGTTCCGTCGTGATCTGACCCAGCAGCACGGCTTTTTCCACGCCGGCATCACCGCCACGGTGATCGACAGCGCGGCCGGCTATGCCGGCTTTTCGCTGATGCCGCCCGACACCTCGGTACTGTCGGTGGAGTTCAAGCTCAATCTGCTGGCGCCCGCCGACGGGGAACTGATGGTGGCCACCGGGGAGGTGATCAAGTCCGGCAAGAATCTGATCATCACCCGCGGCGACGCCTGGGTGTTCAAGGGCGCCAAGCTGACTCACTGCGCAATGATGCAGCAGACCCTGATGACCATGCACGGAAAGGCGGAAAAAGCATGACCGGACTCGATTTTCACCTGGGCGCGGATATCGACGCCCTGCGCGACAGCGTGCAGGCTTTCGCCGCCGCCGAGATCGCGCCGCGCGCGGCGCAGATCGACCGCGACAACCTCTTCCCGGCGGATTTGTGGAAGAAGTTCGGCGACATGGGCCTGCTCGGCATGACCGTGCCTGAGGAGGACGGCGGCACGGCGCTGGGCTACCTCGCCCACATCGTCGCCATGGAGGAAATCTCGCGCGCCTCCGCCTCGGTCGGCCTCTCCTACGGCGCGCATTCCAATCTCTGCGTCAACCAGATCCGCCGCAACGGCAGCGCTGCGCAGAAAGCAAAGTACCTGCCGAAGCTGATTTCCGGCGAGCACGTTGGCGCGCTGGCCATGTCCGAGCCGAACGCCGGTTCCGACGTCGTTTCGATGAAGTTGAAGGCGGCCAAAAAGGGCGATCGCTACGTCCTCAACGGCAGCAAGATGTGGATCACGAATGGAGGAGACGCGGACACGCTCGTCGTCTACGCCAAGACCGATGCGGCGGCGGCCGATGGCAACGCAAAAGCGGGCATCACCGCCTTCATTGTCGAAAAGGGTTTCAAGGGGTTTTCCTGCGGCTCGCACCTGGACAAGCTGGGCATGCGCGGCTCCAACACCTACCCGCTGTTCTTCGACGACTGCGAGGTGCCCGAGGAGAACGTGCTCGGCGGCGTGGGCAATGGCGTCAAGGTGCTCATGTCCGGGCTCGACTACGAGCGCGCCGTGCTGTCGGGCGGGCCGCTGGGCATCATGGCCGCCTGCATGGACGCCGTGATTCCCTACATTCACGAGCGCAAGCAGTTCGGCCAGAGCATCGGCGAATTCCAGCTCATGCAGGGCAAGATCGCCGACATGTATGCCACCTGGCAGGCGACGCGCGCCTATGTGTACGCGGTCGGCCGCGCCTGCGATGCCAGCGACCACGCGCGCACGCTGCGCAAGGACGCCGCCGGCGCGATTCTGTATTCGGCGGAGAAGGCGACCTGGATGGCGGGCGAAGCCATTCAGACGCTGGGCGGCGTCGGCTACACCAACGAGTATCCCGTCGGCCGCCTCTGGCGCGACGCCAAGCTTTACGAGATCGGCGCCGGCACCAGCGAGATCCGCCGCATGCTGATCGGCCGCGAACTGTTCGCGGAAACCGTCTGACCGGAGGCCCGTCATGATCGAAACCGCTCGCGGCACCGTGCACGAATGGCAGCGCGACCACATGGGCCATATCAACGTGCGCGCCTATGTCGATTTCTTCGAACAGGCGGCCTGGCAGTTCTACACCATGATCGGCCTGCCGCCGAGCGCGCTGCGCGAGGGGCCGGTCAGGATCGTCGCCGTGCAGCAGAACATGGGCTACAAGCAGGAGCTGCAGCCCGGCGACACCGTCGTCGTGCGCACCGGCGTGGTCGAGATTCGGGAAAAAGTGCTGCGCTACCGCCACGAACTGTTCAATACCGAGACCGGCGCGCTTTCCGCCGACTGCGAATTCACCGTCGTCTGCATCGATGCCGGCACTCGCAAGTCGTGTCCGCTGCCGCCGGCGGTCGCGGCCAGCGCCGCCGCACACCTGTTGCCGTCGGCCTGAGCCGGGCCGCGTCGCACGCGCCGAAAAAGGAGGTTTCATGGCCGATCCCGTCGTCATCGTCAGCGCCGCCCGCACGCCCATCGGCGGGTTCCAGGGCGACTTCGCATCCCTCGCCGCACCGCAGCTGGGCGCCGTCGCCATCCGGGCGGCCGTCGAGCGGGCCGGCATCAAGCCCGAGCAGGTCGATGAAGTCGTCTTCGGCAACGTGCTGGTCGCCGGCCTCGGCCAGGCGCCGGTACGCCAGGCGGCGCTGCTGGCCGGCCTGCCCTTGCCGGTCGCCTGCACCGCCATTTCCAAGGTGTGCGGCTCGGCCTTGAAGGCGGTGATGGTGGCCCATGACAACATCCTGGCCGGCAGCTACGAGATCGGCGTCGCCGGCGGCCAGGAATCGATGACCAACGCGCCTTATCTCCTGCCCAAGGCGCGCGGCGGCTATCGCCTCGGCCACGGCCAGATCATCGACCACATGTTCATGGACGGTCTGGAAGACGCCTACAGCAAGGAAAACCGCGGCCGGCTGATGGGCAGCTTTGCCGAGGAATGCGCCGAGCGCTACCAGTTCGCGCGCGCCGACCAGGACCAGTTCGCCATCCGCTCGACCACCCGCGCCCAGGAAGCGATCAGGAATGGTTCCTTTGCCTGGGAGATCGCGCCGGTCGTCGTCGCCGGCAAGAAGGGCGAGGTGGCGATCCACGACGACGAGCAGCCGCCCAAGGCGCAGCTCGACAAGATTCCCCACCTCAAGCCGGCCTTCAAGAAGGATGGCACGGTAACGCCGGCCAATTCGTCGTCGATTTCCGACGGCGCCGCCGCCGTCGTGCTGATGCGCGAATCGAAGGCGAAGGCGCTGGGCCTTACGCCGCTGGCGCGCATCGTCGGCCACGCCACGCATGCGCAGCAGCCCGCCCTGTTCACCACTGCGCCGGTCGGCGCGATGAACAAGCTGTTCGCCAAGACCGGCTGGACCGCCGAGAGCGTGGACTTCTACGAGATCAACGAAGCTTTCGCCGTCGTCACCATGGCCGCCATCCACGACCTGAAGCTGCCCGTGGAAAAAGTGAACGTGCACGGTGGCGCGTGCGCCCTCGGCCATCCGATCGGCGCCTCGGGCTGCCGCATCCTGGTGACGTTGCTCGGCGCGCTGAAGAAGTACTCTGGCCGGCGCGGCGTCGCCAGCTTGTGCATCGGCGGCGGCGAGGCGACCGCGCTGGCGGTGGAGATGCTCTAGCCATGCGCAGAGCCGCCTCAAGCATGGCGCTACCAACCAACCGGAGCCGCGAAGCGGCGAACCTCCGTCACCCCCGCTTGGGCGGGGGCGGAGGGGTGGGGAGACAATAATGATGCTCGACGAAGACCAGCGCCTGGTGCGCGACACGCTGCGCCAGTACGCGCGCGAGCGGTTGGCGCCGCAGGCGGCGGCGCGCGACCGCAGCGGCGAGTTTCCGGCCGAGGCGCTGGCGGCCCTGGCGGGGCTGGGCGCCTGGGGCGTGGTGGTGCCGGAGCAGTGGGGCGGCGCCGGCCTCGACTACGTTGCGCTGGCCGTCGCCATCGAGGAAATCGCCGCCGGCGACGGCGCCATTTCGACCATCCTGTCGGTGCAGAATTCGCTGGTGTGCGGCATTCTGGCGAAGTACGGCGACGATGCGCAAAAGCAGCGCTGGCTGCGCGGCGCCGCCAGCGGCGGCCTGCTCGGCTGCTTCTGCTTGACCGAGCCGCACGTCGGCTCGGATGCTTCTGCCATCCGCACTCGCGCCACCAAAGTCAGCGGCGGCTGGACGCTGAACGGCGTCAAGCAGTTCATCACCTCGGGCAAGAACGCGCAGATCGCCATCGTCTTCGCCGTCACCGACCCGGCCGCCGGGCGCAAAGGCATCTCCTGCTTCTGCGTGCCGACCGACACGCCCGGCTTCATCGTCGCCCGCGTCGAAGACAAGATGGGCCAGCGCGCCTCGGACACCGCCCAGATCCTGTTCGAGAACTGCCACGTTCCGGCCGACGGCCTGCTCGGCGCCGAGGGCGACGGCTACCGCATCGCCCTGTCGAACCTGGAAGCCGGCCGCATCGGCATCGCCGCCCAGTCGGTGGGCATGGCGCGCGCCGCCCTGGAAGCGGCGGTGGCTTATGCCAAGGAGCGCGTCGCTTTCGGCAAGCCGATCGTCGAGCACCAGGCGGTCAACTTCCGGCTGGCCGACATGGCGACGCAGGTCGAGGTGGCGCGCCAGATGGTCTGGCACGCGGCCAGCCTGCGCACGGCTGGCGCGCCTTGCCTGAAGGAGGCCAGCATGGCCAAGCTGTTTGCCTCGGAGATGGTCGAGAAGGTCTGCTCCGACGCCATCCAGATCCATGGCGGCTACGGCTACGTCGCCGACTTTCCGGTCGAACGCATTTACCGGGACGCGCGCGTCTGCCAGATCTACGAAGGCGCTTCCGACATCCAGCGGCTGGTGATCGCGCGCGCCGTCTGCGAGGCATGACATGAGCGACCCGATCCTGTTCTGTTTCGACTTCACTTCGCCTTATTCCTATATCGTCAGCGAAAAGATCGACGCGCTGGCTGCCGCCCACGGTCGCCAGGTGCGCTGGCGGCCGATTCTGCTGGGGCCGGTGTTCAAGGCGCTCGGCACGGTATCGCTGGTAAGCCAGCCCGACAAGGCGGACTACAGCGTGCGCGATTTTCTGCGCTCGGCGCGCTTCCATGGCCTGCCCTATGTCCAGCCCGCGAATTTCCCGGTGCCCACCGTCGCGCCGGCCCGCGCCTATTACTGGCTGCATGGCCAGGACTGCGACTTGGCACGGCGCTTCGCGCACGGCGTGTTCCGCGCCTGTTTCGCCGAGGGGCGCGACATATCGACGGCCGCGACGACGCTCGCACTGGCGGCCGAGGCCGGGGCCGACCGCGCCGCCGTCGAGGCGGGCATGAACGACGCCGCGACCAAGGAGCGCCTGCGCGCCGAAACCGATGCGGCCTTGGCCGCCGGCGTGTTTGGCGCGCCCTGGCTGGTGGTCGACGGCGAGCCGTTCTGGGGCGCCGACCGGCTGCCGCAGGTAGAGCGCTGGCTGCAGACTGGAGGTTTTTGATGTCCGTCATCAAGTCGAATCTCGATACCCGCGGCGCCGAGTTCAAGGCCAACGCTGCGGCCATGCGCGCGCTGGTGGCCGACCTGCGCGAGAAAGTCGCCAAAGTCAGCCTGGGCGGACCGCCGGACGCCCGCGAAAAACACCTGGCGCGGGGCAAGCTGCTGCCGCGCGACCGCGTCGACGGCCTGCTCGACCCGGGGGCGCCTTTCCTCGAATTCTCGGCAATGGCGGCCTGGAACATGTATAGCGGCGACATCGCCTCGGCCGGCGTGGTCACCGGCATCGGCCGCGTGGCCGGCGTCGAATGCGTCATCGTCGCCAACGATGCCACCGTCAAGGGCGGCTCGTATTTCCCCATGACCGTCAAGAAGCACTTGCGCGCGCAGGAGATCGCCGCGCAGAACCGCCTGCCGTGCGTTTACCTGGTCGACTCGGGCGGTGCCAACCTGCCGACGCAGGACGAAGTATTCCCGGATCGCGACCACTTCGGCCGCATTTTCTTCAACCAGGCCAACCTGAGCGCGGCCGGCATTCCGCAGATCGCCGTGGTCATGGGTTCGTGCACGGCCGGCGGCGCCTACGTGCCGGCGATGTCGGACGAGTCGATCATCGTCAAGAACCAGGGCACCATCTTTCTCGGCGGACCGCCGCTGGTGAAGGCCGCCACCGGCGAGATCGTCAGCGCCGAAGACCTCGGCGGCGGCGACGTGCACACGCGCATCTCGGGCGTCTGCGACCACCTGGCCGAGAACGACCAGCACGCGCTGTCCATCGCCCGGCGCATCGTCGCCAATCTCAACTGGAAGAAGGCGATCAGCCTCGAGCTGGCGGCGCCGGAAGCGCCGCTTTACGCCCCCGAGGAAATCCATGGCGTCATTCCGGCCGACACCCGCAAGCCTTACGACGTGCGCGAGGTGATCGCCCGGCTGGTCGACGGCTCGCGCCTCGACGAGTTCAAGTCCCGCTATGGCACGACGCTGGTCACCGGTTTCGCGCACTTGCACGGTTATCCGATCGGCATCGTCGCCAACAACGGCATCCTGTTCGCCGAGTCGGCGCAGAAAGGCGCGCATTTCGTCGAGCTGTGCGCGCAGCGCGGCATCCCGCTGGTATTCCTGCAGAACATCACGGGCTTCATGGTCGGTCGCAAGTACGAGAACGGCGGCATCGCCAAGGATGGCGCCAAGATGGTGACGGCGGTATCGACGGCGGCGGTGCCGAAGTTCACCGTCATCATGGGCGGCTCGTTCGGCGCCGGCAACTACGGCATGTGCGGCCGCGCCTACAGTCCGCGCCTGCTATGGACCTGGCCGAACGCCCGGGTGTCGGTGATGGGCGGCGAGCAGGCCGCCAGCGTGCTGGCCACCGTCCGGCGCGATGCCCTGGAGGCGGCCGGCAAGACCTGGCCGGCCGCAGAGGAGGAAGCCTTCAAGGCGCCCATCCGCGCCCAGTACGAAACCCAGGGCCATCCCTATTACGGCACGGCGCGGCTCTGGGACGACGGCGTGCTCGATCCGGCGCAGACGCGCCGGGCGCTGGGCCTGGGCATCTCGGCGGCGCTCAACGCGCCGATTCCGCCGACGCGGTTCGGCGTGTTCCGGATGTAGGGGGCGGCCATGTTCACCAAGATACTCGTTGCCAACCGCGGCGAAATCGCCTGCCGCGTGATCAAGACGGCGCGGCGCATGGGCATCCGCACCGTCGCCGTCTATTCCGAAGCGGATGCCGGCGCGCGGCACGTGCGGCTGGCCGACGAAGCCGTCGGCATCGGCCCGCCCGCCGCACGCGAGTCCTACCTGGTCATCGACAGGATCATCGCCGCGGCCAAGGACACCGGCGCGCAGGCCATCCATCCCGGCTACGGTTTTCTGTCGGAGAACGAAGACTTCGCGGAAGCCTGCGCGAACCACGGCATCGTCTTCGTCGGTCCGCCGGTGAGCGCCATTCGCGCCATGGGCCTCAAGTCCGAGAGCAAGAAGCTGATGGAAAAGGCCGGCGTGCCGCTGACGCCCGGCTACCACGGCGACAACCAGGAGCCGGCCTTTCTGCGCGAGCAGGCCGACCGCATCGGCTATCCGGTGCTGATCAAGGCCAGCGCCGGCGGCGGCGGCAAAGGCATGCGCGTCGTGCGCGGCGCCGGGGAATTCGCCGACGCCCTGGCATCGTGCCAGCGCGAGGCGCAGTCGGCGTTCGGCAACGACCACGTGCTGGTGGAAAAATACCTCGAGCGGCCTCGCCACATCGAGATTCAGGTGTTCGGCGACGCGCAGGGCAACTGCATCCATCTGTTCGAGCGCGACTGCTCGGTGCAGCGCCGGCACCAGAAAGTGCTCGAGGAAGCGCCCGCGCCGGGCATGACGCCGGCGCGACGCGCGGCGATGGGCCAGGCGGCCGTCGACGCGGCCCGGGCCGTCGGCTACGTCGGCGCCGGCACCGTCGAGTTCATCGTCGATCCGTCGGGCACCTTCTACTTCATGGAGATGAACACGCGCCTGCAGGTCGAGCATCCGGTGACGGAGATGATCACGGGCCTCGATCTCGTCGAATGGCAATTGAAAGTCAGTGCCGGCGAGACGCTGCCGCTGACCCAGGCGCAGGTGTCGATCCGGGGCCACGCGCTGGAGGCGCGCGTCTATGCCGAGGATCCGGACAAGGGCTTCCTGCCGGCGACGGGGCGGCTCACGCATCTGGCGCCGCCGGCCGCGTCGCTCAACGTGCGCGTGGACACCGGCGTCGAACAGGGCGACGAAATCACGCCGCATTACGATCCGATGATCGCCAAGCTGATCGTCTGGGACGAGAACCGCGAACGGGCGCTGGCGCGCATGCTGCAGGCGCTGGCCGACTACCGCGTGGTCGGCGTGAACAGCAACATCGCTTTTCTGTCGAGACTGGTGGCCTGTCCGTCCTTCGCCGGCGCCGATCTCGATACCGGCCTGATCGAGCGCGAGCGCGGCTTCCTGTTCCCCGACGCGGCGGCGCGGGCGCCGTTGCGCGAGGCCTGGCTGCTGGCGGCGCTTGCCGAACTGCTGCGCGACAGGAACTTCGCGCGCGCCCGGGCCGCCGTCGGCGGCGATCCGCATTCGCCCTGGCATCGGCGCGACGGCTGGCGCGTCAATGGCGTGGCGCGCCGGGAGATCCGCTTGCGCGCCGGCGAAGTCGAGAAGCGCGTCATGGCGGCGTACTGCGGCGGCGGTCAAGGTTTCCGGCTGGAATTGGACGGCCGGGAAAGCGATGCCGCCGGTGAATTGCTCGACGACGGCAGCTTGCGCGCCGACCTCGACGGCCGGCGCCTGACCGTCACGGTCATCGCCGCCGGTGAAAAACGCCACGTGTTCGTCGACGGACGGGGCTTCGTTTTCGCGGCGATCGATCCGCTGTTCCATGCCGGCGAAGGCGGCGGCGCCGAAGGCGGGCTGGCCGCGCCGATGCCCGGCAAGGTGATCGCGCTGCTGGTCGAGCCGGGCATGAAAGTGGACAAGGGCGCGCCGCTGATCGTGCTCGAGGCCATGAAGATGGAGCACACGCTGGTGGCGCCGGCCGCGGGGACGGTCAAGGCGTTTCATTACGCGGTGGGCGAACCGGTTGCCGATGGCGCGGAGTTGCTGGAATTCGAGAAGGCGTCCTGAGCATGCCGCTACCCAAGAAGGCCCGCATCGTCGAAGTCGGTCCGCGCGACGGCCTGCAGAACGAAAAGCAGCAGATCGCCACTACGACCAAGATCGAACTCATCGGCCGGCTGGCCGACTGCGGGCTGACGACCATCGAGGCCACCGCTTTCGTCTCGCCGAAATGGGTGCCGCAGATGGCCGATGCCGCCGAGGTGATGCGCGGCATGGCGCGCCGGCATGGCGTCGGCTATCCCGTGCTGGTGCCCAACGAGACCGGCCTGGACGCGGCCCTCGCGGCGGGCGCCACGGAAGTGGCGGTGTTCGCCGCCGCCTCCGAGGCGTTCTCGCGCAAGAACATCAATTGCACGATCAAGGAATCGCTCGAGCGCTTCAGGCCGGTGGCCGCGCGCGCCGAGGCAGCCGGGGCCCTGGTGCGCGGCTATGTTTCCTGCGTGCTCGGCTGCCCCTATCAGGGCGAGGTGACGCCGATCGCGGTCGCCGAGGTCGCCTGGGCGCTGTTCGATCTCGGCTGCCACGAGATTTCGCTGGGCGACACCATCGGTGCGGGCACGCCGGAGAAGAACAAGGCCATGATCGAGGCGGTGGCGCGGCGCGTGCCGATCAAGAAGCTGGCCGGCCATTATCACGACACGCGCGGCATGGCCATCGCCAACGTCTATGCCGCGCTGCAGATGGGCGTCAACGTCTTCGACGCCGCCGTCGGCGGCCTCGGCGGTTGCCCCTACGCGCGGGGCGCTTCCGGCAATGTTGCCACCGAGGACGTGGTCTGGCTGTTGCAGGGACTCGGCATCGCCAGCGGCGTCGACCTGGCGCGATTGGTCGACACCGCCGCCTGGATTTCCGGGCAACTCGGCCGCGCGCCGGCATCCAAGGTCGCCAGGGCGGTGCTGGCCGGGCGATGACGCTGCCGCCGGACGTTCGGGTCATCGAGCGCGGCTGGCTGTCGTCGAACAACATCCTGCTGTTCGACGGCGACCAGGCGACGCTGGTGGATAGCGGCTATGTCGGCCATGCGGCGCAGACGGTGGCGCTGGTAAAGTCAGCCATGGCGGGACGCCGCTTGCGGCAGGTGATCAATACCCATTCGCATTCGGACCATATCGGCGGCAATGCGGCGCTGCAACGGGAGTTCGGCTGCGGCGTCGTCATTCCCGCCGGCATCGAGGAGCACATCCTCAACTGGGACGAGAATGCGCTGCTGCTTGCGCCGGCTGCGCAGCGCGGCGACCGTTTCCGCCACGATGCCGTCGTGCGCCCCGGCGACACGCTGGTCATGGGCGGGCTCGAGTGGCGGGCGCACGCCGCGCCCGGCCACGACATGGACGCGCTGGTGTTCCACTGTCCCGAAGCCCGGCTGCTGATTTCGGGCGACGCCCTGTGGGAAGACGGCTTCGGCATCATCTTCGGTGAACTGCTCGGCAATCCGGGCGCGCTGGCCGCGACCCGGAGAACGCTCGACATGCTCGCCGGCCTGCGGGTCGACACGGTGATTCCCGGACACGGCGCGCCGTTCGACGATGTCGATTCCGCGATCGCCCGCGCCTACAAGCGGCTCGCCGCCTTCGAGAACGATCCGTCGCGCATGGCCAGGAACGCGATCAAGGCCTGCTTCGTCTTCAACCTGCTCGACCTCGAAGGACTGCCGCGCACCGAGTTGGAGGCGTATCTTGGACGTGTGCCGTTTTTCCGCGATGTCGGCGTGCGGCAGCTCGGCATGGACGTGCCGATGCTCGCCGGCTGGTTGTTGAGCGAACTCAAGCGTGCCGGCGCCATCGCCATCGAAGGCGACGCCATCGTGCCGACGATGGCGGCTTAAGCAGGAACTTGACGACTCGAGGTCACACAGCCTGTGACCTCAAGTTCGATGGCGTGCCGTCACGGCTGACTTTTACGTCGAGAAAGGGCATGGCAGTCTGCTAGCGCAGCAGGGTCGACGGAAAGCTGGCCAGGGCAGGGAAACGCCAGCGCCGGATGCGCGCGAGCAAGGCCGCGGCGCCTTCCCGGCGCGGCACGCCGGCGGTCCGGCCGGGTTCGGGGTGGACGAGCGTGGCCACCGACGGTTTGAAGGCGGACAGGACCAGCGGACCGTGGCGGTCGATGCGCCACGACTGGCCGGCCGGCAGGATGACGTCGCGGCGGTCGCCGTCCTGGGTGATCCACAACTCGCCGCTTTCGCAGCTCAACTGTTGGTCGTGCGCATTCTCGATGAGAAGGAGTTCGCGCCGGTCGAGCGTGAAATGCCGTACTTGCCTGGAGTCGCCCATGATCGTATCATTTCATGAAGAGGACGCATGCAAATTGCGCGTCTGCCCACACTCTAAGTAACGCCAATAAGGCTCACAAACGGAATTTCGGCATTCCATGCATGAGTAAATCGCATGAATAATGAGGTCGGTCGACTGCCTTCGCTCGATGCCCTGAAGGGTTTCGATGCCGCCGCGCGGCATTTGAGTTTCACGCGCGCCGCGGCGGAACTTTCGTTGACTCAATCGGCGATCAGCCGCCAGGTGCAGACGCTCGAAGAGCAACTCGGCGTGCGGCTGTTTCTGCGCGGGGTACGCAAGCTGGCGTTGACGCCCGAGGGCGAGCGCCTCCATCGCGTGGCGGCCAGAGCCTTGGCCGAGCTGGCCGACGTTTGTGCTGGACTGCGGGCCGGTCAGCGGCGGCCGCGGGTGACGGTGTCGGCGGCGATCGGCGTCGCCGCGCTCTGGCTGGTGCCGCGCCTGGGCGCGTTTCACGAACGCTATCCCGATGTCGATGTACGCCTGTCGGCCGACAACCGCACGGTCGACCTGGCGCGCGAGGAGGTCGATGTCGCCCTGCGCTATGGTCCGCCGGAACTGATGCCGCACGAGGCGATCCTGTTGTTCGACGAGGTGGTGTTCCCGGTCGCGGCGCCGGCGCTCGCGCGGGCTTTCCCGCCGATACCGACGGCCGCCGATCTGGCGGCGGTGACGCTGCTCGCCTACACGGGAGAAATGACGCCCGGCCTCGACTGGTCGCCGTGGCTGGCCTCCCTTGGCCTGGAAAAGGCCAGGCCCAAGGCCGTGATCCAGTTCAATCAGTACGACCAACTCGTTCGCGCCGCTGCCGATGGCCAGGGGTTGGCGCTCGGCCGCGGACCGCTGGTGCACCGGTTGATCGACGAGGGCCGCCTGGCGCCGCTGATGGAGGCGCGCGAACGCGTCGCCACGCGCGGCTACTTCCTGTTGCGCACGATAAACGGAGCGCGCGCCGAGGTCGACGACTTCGTCGCCTGGCTGGTCGACGAGGCGAAGGACACCCGATGACGCGGCCCTTCGGCTATCCTTAGCGCCATGCAGCTCATCCTGATCAGCGGCTTGTCCGGTTCCGGCAAATCGATCGCGCTCAACGTCCTCGAGGATGCCGGCTACTACTGCGTCGACAACCTGCCGGCGCCGCTGCTGGCGCCGCTGGTGGAGCACTTGCGCGCCGAAGGGCAGACGCGCGCGGCGGTGGCGATGGACATGCGCGGCGGCGCCGGCGTCGCCGCCTTCCTGCCCCAGCAGTTGCGCCAGTTGCGCGAAGAAGGGCGCGTGGACATGCGCTTCGTCTTCCTCGACGCGCGCGACGAGGTGTTGATCCAGCGCTTCTCGGAAACGCGGCGGCGCCATCCGCTGGCCGTTGGCGACACGACGCTGGCCGAGGCGATCGCCAAGGAGCGCGAGGCGCTCGAGAGCCTCGGCGGCCTCGGCCACCACATCGACACCAGCCATCTGCGGCCCAACGCCCTGCGCGCCTTCGTCAAGGACTTCATCGATCTCGACGAAACCGCCGGCCTGACGCTGATGTTCGAGTCCTTCGGCTTCAAGCATGGCCTGCCGATGGATGCCGACCTGGTGTTCGACGTCCGCTGCCTGCCCAACCCGCATTACGATCCCCAGTTGCGGCCGCTGACCGGCCTGGATGCGCCGGTCATCGAATTCCTCGACGCTCAGCCCGAAGCGCGGGTGATGCTGGCCGACATCGGCCGTTTCATCCAGGAATGGCTGCCAGCCTACATCCGCGACAACCGCTCCTATCTCACCGTGGCGCTGGGCTGCACCGGCGGCCAGCACCGCTCGGTGTATTTCGCCGAAAAACTGGCCGAACGCTTTCGCGGCGCCATGCACGTGCTGGTCCGCCACCGCACCCTGGCGCCGTCGTGAGCGGCTGGTTGGCGCTGGTCCGCCCGGGCGACTGGCTGACGGTCGCCCTGGGGGCCCTGGCGGTGGCGCTGGCGTTCCCGCTGCTCTGGCGCGGCGGGCCGGCGGAGCGGGCGGTGATCCGGCTCGACGGGCGGGTGGTGGCCGAATATCCGCTCGATGCCGCCCGCCGGTTCGAGGTCGCCGGTCCGCTGGGCAAGACGGTGATCGAGATCCAGCCCGGGCGCGCGCGCGTCGCCGCCGATCCCGGTCCGCGCCAGTACTGCGTCAAACAGGGCTGGCTGACGCGGACCAATGCCATCGCCATTTGCGCGCCCAACCACGTCAGCCTGTTCCTGTCGGGCCGGCAGGCTGGCTACGACACGCTGAATTACTGACGGGAATCCCTTGGGCGAGTCGAGCCTCGAACTGCGCGTGACCCCGGCCGACCGGCGTATTGCCCGCTATGCCGCCGCGGCGATCGCCCTGACGGTGGCCGAGGCAGCGATTCCCTCGCCCTTGCCGGGCGTCAAGCCGGGACTGGCCAACATCGTCGTCCTGATCGTGCTGGCCCGGCATGGCTGGCGCGAAGCCGCCTGGGTATCGCTGCTGCGCGTGCTGGCCGGCAGCCTGCTGGTGGGGCAGTTCCTGGCGCCCGGCTTCTTCCTCAGCCTGACCGGTGCGCTGACCAGCCTCGTGGCGCTGGCGCTGGCGGCGCGTCTGCCGGCGCGCTGGTTCGGGCCGGTCAGCCAAAGCATCCTGGCGGCGTTCGCCCATGTCGGCGGGCAGGTACTGCTGGCGCGGGCCTGGCTGGTGCCGCACGACGGCGTGTTCTACCTGGTGCCGGTGTTCGCCCTGTTCGCGCTCGTATTCGGCATCGTGAACGGATTGGCAGCGGCGCGCCTGATGTCGGCGGCGCCCGCGCCTTCGGCCGCGATGCGCCCGGGCTAGCCTTCGCCGCCGATGCGCTCGAGCATGCGCAAGGCGACGATCGAGTCTTCCTCGCCCAGGCCGCTGCCGACGATGGCATTGAACAACTGGGCGGTTGCCGCCGCCGCCGGCAGCATCAGGCCGAGGCGGTGGGCCTCCTCCATGACGATGCGCAGGTCCTTCTGGTGCATCCAGGCCTTGAAGCCCGGCTTGAAGTCGCGGTCGAGCATGCGCTGGCCGTGGTTTTCGAGAATGCGCGAGTAAGCGAACCCGCCGAGCAGCGCTGCGCGCACCCGCGCCACATCGACGCCATGCTTGGCGGCAAAGCTGAAAGCCTCGGCCACCGCCAGCACGCCGACGCCGGTGATGATCTGGTTGCAGGCCTTGGCCACCTGGCCGGCTCCGGCGTCGCCGATCAGCGTCACCGACTTGCCCATGACGTCGAGCAGCGGTTCGATGCGGGCGAAAACCGCCGGCTTGCCGCCGACCATGATGGTGAGCGCGGCGTTGATGGCGCCGGTTTCGCCTCCCGATACCGGCGCGTCGAGGAACTCGATGTCCCGTTCAGCCAACGCCCTGCCGATTTCGCGCGCCGCGTTGGGATTGATCGTGCTCATGTCGACCACGATCAGCCCCGGGGCCGCGCCGGCCGCCAGTCCATCCTCGCCAAGGCAGACTTCGCGCACGTCCGGCGCATCGGCGACCATGGTGAAGACCACTTCGGCGTGGCGGGCCACCGCTGCCGCCGAGATGTGCGCGCGCGCCTCGGTGTCCTTGAACGGCGCGAGCGACGCCGGCCGGCGCGCCCATAGGTGCAGCCTGTGGCCGGCCTTCGCCAAGTGCAGGGCCATGGGCCGACCCATCAAGCCGAGCCCGATAAAACCGATATCCATGCCGGTTATCCTCCTGACGGGGAGTATCGCGCAGAACGGTCGCCAGTCAAGCCCGGGCAAGCGTTTCGGCTTGACGTCGACAGGGCGATTAGTTAACTTGCCGACTTGCCAGTCATCAGCCTACCTGCCGCCGCCGGCGTTCGCCGGGCCCATCGTCTACGCGCGCTGCGCGCCGATGCCTCCTTTGTCATGTCGCCCATGCCCAGGAACAGCGTTTTTTCCGCTGGCCGCCGAGGGGATTGAACAGCGCGAACGGACGCCCCCGATTTCCTGGAAAACCGACCGATGAATCCATTATTGTTGCTGCCCCTTCTGCTGGTCGCCGCTTGCGGCAAAGAGGCGCCAGCCACCGCGCAGAGCCTCACCGGACCGAAAACGGTGCGGGTCATGACAGTCAGCCATGGCGACACGCCGGCAGATGCCCGGTACAGCGGCGAAGTGCGGGCGCGCCATGAGTCGGTGCTGGGTTTTCGCGTCGGCGGCAAGTTGACCGAGCGCCTGGTCGACGTCGGCGCGCGCGTCAAGGCTGGCCAGCCGCTGGCAAGGCTCGATCCGATCGATGCCCGCCTGGCCGCCAGCCAGGCCGAGGCGAATGCCGCACTGGCCGAGGCGGAACTGCGCCGCGCCCAGGACTTGCAAGCGAAATCCTTCGTCAGCCAGGCGGCGCTGGATGCCAAGGTCACGACGGCCAAGGCTGCGCGAGCGCAGGCGCAACTGGTCGCCAATCAGGCGGCCTACACCACGCTGTACGCCGACAAGGCGGGCGTCGTTGCCGCCGTGCTGGCCGAGCCGGGCCAGGTGGTGAGCGCTGGTCAGGCCGTGTTGCGCGTCGCCCGCGATGGCGAGCGCGAGGTGGCGATCGCCCTGCCGGAAAGCGTGCTGGCGACCGTGCGTCCGGGCACGGCGGCAGCGGTCAGTCTCTGGGCCGACGGCAAGCGTTACGAGGGTCGGGTCCGGGAAGTCGCGCCGGTCGCCGATGCCGCGACGCGCACCTTCGTCGCCCGGGTCAGCCTGGTCGGCGCCGATCCGGCGTTGCCGCTGGGCCTGACGGCGGCGGTGAATTTTTCCGCGCCGGGCGCCGGCAGGATACGCGTGCCGACCGCGGCCTTGTTCCAGCAGGGCGACCGGCCTGCCGTCTGGGTGGTAGGCGCCGAGAACACCGCCGAAGGCACCGTCACCTTGCGCGAAGTCCAGGTCGAGCGCTATGCCGACGAGGGCGCCGTGCTCACGGGCGGGCTGAACGCGGGCGAGCGCATTGTCGCCGCCGGCGCTTTCAAGCTGATCGAGGGCGAGAAGGTCCGCGTCGTCGAGCGATGAAGCGCCTCAATCTCTCCGGTTGGGCGCTCGAGCATCCCTCGATGATCCTCTATCTGATCATCGTGCTGATGGTCGCCGGCGCCGTGTCCTTCCTCAAGCTCGGACGCGCCGAGGATCCCGACTTCACCTTCAAGGTGATGGTCGTGCGCACGCTCTGGCCGGGGGCCACCGCCGAAGAGGTGGAAACCGAACTGACCGAGCGAATCGAGAAGAAGCTGCAGGAAACCCCATCGCTCGACGTCATCTACTCCTCGTCGCGCGCCGGCGAATCGCTGGTGTTCATTCAACTCAAGGATTACACGGCGAAGCCCGAGGTGCCGGAGTCCTGGCGGCAGGTGCGGAAGAAGCTCGACGACATCAAGACTTCGCTGCCGGCCGGCGTGGTCGGGCCGTTTCCGAACGACGAGTATGGCGACGTCTACATGAACATCTTCGCGCTGACCAGCGAAGACGGTGCCGGGCACGACTTGGCCGCCCTGCGGCGCGAAGCGGACCGGATGGCGCGCGAGTTGCGCCTGCTGGCCGACGTCAAGAAGGTCGACCTGCTGGGCGTCCAGGAGGAAAAAATCTATATCGACGTCGCGCCGGCGCGCCTGGCGGCCCTGGGCATCACGCCGGCGCAGGTCGGCGAAGCCCTGGCCAGGCAGAATGCCGTGACGCCGGCCGGCTTCGTCGAAACGCCGACCGACCGCCTGCGCCTGCGCGTCAGCGGCGCGTTCGATTCGGTGGCGCGCGTTCGCGACGCCGATCTCGCGGTCGGCGGCCGGCATTTCCGCGTATCCGACATCGCCGAAGTCAGGCGGGGCCTGGCCGATCCGCCCAATCCGCGCATGCGCTTCAATGGCCGCGACGCCATCGGCATCGGCGTGGTGATGATTCGCGGCGGCGACGGCATCCAGCTGGGCCGCAACCTGAAGGCCGAAGTCAACCGCCTCGCCGCCAATCTGCCCGTGGGCATGGCGGTGGCGACGGTGGCCGATCAGCCCGAGATCATCCGCGGATCCCTCGATCTCTTCCTCAGCAGCCTGGCCGAAGCGCTCCTGATCGTGCTGGCGGTAAGCTTCCTGACGCTGGGCATCCGCACCGGCATGGTGGTGGCGCTGTCGATTCCGCTGGTGCTGGCCATGACCTTCCTGCTGATGAAAATGCTGGGCATCGATCTGCATCGCATCTCGCTGGGCGCGCTGATCGTCGCGCTGGGCCTGCTGGTCGACGACGCCATCATTGCCGTCGAGATGATGGTGGTGAAGATCGAGCAGGGCCTCGACAAGTTCAAGGCGGCCACGTTCGCGTATACCTCGACGGCCTTTCCGATGCTCACCGGCACGCTGATCACCGTTGCCGGCTTCACGCCGGTCGGCTTTGCGCATTCCGGCGCCGGCGAGTATGCCGGCGCGATTTTCTCGGTGACGACCATCGCGCTGCTGACGTCCTGGATCGTCGCGGTGGTTTTCACGCCCTATCTTGGGTTCAAGCTGCTCGACGTCGAGAAGCTGCGCAAGTACGGCGAAGAACACCACGGCGACATCTACGACACGCCGTTCTACCGGCGTTTCCGCGCCCTGGTGACCTGGTGCTTGCGGCACCGCTGGGCCACCATCGCGGTGACCGTGGCGGCGTTCGGCTTGAGTATCGTCGCCTTCAACACCGTGGTGCAAAAGCAGTTCTTCCCCACTTCGATCCGGCCCGAACTGTTGATCGACCTGTGGTTGCCGCAAGGCTCGTCGCTGCGCGCGACGGAGCACGAGGTCAAGCGGGTCGAAGCCATGCTCAAGACCGATCCGTACCAGGATGGCATCGCCAGCTTTAGCGCCTACACCGGCAACGGCGCGCCGCGCTTCTATCTGTCGCTCAACCAGCAGCTGTTCAACGACAATTTTGGCCAGCTGGTGCTGATGACGCGCACGCTCGCCGACCGCGAGGCTCTGCGTTTGCGCCTGATCGAAACTTTCGAGCGGGGCGATGGCTCCTGGAGCCACTTGCGCACGCGCGTACATCGGCTCGAGAACGGTCCGCCGGTGGGCTATCCCGTGGTATTCCGGGCCATGGGCGAAGACCTGGTAACGCTGCGGCGCGTCGCCGGCGAGGTCGCCGACGTGATGCGCGCCAACCCCAACGTGCGCGACGTGCATTTCGACTGGAACGAGAAGGCCAGGAGCATTCGGGTCGAAATCGACCAGGACCGGGCCCGGCAACTGGGCGTGAGCAGTCAGGACATTGCGCAGATCCTGCAGGCGCACGAGGTCGGCGTAAGCCTGACGCAATACCGCGAGGACGACCAGCTGATCGACGTCGTCTGGCGAGGGGGCGGTCCCGACCGCGGCAGCCTCGACCGGCTGGCCGACCTGCCGGTGCCTGCCAACCTGGCCGCCGGCGGCAAGTGGGTGCCCCTGGCGCAGGTGGCCAGGCTGGTGCCGGTGCTCGAGGAAGGCATCATCTGGCGCCGCAACCGCCTGCCGTCGATCCAGATTCGCGCCGACTTGGCCAACAACCGGATCACCGGCCCGACCGCCACCCTGCAGATCGATCCGCAACTCGATGCCGTCCGCAAGAACCTGCCGCCCGGCTATCGCATCGAAATCGGCGGCGCCATCGAGGAAACCGCCAAGAACGAGGCTGCGCTCAAGGCCGTCATGCCCATCACGGCGGTGGTGGTGGTCACGCTGCTGATGATGCAGCTGCAGAGCCTGCGCCGCTCCACCATCGCGCTGCTGGCGGCGCCGCTCGGCTTGATCGGCGTGGCGCTGGCCTTGATTCTGTTCGACCAGCCCTTCGGTTTCGTCGCCAATCTGGGCGTGATCGCCCTGATGGGCATGATCCTGCGCAATTCGGTGATCCTGCTCGACCAGATCGAGCAGGACGAGAAGGCCGGCAAGACGCCCTGGGAGGCCATCGTCGGCTCGGCCGTGCGCCGTTTCCGGCCGATCATGCTGACGGCGGCGGCCGCCATGCTGGCGATGATCCCGCTCAGCCGCCAGGTTTTCTGGGGGCCGATGGCCGTCGCCATCATGGGCGGGTTGATCGTCGCCACGGTGCTGACGCTGCTGTTCCTGCCGGCGCTCTATGCCGCCTGGTACAAGGTCAAGGAACCACCGGCGGCGTAGAATCGGCAACTTGATCCGAGTGTGCATAAGTACGTGCTAATATTTATCGGCCATGCAACAGCTAAGCGCCACCCAACTCAAGGAATGGCTGGACGACCCGGCGCGCGCCAAGCCGCTGCTGCTGGATGTCCGCGAGCCGTGGGAACTCGACGTCTGCCGGATTGCCGGCGTCCGGCCGATGCCGATGCGCAGCATCCCGGCGCGCTGCCTTGAACTGAAGCCGGAGGCCGAAATCGTGGTGATTTGCCACCATGGGGCGCGCAGCCACCAAGTCTGCATGTTCCTGGAACACCAGGGCTTCAGTAAGCTCTACAACCTGTACGGTGGCATGGCCGCCTGGTCGCGCGACGTCGATCCGACCACGCCCACCTATTGAACTTCTTTCTGGAGCAGGCGATGAAGAATCCCCCGTTTTCGCTGCTGCCGCTGGTCCTGCTGGCAGCGACGGTTTTCCCGGCCAGCGCGGCGGACCTCATGTCGGTGTATCGCGACGCCATGGCCTACGATGCCCAGTTCGCCTCGGCGCGCGCAGCGCTCGAGGCCGGGCGGGAAAAATTGCCGCAGGGGCGGGCCGGCCTGATGCCCGTCATCGGCCTGGGCGGCAACACCACGTTGAACGATACCGAAGTGAAGACCCGCGCCCGTCCCTCGATGGAGTACGACGCGCGCTACAACAGCAATGGCTGGACGGCGACGCTGACCCAGCCCTTGTTTCGCTGGCAGAACTGGATTGGCTACAAGCAGAGTGAACTGGCCGTGGCCGTGGCCGAAGCGCAGTTTGCTGCCGCCCGACAGGATTTGATCGTGCGGGTGGCGCAAGCCTATTTCGACGTTCTGCTGGCGCAGGAAACCGTCGCCACGGTGGCGGCGCAGAAGACGGCGGTCGCCGAGCAGCTCGAGTCGGCCAAGCGCAACTTCGAGGTCGGCACCGCCACCATCACCGATACCCACGAGGCGCAGGCCAAATACGATCTGGTCGGCGCGACCGAGATCGCCGCGGAGAACGACCTGACTGTCAAGCGCGAGACCTTGCGCGTGCTGGTCGGCAAGGAACAGGACGCGCTCAAGCGCTTGCGTCCCGGCGTCGAGATCGGCCGTCCGCAGCCGGACGATGTCGCCAAATGGGCCGACACGGCCCAAGCCGGCAGCCTGGCGGTGGCGCAGGCGCAAGGCGCACTGGACATCGCCCGCGAGGAAATCAGCAGACAGCGCGGCGGCCACTATCCGACGCTCGATCTGGTCGCCAGCCATAGTCGCAGCGGCACCGGCTTCAGTTCCACTGCCGCGTCGGGCAGCGACAGCCGGGCCACGACCATCGGTCTGCAACTGAGCGTGCCGATCTTCGCCGGCGGCGGCGTCAGCTCCCGCGAGCGCGAGGCCGTGGCGCTGCGGGACAAGGCCGCCGCCGATCTCGACAGCGCCCGCCGGCAGGCAGCGCTGGGCGCGCGCCAAGCCTACCTTGGCGTTACCTCGGGGCTGTCGCAAGTGCGCGCCTACGAGGCTGCCGTGGCATCGTCCCAATCGGCCCTGGATTCGAACAAGCTGGGCTACGAAGTCGGCGTGCGCATCAACATCGACGTGCTCAATGCGCAAAGCCAGCTTTACGACACGCGCCAGAAGCTGATCAAGGCCAGGCTGGATACGTTGATCGCGCAGCTCAAGCTCAAGTCGGCGGCCGGCAACCTGACCGAGGACGATCTGGCCGCGATCAACGGCCTGCTGGAATAAACCGCGCGATCAGCGCCAGGGTTCGCGCCGCCGCGCCGCGGTGGCGCGCGGTGAAGGATCGACCGGCGTCAGCCATGGCGGTGCACCGAGCCGGATCGGCGAGCAGCGCCAGCGCCTCGGCCGCCAGTGCCGGCGCCTCCGGCACCTGGAGGGCGGCCCCGGCCGCCAACGCTTCCCGCGCCGCTTCCGCGAAATTGAAAGTGGATGGCCCGATCAGCACCGGTCGGCCGATGCTGCAGGGCTCGATGAGATTCTGGCAGCCGTAATCCAGCAGGCTGCCGCCGACGAAGGCGACATCGGCCGCTGCGTAGTAGGCGAACATCTCGCCCATGCTGTCGCCGAGCCATACCTGCGTATCTGCCCCGACGGGCGCCTGGTCGGAACGCCGTTGCACGCGCAGTCCCCTTGCAGCGACCAGGGCCGCAACCTCCTCGAAGCGTTGAGGATGGCGCGGCACGATTACCAGCAGCGCACGCTGATCTCGCGGCCAGGCATCGAGAATCAGCGCTTCCTCGCCCTCGCGGGTACTGGCGCACAGGAACACGGGCCGGTCGCCGATGCGCCGGCGGAATTCGTCGCCGAGCGCCAGTTGCGGCGGCGGCGGTTCGATATCGAACTTCACGTTGCCCAGCACCGATACCTCCGGGGCGCCCAACTCCCGTAGGCGCCGGGCGTCGTCTTCCCCCTGCGCCGCGACGGCGGCGAGTCCGCTCAGAGTCTGCCGCGCCAAGGCCGCGACGCGCGCGTAGCGCCGCGCCGAGCGCTCGGAAAGACGGGCGTTGACCAGCAGGAGCGGCAGCACGCGCTGCCGGCAGGCAGCCACCAGGTTGGGCCAAAGTTCCGTTTCCATGACCAGGCCCAGTTTCGGTCGGAAGCGGTCGAGAAAGGCGGCCACCGCCCAGGGGGTGTCGTAGGGCAGATAGACGCGCAGCACGCTGTCGCCGAACAGCGTTGCAGCGGTCTGGCGCCCGGTTGGCGTCATGTGGCTCATGACGATCTGGCAGCCGGGATGGCGTTGCCGCAGGGCCGCCACCAGCGGCTGCGCCGCGCGCGTTTCGCCGACGGAGACCGCATGGATCCAGATCACGTCGCCGGCGGTGCGCGCGCCGTAGCAGCCGAGACGTTCCCCCCAGTGTTGCAGATACTCCGGCTGGCGGCGGCTGCGCCAGACCAGGTGAAAGAAGGCCCAGGGCAACAGCGCGACGACCGCGAGCGTGTACAGAAGCCGCGCCATCAACCGAGCAGCTCCCGGGCCTGGCGGATCACTTCGCCGTCGGCGGGCGGGCGGCCTTTGTCGCCGAGATTGACGGCATCGGCACCGGCCAGCACACCGGTCAACGCCGGGGCTGAGGCGCAGTAGAGCGCGATGGTCGGCCGCCCGAGGGCGGCGGCGAGATGGACAAGACCTGTGTCGACGCCGACTACCAGCGCGGTGCCCGCCAGCAGGCGGGACAGTTCGGTCAGGTTCATCGCCGGCGCCGCCACGGCCCCCCTGCCGAGCATCGCGGCCAGCCGCGCCGCCCGGGCCCGCTCGGCCGGCGTCCCGCCGGGCAGCACGCAAGACAGGCCGGCGTCGATCAGCGCCGCGCCGAGCGAGCGCCATGCCGCTTCCGGCCATTCCTTGTCGGACCGGCTGGTGGCGGTGAGCAACACCGCATACCTGCCGGCGGGCAGCCAGGGCGCCGCCAGCGGCGGCGCCGCGATGCCGTAGTCGAGCGGCAGCGCGTCGAGCGAATAATCGAGCGCCATCGCGGCGAGCAGGCGGTTGCGGGTGACGGCATGCAGGCGTTTATCGACGCTGTACCGGCGCTGGTAAAAGCGCGCCGCGAGCGGCTCGCGCGCCGAGTCGGCGGCATGGCCGCACAAGCGGGCTTTGGCCCAACGGGCGAGCAGGGCGCTCTTGAGCAAGCCTTGGGTATCGACTACGGCGTCATGAAAGTCAGCCGTGACGGCGCGCCGATAGGCGGTGATTTCGCGCCAGGTGGCCGGCGACCAGGGCGACTTCCGCCAACGCCGCACGGCCACGGGAATGACGTCGGCCACGGCGGGATGCAGCCGCGGAATCTCCGCAAAATTTTCCTCCACCACCCAGTCGATTCTTGCGTCCGGAAACACCCGATGAATGTCGCTGGCGACCGGCAGGTTGTGCACGACGTCGCCGAGCGAGGAGGTTTTCACGAGCAGGACGCGCATGGCCGGCGGATTATAAGCGGCGCCCGCCCGCCGGCCTGTATACTTACGGCCTTTCCCCCGGGACCAGTTCCGTGGCACTGACCATACTTGGATTGTCCGGCGCGGTTTCGCACGACCCGTCCGCCGCCCTCTACATCGACGGCAGGCTCGTCGCGGCCGCCGAGGAGGAGCGTTTCATCCGCGACAAGCACGCCAAGGGGCGCATGCCCGTCGAGGCGGCGAGATTCTGCCTCGACTTTGCCGGCATCAAGCCCGGGCAGGTGGACGCGGTGGCCATTCCCTTTGCGCCGGTGAGCCTGGCCGGCCCGGCCCGCTGGCACTACGCAAGGCGCTACTGGTACGCGCCCGACCGCGGCATCGACGCCATCCTCAATGGCAACCGTCGCTACCGCCGCTATCGCGCCCGTATCGAAGCGTGCCTGCGCGAGCTCGGCTTCGACCTGGCCAAGACCGAGATCGTGCCGGTCGAACACCACTTGGCCCATGCCTCGAGCGCCTATCACTGTTCCGGGTTCCAGGAGAAGACGGCGATCCTCGGCATCGACGGCAAGGGCGAGTACGCCACCACTTTCTTCGGCATCGGGGAGAACGGCCGCATCCGCAAGATCAAGGAGTTCTACGACCCCGACTCGCTCGGCGGCCTTTACGGCGCCCTGACCGAGTACCTCGGCTTCGAGATGCTCGACGGCGAGTACAAGGTGATGGGCATGGCGCCCTACGGCGACCCGACGCGCTACGACTTCTCGCGGCTGGCCAGGTTCGACAACGGCGAGCTGATCGTCAATACCGACTATGCCAATGTGATCGGCCTGCGCCGCTACAAGGAAAAGGGCAAGGGTTACTACTTTTCGCCGAAGCTGATCGAGTGGCTCGGCCCCAGGCGCGAGGGCGACATCGCCGACGACCCCTACATTCATTATGCGGCCAGCATGCAGGCGCTGTTCGAGGATCTGTCGTTGCAGATGATGGACTACTATTTGGGCGACGTGCTCAGGGAAACCGGCAAGCTCGCTTTTGCGGGCGGCGGCGCGCTCAACGTCAAGCTCAACCAGAAGATCATCGCGAGGCCGGAACTGCGGGAGCTGTTCGTCCAGCCCGCCTCGGGCGATGCCGGCACGGCCATCGGTGCGGCCTCGTATGTCTCGGTGCAGCGCGGCGTGCCGGTCGAGAAGATGGAACACGTCTATCTCGGCCCGCGCTACACGAACGCGCAGGTGATCGCCGCCTGTGAAGCCCATCCAGACAGGCCGCAGTGGCAGAAGATCGAGCATGGCGACACGGCGGTGCCACGCCGGATTGCCCAAATCCTCGCCGAGGGCAACCCCGTCGCCTGGTTCCAGGGCCGCATGGAATTCGGTCCGCGCGCGCTGGGCGGCCGTTCGATCCTGGGTTGTCCGAGCGTCGCGGGCGTGGCCGACCGCATCAATGCGCAGATCAAGTTCCGCGAGCGCTGGCGGCCTTTCTGTCCCTCCATGCTCGATAGCGTCGGGCCGCGGATGCTGCAGTCGGAGCATCCGGCACCGTTCATGACCTTCACTTTCGAAGTGGCCGACGAGTGGAAGTCGCGCGTGCCGGAAGTCGTCCATGAGGATGGCACTTCGCGCGCCCAGGTGCTGAAGCGCGATCACAATCCGCGCTACTACGACCTGATGGTCGCGCTGGAGACACTCACCGGCAACGGCGTGGTGCTCAACACCTCCCTGAACCGCCGCGGCGAGCCGATGATCTGCTCGCCGACCGACGCGCTCAACATGTTCTTCGGTTCCGACCTCCGCTACCTGATCATGGAGGACATCCTGGTCGTCAAGGCGGTATGAGGCGGTTGGCATGGCGCCGGTGATCGGCCGGCTGAACGCCCGCCTCGGTCCATCGGCCCCGGCGTGGACTGCATTCCTGGTCAGCCTCGTCCTGTCGGCGATCGCCGTCGGCGGCAGCAGCGTCCTCAATCGCGACGGCATGCTCTATGTCGACGCGGCGCATACTTTTCTCGCCGACGGCTATCCGGCGCTGCTCGGCAGTTTCGACTGGCCGCTGTTGCCGATGCTGATCGCCGGTTTGGGCAAGCTCACGGGCATCGACCTCGAGACGGCCGGCCAGGTCGTCAATGGCCTGTTTCTCGCGGGGGCTTGCGCGCTGATGGTCGACCTGGCGCGCCGCCACCCACAGGGCGACGCGTCGCTGGCCTGGGCGACCTGCCTCGTGGTGCTGGCCATGCCCGGCTACAACGGCTATCGCGATCAACTGCTGCGCGAGTATGGCTACTGGTTCTTTGCCATGCTGGCGTTCTGGCTGGCGTTGCGCTGGGAGCGTGCCGGTTGCGGTTGGCGCGATGCGCTGTTCTGCCAGCTGGCGCTGGTTGCGGCGATGCTGTTCAGGTTGGAAGCGGTCGTGTTCTTCCTGGCGCTGATGGCTTGGCAGGCGACCGCCGCGCCTGCCGGCGAGCGGATACGACGCGTCGCGGCAGTCGCCGCCCTGCCGCTCCTGACTTTGGTGCTGCTGGTCCTGCTGGACGGTGCCGGTCTCATCGATTGGCCTGCGCGCGTGCTGCGCTATCTGAATGCGGCGAACCTGCTGGGCGCCCACAATTGGTCGGAGCATGCCGCGCGTCTGGTCAGTGCGGGCATCCTGCCGGAGTACTCGCGCAAGGAAGCGGGCTACATCCTCTTCTTCGGCATGCTGTCGCTCATTCCGATCAAGTTCATCAAGATGCTGGGCGCATTCCTCGTCCCGTTTGCCTATCCGGCCTTCGTCGGCGCCGGCCAAGCGCTCGTCAGGCGCTGGGCCTTGCTGGCGTGGGCTTTTCTGGCGCATGTGTTGGCGTTGATGCTGTTTGCCGCGGATCTGCTCTTCCTGTCGTCCCGCTATGTCAGCATGCTGACCTTACTGGTGGTGCCGATGGTCGCGACCGGCCTGCTCATGCTGCTTCGGCGTTGGCCGCGCTGGCGCTGGGCCATCATTGGCACGGGGCTGGTCACCATGCTTGCCAACGTGGTTTCGCTGGCGCCTGGCCAGGCGCACCTGTCGGCGGCCGGCGCCTGGCTGGCGACCCATTCACCCGACTCGGCGCAGGTCTATGTGGAGGATCCGAGAGTGGCGTATTACGCTGGCTGGGGGTTTGCCGGCCGCAAGCGGCAGGTGCTTGATCGTCAGGCGCTTGCGCAGGCGGCGGCCAAGGCAGAATTTTCGATGTTGGCGCTGTCCGATTCGCAGCGGATGCCTTGGGTGGATGCGTGGCTGGCCGCCAGCGGTCTGCAAGCCATCGGTCGCTTCGATAACGGTGCCGGCGAAGCGGTCGTGATCGTCCGGGTGCCGCCGCCGATGCCGGCGCCCGCTCAAGCGCCGGTCTCGGCAAGCGAATCACCGGAGCGTGGCCATCTTATGGGGAACAGTGCCGAATGAAGCCGTTGCGCAGCCTCTCTCAGGCTTTGGGTTACGAACTGATCAAGGAGAAGAAAAGCCCTTCCTTGCGGTCGCACCTGAAGAACGTCTTCGACCGCTACCGAATCGATGTCGTGCTGGATGTCGGCGCAAATCTCGGGCAGTTCGCCAGCATGATCCGGCAAGCCGGGTATTGCGGCCACATCTATTCCTTCGAGCCTGTCACGGCCTCATTCGAGCGCTTGTCGGCGGCCGCCCGGGGCGACGATCGATGGCAGGTCTTCAAGCTGGGTCTGGGCGACCGGCAGGCGCGGATGGCCATCAACTTGTCGAAGTCGTCGGATCTCAATTCGCTGCTGACGGCGAACGATTATGGCAAGACGCGGTATCCGAAGATCGAGGCGAGCGCGCAGGAAACCATCGAGATCGACACCCTCGATCACTTCTTCGCCGGACGCGACTTGCCGGGCGATGCGAGAATCTTCCTCAAGATGGACACGCAAGGCTACGACCTGAAAGTGTTCGAGGGCGCCGGCACCTTGCTCGGGCGGGTACCGGCGCTGCTCTCGGAACTCTCCCTGATTCCGATCTACGAGCAGGCGCCGCACTGGCTCGACGTCCTGGCCCGCTATGAACGCGGCGGCTTCCGGGTCAGCGGCCTGTATCCGGTGAGCCGCAATCCCGACCTTTCCGTCATCGAAGTCGACTGCGTGCTGGTGAACAAGAACGGCCGATGACCATTCCGGGCATCCTGCTGAGCGTTGTCGTTCCGACCTACAACTATGGACATTTGCTGGGCCGGACGCTCGATTCCGTTCTGGGCCAGTTGGACGACGAGTGTGAGTTGCTCGTGGTCGACGACGGTTCCACCGACGAGACGCCAAGGCTGCTCGAAGCCATCGCTGCCGGCGGTTCACCCCGTGTTCGCTGGCTGCGCCAGGACAACGCCGGCGCAGCCGCCGCGCGCAATGCCGGGCTGCGCGCCAGCCGCGGCAGCCATGTGCTTTTTCTGGATGCCGACGACGAACTCCTGCCTGGGGCGCTGGCCGCGATATGCTCGGCGTTCCGGGATGACCCGCGGGCGACGGTCGTGCTGGGCGGCCGCCTGACCCGCTGGCCGGATGGCCGTGAAAAACGGCATTCGCCCCCGCGCCGCCTGGATGACGATCCCTGCCGGCGCGTGGCCGGCCATCTCCTCGACAAGACGATCTCGGTGAGCCATGGCGCCGTGGCCGTGGCGCGGGAGCTGGTCGAGAGCCGCCCCTATCCCGAGGCGTTTCGGGGTCGCGAGGACATCCCGGTATCGGCCCACTGGCTTGCGCGAGGCCGCATCAAGGTGATCGATGTCCCGCTGGTGCGGATACACAAGCATCCCGACAGCCTGCGCCATGCCGTGAAGGTGAGCGAACCGCTCGAGCGAGCGCTGGCCGACGAGATTTTCCGGGGCTTGCCGGACGAGTGCCAGAAGCTCAAGCCATCTTATCTGGCCCAGCGGTATCTGGCCCTCGCGCGGGCCGCCGCGCGAACCGGGGAGCGTTCCCGGGCGAAGCAGTATTTGTTCACCGCGCTGCGCGCCGCCCCCGGCCAGTTGCTCGCGCGCGGCCAGCTGCGCAAGCTGATCAGCGCCTGGATGCGTTCTTGTCGTCGACGGCCGGCATGACGCCGGCCGATGGCGTGTCGGGATGCCGGCCGTGGCCGTTCGCCAGGCCGACGATGCGGGCGACGAATCCTCCCGTTGGCGGGTTGGCGCAGACCAGTCGCGCGCCATGCAGTTCGGCGATGCGCGTGACGATGGCGAGGCCGAGACCGTTGCCTTCCGTCGTGTTGTCCTGGCTCCGGTAGAACCGTTTGCCCAGTCGCGGCAGATCCAGGGGAGACACGCCGGGACCGTCGTCGCTCACGGCCAGCGACACGCCGTCCGCGTCCGCGCGCACGCCGATGGTGATGGTGCTGCCGGGTGGCGTATAGCGCATCGCGTTGTCGACCAGGTTGCGGACGGCGATCGCCAGCAGTCCCGGATCGCCCTCGATCGTCGCGGCATCCGGAAGGATCATGACGATCCGCCGCGCGGCGCGATCATCGGCCGCCATGCCAGCGACCACCTCGCGGACGATGCCGTTCAAGTCAAGGCGCTTCGGCGACGGCAGGCTGGACAACGGGTCTAGCTTCGCGAGGCGCAGCAGCTGGTCGACCAGATGCGTCGCGCGGTCGACGCCCGCTTCGATCTGGCGCAGGGCGTGCCCGCGCGTCTGCGCGTCCTCGCTGAGCCTGGCCACCTGCGCCTGAATCTTGAGCGCAGCGAGTGGCGTTCTCAGTTCGTGCGCTGCGTCGGCCGTGAAGCGACGTTCGTTTTCCAGCGCCAAGCCGACCCGAAAGAACAAGCGATTCAATGCCGCCACCAAGGGCCGGACTTCGGTCGGCACCGGAGCGTTGGGCAGAGGCGAAAGATTGTCCGAGCCTCGCGACGCCACATCCGTCGCCAGCTGGTCGAGCGGGCGCAGGCCGCGACGGATGGAAAGATAGAGCAGAAGCAAGAGCACGGGGAGGATAAGCGCCACGGGCAGAATCGCCTGGCTCGCCACCTCGAACGCTGCAAGGTTGCGGACATCGATGGACTGCGCGACCTGGATGCGGTATCGGCCTTCCGGCGAGACCATGTTGAGGATGCGCCAGGACGCCTTCTTGCGCAGGATGTCGCTGTAGCCGGGCATGCCGGTGATCGGCAGGTCGGGCGCGTTGCCCGAACGCAGGAGTATGGTGCCGTCGGCGCGCCCGAACTGGAATTCGAGCGGCGGTTCATAGACGTTGTCCTTCGCCGGTCGAACGCCGACGAGGCGCTCGCCAAGACCATCGAGGCGATCCTCGTTGTCCGCCAGCAAGGCCAGAAGCAGATGGGCGCGCTGGGCCAGATGGCCATCCATCAGCTCCTCGGCCTCGTGGAGCGCCTTGTTGTGGGTCAGGACGCCGGTCAGGCCCCAGATCAGCAGGACGACGAGGCAGACGGCGAACAGGAGACGCCAGCGCAGCGAGTGCGCGCGGCCTGGTCGCATCAGGCTAGCGCTCATTTCATCAATGCCGGCCGGTTGCGCAGGCGGCCTTGGTCATCCGGGCGGACCCCCCAGTTGGTATCCCAGGCCGCGCACCGTCCTGATGCAATCGGGACCGAGCTTCTTGCGCAGGTGATGGATGTAAACCTCGACGGTGTTGCTGCCCGTTTCTTCTCCCCAGGCGTAGAGACTCTCCTCCAGCTGGGCGCGCGTCCGCACGTGGTCGGCGTGGTTGAGCAAGTCGAGCAGCAGCGCGTATTCCCGCGCCGACAAAGGCACCTCCTGGCCGTGGTGGGTCACGCGCTTGGCGACCGGATCGAGCGTGATGCCGGCATGCTCCAGCACCGGGCGTGCCATGCCGCTGACGCGGCGCAGCAGCGCGCGCAGACGCGCCTGCAATTCGGGGAGGTCGAATGGCTTGGTCAGGTAGTCGTCGGCGCCGCTGTCGAGTCCGGCGATCTTGTCTTCGCTGGTGTCGCGCGCCGTCAGGATGATGACCGGCAGCCGGCTGCCGCGCTGGCGCAGCTCACGCAGCACGGACAAGCCATCGCGACGCGGGAGGCCAAGGTCGAGGACGCAGGCGTCGTAATCGTGGTCGATCAGCGCCCGTCGTGCGGCATCGCCGTCGCGCACCCAATCCACGGCGTAGGCGGCCAGCGCCAATCCCGCCCGTATGCCGTCGCCAAGGAGCGCATCGTCTTCGACGACCAGTAGTCTCAATTACCGCGCATCCTTCCCGATCTTGTTCAGCAGTGCCTGGATCTCTTGTCGGCGCCCCTGGTCGGCCAGTTCCCGTCCCGGCCGGTCGGGTGCCTTGAGGGCCTTTTCCAGATAGCCGCGCGCCTCGGCAACGCGGTCCTGGTCGGCCAGATACTCGCCGTAAAAGAAGTTCGGGTCAATACCGGCGGGATTCAAGGCAAGCGACTTCTTGAAGAACTCCTCGGCGCGCTTCTTGTCGCCGAAGCCTATCGGCCATCCCGGTACCTTGGCGTACAGCGTTGCCAAACTGGTATAGGCCGAGCCGTTCAGCGCTCTCTCGTCGAGTTTCAGGCTTTCCTCGAGCAGGCGCTTGGCTTCCTTGGCCAAGCCGAGCGCGCCGCCGAGCGCGCCGCGTACGCCCGCCTCGCTCGAAACGACGATGCCTTCCCAAATGAGAGGCTCGGCCATGTTCGGGTTGGCGTCGGACAGCTTGTGCGCCTTGGCGGCAAGCTCGCGATAGAGATCGGCCTGCTGCTTTTCCGGTTGGCGATATTTGATCTCCGCCCACTGATCCTGGATCGGGCGGACCAGCTCGTCGCCGGCGGCGTGCACGACCGAAACGAGGCTGGTGAGAAGAGCGATGAGGAGCGAACGTGCGGGCATGGCGTTTCCTTTGGCAGCGCTTATTGGGAGGAGGCGTGTTGTTTGATGGCGGCGAGCTTGCCGGCAAGCCCTCGGTCGATCAGTCCGGGCGCGAAGCCGTTGAGCCAGGCAAACAGTCGCTCGGGAAAGCCGATATGGCTTTCCGAACGGTCGTTGCGCAGGGTCGCGACGATGTGGGCGGCAACCGCCTCGGGCGAATCGCTGTGGCTCTTCAGGTATCGGTTGAGGGCGTTGACGGCGGGCGCGTTGAGCGCCGTGTCGATCGCACGCGGTGCCACATGCACCACCCGGATCAGCGAATCGGCGAGTTCCCGCCGCAATGCCTGGGAAAAGGCGCGCAGTCCGGCTTTGGTCGCCGAGTAAGCCGCGAAGCCGGCGAACGGAATGCTGCCGAAGGTCGAGCCGATGTTGACGATGGCGGCCTCCGGCTGCGCGCGCAGCCATGGCAACAAAGCCTGCGTGAGCCTGATGGGCGATTCCAGGTTGATCGCCAATACTTTTTCGACGGGGGGCCAGCCCTGCTGCTCCAGCAGGCCGAAGCAGCCGATGCCGGCGTTGTTGATGAGCATGTTGACCCGGAAGTGCCGAGCCGCGGTGGCAGCCGCGGCAATGCCTTCGCCCCTGGCCAGGTCGGCCTGCAGGGTCGTGTAGTCCGTCCCGGGCGCAACCTTGATTTCCGCCAGCCGCTCGGCATTGCGGCCGGACAGCAATAGCGCCGCTCCCGTCGCCGACAGCTCGCCGGCCAGGGCCTGGCCAAGTCCGCCGGTGGCGCCGGTCAGCAAAATACGGGCATGATTCAGTTGCATGCGGAACCTCCGGACATGGGCAGCGCGCGGAAAACGTCGCCGTACAGCTTGAAGAAAACCTGCGCCGCGCGCAGCACGTCGGCCTGGTCTTCCGGCGTCATGTGCTCCAGCAGCCGAGCCAGATGCTGGGTATGCGCCTGATCCAGGGTGCCGTGCGAGCGCAGATAGGAAAACGCGCCGTCGGGCAAGCCGAGCGCCTGCTGGATGCGATCGGCGGCCGTCAGCGCCAGTGCGACGCTGGTGCCTTCCAGCACGAACACCATGCCGAAGAATCCGGCCGGGTTGCCGCGGTTGATCAGGTCATAGGCGTAGGCGACCATGACCTCGGCAGGCAGGTCGGGCCGGCTGGCGCGCACGGCCTCGGGATCGCCGCCAGCGGCGGCGATGTCGTTGAGAATCCATTCCTCGTGGCCAATTTCCTCCTCGATGTATTCGGCCACCGCCTTGCGCGCCCAGCCCAGCCGTTCCGGCAGGCGACCGCCCAGGCTCATCAGCAGCGGTGTGGTGTGGCGGACGTGGTGATAGGCCTGGCCGAGGAAGGCCAGGTAGCTGGCGCGGCTCACGCGGCCGGCAAGGCAATCGGCAATGATCGGCGCGGAGATCAGCTGGGCGCGGGATTCGGCGGTGGCCGCCTGGAGTTGCTCATAAAACGGCATCTTGGGCTTCCTCACAGGAATACAGGGCCGCGATGAGCGCGGCATGACGGTCGATGATGGCCGAACGCACCGGACGTCCATTGCCGGTGGCCAGGCCGTTGGCCGGCGTGAACGGCTCGACGAGCAGGCGATGCGCCACGCGTGCGTAGTCGGGCAGTGTCTGGTTGGCGGCCAGCAGGGCCGCGTCGATATCGGCCACGCGCGCCCAGGGCGCCGGCACGACGATCGCGGCCGGCGCCGGACGGCCGTCGCCCACCACCAGGGCCTGGACGATCGCGGGCTGCGCCAGCAGGGCGGCCTCGATCCATTCGGGCGCGAGATTGCGGCCGTAGGAGGTGATCAGCAGGTGCTTGCGCCGACCGGTGAGATGCAGATGGCCGCGCGCATCGACTTCGCCAAGATCTCCCGTCGGAAATTCGGCATCCGTATTGACGGCCCCGCCGACATAGCCGAGAAAGGCCGGCGTGCGGACCATCACCTCGTTTCCTTCGATGCGAACTTTCGCGTGATCCAGCGGACGACCCACGTCGTCGTCACTGCCGGCGTCGTCGCCCGGCTGGTTCAAGGTCACGACCGAGCCGCACTCGGTCAGTCCGTATCCCTGATAGGCCGGAATGCCCCGCTGGCGCGCCATGCGCACCAATTCGGGGGCGACGCGCGCGCCGCCCACGGCGACGAAGCGCAGCCTGTCCGGCGCTCGGCATTCCGCGCCGGCAAGCGATATCGTCCAGGCCTTCAGCAGCTCCGGCACCAGAATGGCGCTGCTGGCCCTGCTGGCCCGAACGGCGACGTCCAGCGTCATGGCGTCGAAGCCGGCCATGCCGCGCCAGCCGAGCTCGGCGAGCGCAGGCAGATGGACCGACATCCCGCGCAACAGCGGCGCGTAAAGCCCCGCGACGTTTTCGAGCAGCAGCGACAGCGGCAATACGGCCAGGTGGCGCTCGAGCGGCAGGTCGCGCAGCCGCCGGCACACGGCCTGCGCGGTTGCGCGCAGGCCGCGGGCGTCGAGACAAACGCCCTTGGGCGCACCGGTGCTGCCCGAGGTGAAGGAAATCTTGGCCGTGCCGGCAGGCAAACCGGCCGGTGGCACGACGCGTCGCATCCAGGCCAAGCCTTGCCAGGCGCCGGTGATGGCGAATTGCAGATCGAGGGCGCCGATGCGCTCGGGCTGGTCGGTGACGATCGTGTCGGCCGCCGCCTGCTCGATCGCATGGCGCAATTGCGCGGGGCTGAAAAATCCGGGCAACGGCAGGTGCGCGATGCCGGCGTCCTGCGCGGCGAGGTCGATCATGGCCCAAGCGGGTCCGTTGTCGGCCAGGACGCCAAGCACCCGGCATGTGCCCAGGCGCGCGCCGAGCGCGTCGAGTTCGGTGCCGACATCCTCCGCCAGCCAGGCCCGGTCGCTACCCACGAACATGGGCAGGCCCCGGGAATTTCCGGACAGACCGGACACAAAATCCCGCCAGCGAAAGTCAGTCATGGCGGCGCGCCGATTTCTCCAGGGCCAGGCGGATGCGGCCGGCCACCACCACCGGCGCGTTGTCGTAGTAACGACCCCAGGCACCGGCCCGGGCGCCCAGGCGCTCGGGATCGGCGGGGGCCAGCGCCAGCGGCGCCAGCCCCAGCTTGCGGAAGATGCCGATCAACTCCCGCGTCGCGGTGAACACCACCCATTCGTAACCGAGACGGTCAAGATGACGCGACAGCGCCAGGATCACATCGACGCTGGCGCCGGCGCGGGCGGCGGCCAGATTGCCCACTTCGACGATCCGCGAGCGTTCGACCGGATGTCCGGCCAGCTTGGCCACGGCGGTTTCGACCGGGGCGTCGAGATAGCTTTCGAGGAACAGCGGCGCATCGGCGGCGCAGCGCCAGCCGGCGGCGGCGACGATGCGGTCGTCGCGTTCCAGCGCCATCAGATTGGGAGCGAAACAGGTGAGCTCGGCATCGAACCGCGATTTGAACGTGGCGCGGACGAATTCCTCGACCTCGTCGCGGCGGTGCGAGCCGATCACGGTATGCCGGACAAAAAGCGCGTCCTTCCTCAAGCGAAGCATGTTCCGCAAGGCGCCAGGCATGATTTCACGAACTCCGACGATGACATGGCGCTAAGCCTAGCGGCGGCGGATTAACCGAAACTTAATGGTCGCGATGGCGGCAGCCGGCGGCCCGGTGCCGGGCAGATGTCCCGATAGCGGGCAAGACGGGTTGGCCGGACGGAGATGTGTTGGGGGCCGCGCGAATTCGCGCATAATGCGCGGGGTCAACCCTTGCCTTGAACCCTTGCCGCCTGAGTCGAGCGGGTTTAAGGTGGCCTTAAGGATGGCGCTTTATCGTGATGCACCTCATCTTGAGTCCCCAGCCCACCCACCGGCGTTCGATACCGTGCCAGACAGTCAGGACAACAGGCTAATCCGCACGCGCGACCATCTGGCCTTCACCGTGCTGGCCCTGCTGGTCCTGGTGGTGGCGCTGAGCGGCCTGCGCGTCGGTCTTTTGGCTTACAACAGCGAGCAACTGGACGGGACGCCGATCGCCGCCATCGGCGAGGCATTCATCAACGGCCTCCGCTTCGATCTGCGCCTGGCCGCCCTCGGCTGCGTGCCGTTGTTGCTGGCGTTGCTCAGCCAGCGGGCAATGGCGGCCCGGAGGGCGATGCGCGGCTGGCTGTCGCTGTTCGCCGGGGTGATTCTGCTGCTCGGCATCATCGAACTGGATTTCTATCGCGAGTTCAATCAGCGGCTCAACAGCCTGGTGTTCCAGTATCTCCGGGAGGATCCGCGCACGGTGGCGAGCATGATCTGGCACGGGTTTCCCGTGCTGCGCCACTTGTTCGTCTGGGCGATTGCCCTCGGATTGACGGTTTGGCTGTTCCGGCGCATCGACATCGCCACCCGCGGCGTTCCCGCGCCGGGTGCGGGCGGCACTGCCTCAGGCGCCTCAAGTGGCTGGCGGCGGATGGCGGCGCTGGCGCTCTCCCTGCTGCTGGCGGTGTTTGCCATTCGCGGCACCTTGCGGCAGGGGCCGCCGCTGCGCTGGGGCGATGCTTTCACGACAACGTCGGTGTTTGCCAACCAACTGGGCTTGAACGCCACCCTGTCGCTGGCGGCGGCGGCGAGCACCCAGTTTTCCGATCATCGCGACAACGTCTGGCGCGCGACCATGGCGCGTGACGATGCGCTCGCCACCGTGCGCACCATGCTGTTGACGCCGGCCGATCGGTTGGTCGATGCCGACAGTGCGGCCGTGCGCCGGGATTACCTGCCTCCGGCCGACAAGGTGCTGCCGATCCGCAATGTGGTCGTCATCATGATGGAAAGCTTCGCCGCGCACTCGGTGGGCGTGCTGGGCGGCACGCCGGAGATCACGCCGAATTTCGACAGGCTGGCCAGTGAAGGATTGTTGTTCAGCCGCTTCTTTTCCAACGGCACCCATACCCATCAGGGCATGTTCGCCACCATGGGGTGCTTTCCGAACCTGCCCGGTTTCGAGTACCTGATGCAAACGCCGGAAGGCAGCCATGATTTTTCCGGCCTGCCGCAGCTGCTCAACAGCCGGGGTTTCGACAACCTGTACGTCTATAACGGCGATTTTGCCTGGGACAACCAGTCGGGCTTTTTCGGCCGTCAGGGCATGAGCCACTTCATCGGCCGCTTCGACTTCAAGAATCCGATCGTCTTCGATCCTACCTGGGGCGTTTCCGACCAGGACATGTTCGATCGGGCGGCCGAGGAACTGGTGCGCAAATCGGCGGGGCCGCCTTTCTACGCGCTGTTGCAGACGCTGTCCAACCATACGCCCTATCCCTTGCCGGAAAAACTGCCCGTGGCGCCGGTGACGGGTCACGGCGTGCTGGATCAGCACCTGACGGCGATGCGCTATTCCGACTGGGCCCTTGGCCGCTTCTTCGACCGGATCCGGCGCGAACCCTTCTTCAAGCAGACCCTTTTCGTCATCGTCGGCGATCACGGCTTTGCCAATGCCTCGCAACTCACGGAAATGAATCTCGTGCGGTTCCACGTGCCGCTGCTGTTGATCGGCCCCGGCGTCCAGGAAAAGTTCGGTCGCGTCAGCGACACGGTGGGCACCCAGGTCGACGTCGTGCCGACCATCATGGGCCGGTTCGGCGGGGCGCTGCGCCATCAATGTTGGGGGCGGGACTTGCTCAATCTTCCGGCGAACGACAAAGGGATGGGCGTGATCAAGCCGTCGGGGGGAGGGCAACTGGTCGCCATCGTTGCCGACGACCAGGTGCTGGTCGAATCGCGAACCATGGCGCCCAAGCTTTACACCTATCGTTTCGGAAACGATCCCGCCGCCACCGAAGCGGCGGCCGGGTCGGACGTAAGCCTTCTCAGGAAGCGGCTCGAGGCGTTCCTGCAGACTGCGACGGCGAGCCTGCAGGAAAATTCCACGGGCGCCGTGGCTGCCAAACGATGAGGGTGTGGGCCGACGGGACGCGCCGGGCGCCGGTCTTGCCGCGTAATTTCGGATGGTTCGCCGCCCTGTCCTGGGCGCACATGCTCGTCGTGACCTCGGCTTACCTGAGCAATAGCGAGTCATCGTTCGGGTTCAACGGCACCACATTGTTTCAAGGTCTCGTATGGCTGACGTACAGCGTGGTCTATCTGATGCCCGCGCTGCTGTTGACCTGGCTGACATGCTTGTGGTCGCGGCGGCCGCCGTGGCTCGTGCCGTCGGTCGCGGTGCTGACGACGGCCGTATGCATGATCTTCATCCGCGCCGACAGCGCGATCTTCGATTTGTACCGGTTCCATTTCAACGGTTTCGTCCTGAATCTGCTGATTACGCCGGGGGGGATCGACTCCCTAGGCGGCGATGGCGGCACCTACCGCTCGGTGGCGCTGATTGCCGCCGGCCATTTCCTATCCCAGGCACTGATGTGGCCGTTGAGCGGATGGATTGCGAAAACGACGACGATGCGCCTCAAGTGGCGCCAAGCATTGGTCGTCCTGCTGGTGGCAATGGCCGGCGAGCGGGTCATGTTCGGCCTCGCCGACCTGTCGAACGACGGACAGGTTCTCGACGCGGCGCGCACTTACCCCTATTACGGACGAACCACTTTTCGGGCCGTGGCGGCAAAGTTCGGCCTGAATCCGGTTTCCCGCTCCGAAGGTCCGGCGCCGGAGGTTGCGGGAGGCCGCGTGCATTATCCGCTGGCCGAGGTGGCGTTCTCGCCCGTCGTCAATCCGCCCAATGTCGTGATTTTCGCGGTGGAGTCGCTGCGCTGGGATCGCCTGACCGAAACCATCATGCCGAATGTCTGGCGCCTGGCCCAGCGCGGTCAGCATTTCGAACGGCACTATTCGAGCGGCAATGGCACGCGCGAAGGCCTCTTCGGCCTGTTCTACGGCCTCTATGGTTCGTACTGGCAGAGCTTCCTGCATGCCCAGCGCAGCCCGTTGTTGATGGACCGGTTTCAGGACCTCGGCTACCAGTTCGACTTGCGGACCAGCGCCCGGTTTTCCTATCCCGAATTCGACAGGACGATCTTCGCGAAGATTCCGGCCAGCGCGCTGCACGAGATCGATGCACCGGTGGAGCCTTGGGAGAAGGATCGCGACAATGCCACGGCCTTGATTCAGGCCTTGCGCACGCGGGACCGCCAGCGTCCCTTCATGAGCTTCTTCTTCATGGAATCGACGCACGCCCGCTATTCTTTTCCGGAAGAGGCCGTCATCGCCCGCCCTTATCTTGAAAACGTCGACTACACGCGCATGAGCCGGCAAGAGCTGGCGCCGAGTATCGGTTCGCTGCTGAATCGCTACACCAATGCGTCTCACTGGGTTGACGCGCAAATCGGCCGCGTTCTCGACGAAATCGAACGCCAGGGCCTGCTCGACAACACCATCATCGTCATTACCGGCGACCACGGCGAGGAGTTCATGGAAAAGGGCGCCTGGGGCCATAACTCCAGTTTCGTCGAGGAGCAGATCCATACGCCGCTCGTGACCTGGCTGCCCGGCGTGCCGCATCGCGTTGTCCGGACGCCGACCATCCATGTCGATATCGGCACCACCGTGCTGCAAGCGCTCGGCGCGCCCCGGGAGGCGGGAAACTACTCCTTGGGCCGAAACCTGCTGGATGATTCGCCACGTCCCTTCGTGGTGAGCAGCGACTGGCACAGCATCGCCGTGATTTCGGCCGACATGAAGTACCGCATCGCGTATACCAATCGCGGCAACGATCATTGGCGTCCGACGACTCCCGAAGATGTTCCCTTCGAATCTGCCGAGGAAGCGGGCGTGCTCAACCGGGAGCGACAGCAGATCGTGCTCGATGCCATCGCCGATTGCTCGCGCTTCGCGGCCAACGACAAGCGGCGCAGGCGCACGCGCGCCTAAAGCGGGCGCGTGAGTTCCCGGCCGGCAAGGCGCGCGGGGTTTTCTTCGCGGCTTTGCGGGCATTTTCGGGCATACTGGCGCCGGTAAGCGATCCGATCCGACGATTTTCCCGATGCCGCAAGCCGATTCCGACGTCCGTTCGAGCGTGGTGATCTATCTGCGCCTGCTCGGCTACGTCAGGCCATATGTCGGCCTGTTCGCCATCAGCTTGCTCGGCTACGTCATGTTCGCGGCGGCCCAGCCGGCGCTGGCGATGACGCTGAAGTACTTCGTCGACGGGCTGGTCGATCCGAACGCTGCGCTGCTGACCTTCTGGCCGTTCGACCGGGGCATCCAGCTGATGCACGGCGTGCCGCTGATGATCATCCTGATCGCCACCTGGCAGGGCGTCGGTTTCTATCTGGGCAATTACTTTCTGGCCCGGGTGTCGATGGGCGTGGTGCACGACCTGCGCGTCGGCCTGTTCAACAGTTTCCTGACCCTGCCCGAGCGCTATTTCGACAGCAACAATTCCGGCCATCTGATCTCGCGCGTCACCTTCGACGTCACCATGGTCACCGGGGCGGCGACCGAGGCGATCAAGGTGGTGATCCGCGAGGGGCTGACGGTGGCCTTCCTGTTCGTCTACCTGCTCTGGGCCAACTGGCGCCTGACGCTGGTCATGGTGGCGGTGCTGCCGGTGATCGCGCTGCTGGTGGGCAGCGCCAGCCGCAAGTTCCGGCGCCAGGCGCGGAAGATCCAGGTGGCGATGGGCGATGTCACCCACGTCGCCTCCGAGACGATCCAGGGCCATCGGGTCGTGCGCGGATTCGGCGGCGAAGCTTACGAACAAGCCCGCTTCACGGCTGCCAGCCACAACAACATGGCGCGCCAGTTGCGGATGATCCGCACTGGCAACATCTACACACCGGCGTTGCAATGGCTGGTCTACACCACCATGGCAGTGATGTTCTTCCTGGTGCTCTGGTTCCGGGGCGATGCCACGCCCGGCGAACTGGTCGCCTACATCACCGCTGCCGGATTGCTGCCCAAGCCGATCCGCCAGCTCTCGGAAGTGAGTTCCACCATCCAGCGCGGCGTCGCGGCCGCCGACAGCATTTTCCAGCAACTCGACGAGCCGCCCGAGGCCGATCGGGGCTTGGTGACGCGCGAGCACGTGGCGGGACGGATCGAGGTGCGCGACCTGTCCTTCACCTATCCGGGCACCGCGACGCGCGTGCTCGACCGCGTCAGCTTCACCGTCGAGCCGGGGCAGATGGTGGCGCTGGTCGGCCGCTCCGGCAGCGGCAAGAGCACGCTGATGAACCTCATCCCGCGCTACTACAACCATGCCGAGGGCCACATCCGTATCGACGGTGTCGATATCGAGGACTTCGTGCTGCGCAACCTGCGCCATCATCTGGCCATGGTCACGCAGCAGGTGACGCTGTTCAACGACAGCGTGGCCAACAACATCGCGTACGGCGAGCTGGCCGGCGCGCCGCGCGCCGATATCGAAAAGGCGGCGGAGGCGGCCTGCGCCCTGGAATTCATCGCGCGCCTGCCGCAGGGATTCGACACCCTGGTCGGCGAGAACGGCGTGCTGCTCTCGGGCGGCCAGCGCCAGCGGCTGGCCATCGCCCGCGCGCTGCTCAAGGACGCGCCGATCCTGATCCTGGACGAAGCCACCTCGGCGCTCGACACCGAGTCGGAGCGGCACATTCAGGCGGCGCTCGATCACGTCATGCGCGGCCGCACTACGCTGGTGATCGCCCACCGGCTATCGACGATCGAACGGGCCGACGTCATCATGGTGCTGGACCAGGGGCGCATCGTCGAGCGCGGCAACCATGCCGAACTGCTTGCCCTGAACGGCCACTACGCTCGCCTGCACGCCATGCAGTTCCGGGAGCCGGGCGCGCCGGCGGCGGACTGAAAGTCAGTCGTCGCGCAGCGCCGCCGACAGCGCGCGCGTCAGTGCGGCATCGTCCGGCCAGTTGCGCAGGAAGCGCTCCCGGTCCTTGCGCCCGGCGCGGCGATAGCGGGCCGCGCTGCGGTGCTGGCGCATGGCGTCGAGGTCGATAAGGCCAATGCGTTCGCCGTCCCAGAGCAGATTGGTCGCCTTCATGTCGCCGTGGCTGATGCGCGCCGCCGAAAGTCGGGCGAAAAGATCGACGACGGGCTCCAGATGCGCGATGCTGGGTGGGCGCTCGGCCAGACTGCGGCCGGCGCAATGCTCGACGATCAACCAGGCCCGCCCGCGCAGCGGGCCGAACCGCCGCTCGATCAGCGCCAGCGGGCGTGGCGTGGCGATGCCGAGGAAGCGCAGCCGGTGGCCTTCCAACCAGGCGTGCCAGGCGCGGCTCGGCCGCCAGCAACGCGACAGGGCGTGCGCGGCCCCTTTGATGTTGTAACGCTTGATGACCAGCTTGCGACCTTCATGCTCGATCAGCGCCAGCGTCGCGGTGTTGCCCTGCTTCAGCGGCGAGCCGGAGGCCAGCCAGCGGTCGGGGTCGGCGACGATGGGCTCGAGAAAGTCCGCCTCGTCGCGCACCATGGCGATGAAAGCGCCGCGGTTGCGCTCGATCCGGATGCGGCCGCAGTCGCGCACGCACTTGCGCAAGTAGTCGACCAGCCTGCGCCGCCGCGTGTCGTTGACCCGCCGCGACAATTGAATGTCGTCGAGGGTCGTCCGGGGATTGCCGGCGCGATAGGCCGCGAACAGGGGAGCCCGCAGTGCGGCTTCGACATCGGCAGGCAGCTGCGCCAGCAGCAGCGCGAGGTTTTGTTCCAGTTCGCGGTCCGAGCTGGCTTCGTGCACGGCATCGCCGTCGATCACCTGGACAGCGGCGCCATCGAGCAGAAAGTTGCCGAGATGGGCATCGTCGTGAACCAGGTTGCCGGCGTGCATGCGGCCAAGCGCCGCGCAGGCCGCCGCGAGATGCTCGGGGCGATCGGTCGCGGCGAGCGGGCGCGCCGCGGCAAGATACTCGGTGACCAGATAGTGGCCGCCGTCGGCAAGGCGGCCGGCGGCGATCACCGGCGGCGTGGCGATCCGGCGTGCCGCCAAGGCTGACTTTCCGTACCGCTCGCGCTGCCAGTGCCTTTCCGCACCGTCGGCGCCGATGAACAGCTTGGCGAACACCGGTACGCCGTCCAGTTCGGCGAGGCCGGCGATGCGCCGGCCCGGCAGGATGCGCAGCGTTCGCTGCACGGTCAGCCGCCGGCGGTCGTCGAGATCGATGGCGAAGGGCGTCGGCACGTCGCGGCCGGCGCGGCGCAGGTGCCCGGCATCGACCCGCGGCACGCTCATGACTTGCCGGCGAACTTTCGGTTGAAGCGCGCCTGCAGGCGTACCGACTCGCGCGCGAGATGGGCGAGCAGCCGGCCTTCGGTGCGCAGAATTTCGCGCAAGGGCTGCGCGAAGTAAGTGCGCAGGAAACGCAGCCGGTCGCGGCGGGTGAGGCCGATGGCGAGCGACGAGAAATGCAGTGCGGCGAGATCCTTGTCGCGCCAGCGGCGCGGTGTGCGCGCGCGGATTTGCGCGCGATGCAGATCGACCAGCGACAGGCGCAGCCCCGCCGGCGTCGGCGGTGGGTCGAGATGCAGAAGGAAATGGCAGATATAGAGGTCGCGATGATTGACGCCGCCCTGGTGCATCCGCCGCGCCATGGTCGCCACGCGCTCGATCAGCGCCCGCTTGAGTGCCGGCGCGGGCGGGTGTTGCGGCCAGGAACGGGTGTAGTTCTCCAGGCTGATGATCGGCGTCAGCTCTTCGGTGATGATGAATGAATGGCGGCGCGCCGGGTTGCCGCCGCGTTCGCCGAAGGCCACGGCGCGCAGGCTGTCCACGCCGAGTTCGGCCAGACGCCGGGTGGCGTGCCATTCGTTGGCCGCGCCGAGGATCGGCAGGCGTCCCGAGACCAGGTTCTTGACGATTTCGCCCCAGCCGACGCCGCGATGGATCTTGACGAAATAGCCCCGTCCGGCGACCTCGGTGCGAAACGTCCGGCGGCCGTCCATGGCGCGCACGACCTTGCCTTGTAGCGCTTCGGCGGCGGCAAAGGGGTCGCGGCCGGCCCACAGCGAACGGAAAGGCTCGTCGAGATGCGCGGCCGCCGTCATTCGAGCTTGCCGAGGATGATGTCGGCGGCGCGTTGCGGACGACTGTAGAGGTCGGCGCGGTCGGCAAAGTCCAAGCCGTTGCGTCCCCACTGACGGCGCGCCGCGGCGTCGGCAAGCATGTCGGCGAGGGTCCGGTCGAGCAGGCTTTGCTCGAACGGCAAGGGCACGACGCGCCCGGCGTCGGCGTCCTCGATGTAATGGGCATAGCCGCAGGCCGCCGTGGTCAACACCGGCAGTCCGGCGACCACCGCCTCGAGCAGGACATTACCGGTGTTTTCGTTATAGGCCGGGTGGATCAACAGGTCGGCGCCCAGCAGGAAGCGCGGAATGTCGTCGCGGCCCTTGAGGATGCTGACGTGTCGCTCCAGGCCGAGCGCGCGAATCTGCCGCTCGAACGGCCGCGGCTCGTCCTGGCCGATGGCGATCAGGCGCACGCGCCGCCGCAATGCGGCCGGCAAGCCGGCCAGCGCGCGCAGGCTGCGATCGAGTCCTTTGGTCTTGAAGCCGGAGCCGATCTGGACCAGCAACAGGTCGTCATCGCCCAGGCCGAACTCGCTGCGGAACGCGGCACGAATCGCGGCAGCGTCGGGCGGTGCGCGTCGATCCGGGGATATTCCCGGCGGCAGTTGATGAAAGCGGCTGGCCGGCGTGCCGTAATGCTTGACGAACAGCGCTTGCTGCGCGGACGACAACATCAGGATGGTCGCATGGCCGCTCTTGCCGAAGACGGCGCGTTCGAATGCCGCGAAATGCCGGTAGCGCGGCGTGAGCCGGTACAGCGGATTGCGCTGGGTGCGCGCCTTGTCCTCGAAGCAGGGGTCGGCACAGTAGTACACGTCGAGGCCGGGCAGCTTGTTGAAGCCAACCAAACGATCGACCGGCCGGCGTGCCAGATCGTCCTGCATCCAGGCCGCGAGGCGTTCGTAGCGTTTGTGATTGGCCATCGCCTTTACCGGCGCGATGGCGATCTCGAAATCCGGCGGGGCGTCGCCTTGCCATGAAAGCGTGTAGACGCGGATGGTGTGTCCCCGTTGCCGGCAGGCTTCGGCGATCTGCAGAAAGTTTCGCTGCAGGCCGCCAAAAGGGAAGTACTTGAACAGGACAAACGCGAGCTGCACGCTAGCCGCTTCGAGGCGCGCACGCCAGGGAGGTGGCCGGCGTCACTTCGACGCTGGCGTCGCCACCGGACTGCCCCGGGTTTCCTGCACCCGCTTGTTGGCTTCTTGAAGCCGCGCTTCCGCGGCCTTGGCGGTACGGTTGGCCTGGTCCAGTGCCCGTTGCGCTTCCTCCTGCGCGCGCTTGGCCTCATCCTTGAGGTAGAGCGGTGTTCCGTTCTCTTCCTCGATCTTCATGCGGTCGATTGCGCCGTCGAAGCGGCGCGCTTGCAGGCACCACAGCCCTCCGCGCGAAGTTGTGAGACCCAGCGTACCGCTGATGCCGCAGTCCAGGAGCTCCCTGGTTTCGCCCATCTTGCGCTGTAACTCTTCCGACAGCGCCTTCGCTTGACCGATGTTCTGTGCGACGCGCGGTGTGATGAGGACGATCAGCTCGGTCTTGGTCCTGGTGCGATCAGTGGTGCCGAAAAGTCCGCCGAGCACCGGAATAGAGGAAAGTATCGGTAGGCCGCCGGAACCATCAACGGCTTTTTCAGAAATCAGGCCGCCCAGCACCATGGTTTCACCCGATTGAACTGAAACCTGGGTCTTGGTAGAGCGCCTGCTTACTGTAGGTGAGTTGGCCAAGGCCGCATTGACCGCGCCCGGGATGCTGAATTCCTGGGTGATGTCCAGACTGACCAGGCCGCTCGAATTGATACGCGGCGTGACCGACAGAATGATGCCGGTATCGAGATACTGAACCGAACTGACGGCCGTACCTGTCGTTGTGATGGTCTGCTGCCCCTGAATGGGCACGCTGTCGCCGACCTGAATCTTCGCTGTCTGGTTGTCGGCCACCATCACGTGCGGTGAGGAAAGGACGTTGATCTTATCGTTGGTGGCCAAGGCGTTGAGCACAGCTTTGACACCCGTACCGGCGGCATCGGCAAGCGCGTATGAGAAGCCAGGTGTCAGCTTGCCGATACCGGCGGCACCCACGTCGAGTTGGAAGCTCTTACGAGAGCCGCTGGTAAGGGCCCATTCAACGCCGTACTTCAGTTCGTCGGTCAGCGTGACTTCGGCGATCATCACCTCGATCAGCACCTGGCGCGGCGCCTGATCCAGTTTTTTCAGCGCGGCTTCGAGCTTTTCATAGCCGGCGGCGGTGGACAGGATCAGCAGCGCGTTGTTTTCACGATCCGCCACCACGCGCACTTCGGAGGCTGGCGAGCCGCTGTCGTCGGTAATAGCCAGCGTGGCGCCGATGGCGGGCGCCGCCGTTGCGGCTCTGCCCGGTTGAGTTGCCGAGCCGCCGAAGCCGCCTAGGGACGAGCCGGCGCCGCCGAACGACGAACCGAAACCGGAAGTTCCGGACGACCCGAAGCCGCCCCCGGTCGATCCGAAGCTGCCTACGGTCGAGCCGAAGCCTCCCGTCGACGAACCGATTTGGGTGGGCGCCAGGCCGGGAGCGACCGTCGGACTCGTGGCGCGTGTGGCGCCGGGCTGTGTTTTGGCCGCGAACATCTGGTTCAGCAGTTCGGCCAGGTGCTCGGCCTTGCCGTTCTGGACGCGATAGACGTAAAGACGGGGGCCGCCGCCGCTGCCGCCGGCCTTGTCGAGGCGTTCCAGCCACATCTTTGCCTGGTCGAGATATTGCGGCTGCGGTGTGATGATGACGAATCCGTTCAGGCGCTCGATCGGCACCACGCGTATCGCGCCGGCGAGCGGATTCGAGTTCTTGTCGCCGAGAATCTTGGTCAGCTCGGCATCCACGGACTTGACGTCGGCATTTTGCAGAACGAACAGGCCGACCGACATGCCGCTCAGCCAATCGACGTCGAACATATCGATCGTGCCCATCATGTGCTGTATCTCGTTCTGCGTGCCGGCGAGAATCAGCAGGTTGCGGATTTCATCGGTCTTGACCGCCGCGGGATCTGCGGCGATGCCTTCGAGTATCTTCGCCATTTCCTTGGCGCCGGCATACTTCAGGGGCACGACCTGCAACGAAAATCCCGGCACCGCCGAGCCGCCCAGGCGCGGCGACAGGGATCCCTTGACCGTGGTTGCGGGCATGATCTTGTAGATGCCGTTCTCCTTGACCATGACGATGCCGTTCATGCGCAGCACCGTTTCGAGCGTTGGCAGCAAGGCTTCCTTCGGCATCGGTCTGGTCGTGCGGAAGGAAATCGTGCCGCCGACTTTCGGGTCGACGATGTAGCTTTCCTTCAGTATCTCGGCCAGCACCGTCTTGGCGATATCCCGAACGTCGGCGGCCTCGAAATTGAGCGAGGTATTGCCGCCGCCGGGTTCCTTGGTCGGCGCCGGCGGCCGCAGCAGCACGCCGGATCCCTTGTAGATCTTGACGTTTTCCTTCTTGTCTTCTTCGGCCTTGGTTGCGGCATCGGTGTTCTTGGCGGCATCCGTTGCTCCGGTCGATCCCTGGCTCGAAGCAAGGCCGGCCGCCGTCACCCGGGGCTCGAGTCCGGTGCAGCCGGCCAGAAGGGCAAGCATGACGAACGCGGACAACAGGCGTGGCCGGCAAGGTGAAATGATGTTCATGGCGTATCTAACTTCAATCGAGTCGAGCATTTTGGCACGGCGCTCCTATTGCGGACCTGTCGGTGGTCGCTGACCAGCCGGCAGCTGAGTACGGTTCTGGGGCTGGGGCCGCATTCCCGCACGGCCCGCTTCGCCCGGGTTCGGGGGCGGCGCCACTGCCGGGTTGGCGGGCGGGCTCCCGGCAGGACCGGCGCCAGCGGCATCTTTTTCTGCGCCTTGCTGGATCGTCGCCGCCGGACCCTTGGCCGTCCTGAGCATCAGGACTTCGGTTTCGTCGTACTGGCCGAGCACCACCCGGTCGCTTTGAATTTCCTTGACCACGATGCCGTTGATTTCCTTGCCCTCTTGGACGACGCGATTCTTGTTGCCGGCCTTTTCGGTCAGAAATGCGAACTTGCTGCCCGGAAGAACGGTTATTCCGGTCAGCGTGAATTGCTCGCGCTTCATGGTCGGCTTCGGCGGTTCGGGCGGGGGGGTGGGAGGCGTGGGGCGACGGGTAACGATGAATAGCGGTCGCATCGCTGTTTCCAGGAATTCATCTGCGACGGGAAGGCCATAGCTTTCGGTGAGCGTTGGCGTTGTCAACTTGGCCGCGTCTGCTGTCTCGTTTGGCAACGCGTAGCGCCAGCGCGTTCCCCAATCCGTTTCCATACCGATTCCCACGGCCAAGCTCCCGCAAAGGATGATCCAGAATGCGGTTTCGATAACTGAGGGAGTCACCAACCTCATCGTTTGGACTCCACGGTGGGCATATAGGCACTAACGGTCATTTGTACCGAAAACTCTGGCTGAACACCTGGCACCGGGCGATAGGCGCGGCCTTGATTGGCACGGATAGTCAGTTGATCGATAAAAAGATAGGGCTCGCTCACCTCTATTTGCCGCAATATCAACTGAAGGGACACAATCGATGCGCCCAGGTTGATCGACATCGCGATCCGCCCGGTTGCCGTCTTGGCATCGTCCTTGTTGGGGATGCTCTGACTGCTAAGTATCTTACCGTCATGTGATTCGATAATCTTGGTTACCAGCCCTTGCAGCTCGGCAGCCGCAAGCGTGGGGCTTGTCGCTTTCAAGAAGAACTTGCGACTATCCCGCTTCTCCACGGCGGCAATTGCAGTCTCGATATCCGGTTGCAACGCCGCAATTCGCCGGTATCTTGCAAGTCGATCCGAGTATTCTTCGATGTGGCGATCATAATGCGCATGCAGTAGCCGAACCGGCCAGGCCACCAACGCCACGACGGCGCCTACGGCCAGGACCAACAACAAGAGCGCGACGAGAGGCCGTTGTTTTGCCGATAATTCCATGGTCACTGATTTCCGGATGCCGGTTTGCCTGCGTTGGCCGCAGTAGGCTCAATCGACAAAGCAGCCTTCTCGGTGGCTTCCAGGTTGGCCGTGATGTGGAAGCGGTCGTAGGTGGTGCCCTGAATCTTTGTCAGCTGAGCCTTGAACCCGACATCCTTGAATAGCGGTGACGCGTCGAGTAGTTCAATTAGTTCCGAGGATGCGGCGGTTTCACCCTGGATTTGAACCGTCTTGCCATCAAAATCGAGTTGAATTACGAACGTGGTGTCTGGCAGGCGTTTGCTTAGCTCCTCCAGCGCACGAAAAGTCGAATGGCCGCTCCACTTCTTGTCTGGAAGAAGGTTGTGTGTCTCGACCAGTTTATCCAAACGACCGCGCAATACATCCGTTTGATCGGCCGCATGCTTTGCCTCGTACATCGGCCCCAACAGCGCTATGGCAGATGCACGTTTCTGCCACAAGGGAACGGCCAGCACCGTTAACGATAGGAGCGCTGCAACGGATATGGCCGCCAACCGCCATCGTGTTCGAAAGCCTGAAAGGTTGGCCCGACGACGACCTGCGGGTATCAGGTTTCGACAATCGCTGCCATAGGCGACGATATCGTCGATCGTAGTTACACCCGCTATTGGCAGTTGAAGCGCATCGATATTAGCAAACACTGCCTCGACGACTGACCGCTGAGCAACGAGAAGGTCCAGTATCAACTGTTTGGAACCAGCACTTCGCTCGCGAAGGCGGAAATCGAATTGCGCTTGATCGGCCTTGAACGGGGTAAACCGATCAAGCTCGAAACTCACCGCCTGCCGAAGGTTTTCCTCGACCGCCAAGGGCAGGGACAACGTTCGTTGAAACACTTTGACCGGGGCCAAGCATAGCATTAGTTGTACGTCGTTTCCTGATTGCCTCTTGTAGTCCTGGATCAACCGCGCCGCACGTGCGCCAGCTCCCGGATCGGCAAGATCAATGGTGCCAATCTCCTCGATGCGCTTTCCCGTCGGCCGAAGAAGATGCACCGTCTGCGCGTCATCCAACGAGACGGCAATCAACTGGCCGGCCTCTTGCCACCAAAACCTGAGCCGCTCAGGTATCAGCAGGGACAGCTCATGCCTCCACCGCAGCGCCATGGTGGCCAGTGCAGCCCTGAGCCTTCGATAGGTAAACCCCCTAGGGGTGTCAGGCATGCTCATGTCAAACTAATTGAGTAATTGCATCGCCGCAAGTACGGTGGATTCGCTTGTCATGGTCACGGGTGATCGCCAGGCGAGGATCGCCACCGGTTCTTTGGCAACTGGCGTCAGCCTTACCACGGCTTCCCGCAAAAAGCGCGTATTGTCCTCCAAAACAGCAACTACCTGAATAGTGACAATCGAATTGATCGCCGCCGCGCCGAATGGCTGTGCTGGCGGAAACACTGGAATTACCTGGCCTTGCTCCAGGGCGCTACGGCGCTGCTCGAGGTAGGCATCGACCGATTCCGGTGAAGCTCCGGGCAACGCCAGGAGAACCCCGCGCGACGCCACTGCGCTGTTGATCCCGGACTGACCCGAAAAGACTGTAATGAGTGGTTCCAGTCGGGCGTAGAGATCGTCCGTAACGCCCAGAACCTGTCGTAACTCTTCGATACTTTCGAAGTTACCATTGGCCGGTCCGTAGTTTCTACCCGCGGCAAAATAGTCTTCCTTTTCCGCCCCATGCAATCGCCGGAAGTTGTCCGCATCTCGCCAATCCAGAATGGTATCCGTCAGAGATTCGGCGGTGGACTCGTTGGCGCCTTGCGACAAAAACAAGTTCCGTAGGAGCGCCTCGTTTGGTGTGTTGATATCGATTTTCGCGGACTCATCCAGAATTGTAATGAACAGACGCGCGTCACCGAGTGTCAGGCTATGTGTCTGGCCGTTCCCTTGCCAACGCGCCGGATCCGTCGGTGGAGAATTAAGCAACTCGTAGAGCGCTTTGTGCACGCCAGCGTCCGCGGCGGCTTCGGCCTTTGCTAGCTTGGTGATGTTGTCGGCAACGAGGATTTCCGTTCGCGACGAGAATACCAGGCTGCCAGCGATGACCGAGAGTAGTGCCAGCATCCAGAGGACGATGAGGAGGGCGATGCCCCGCGCCGATTGGCGAAGGCTACAGCTCTTTATAGACATCGTTGGTAGAAGCTGTTCCAGCGACAGGTATTCGCAGTCACCATGGGCGCGACGATCACGTCAGTCCAGCCGGGCAGCTTCTCGGCGACCTGGATCCGGATCAGCTGGGGCAGTTGTTCGAGGTTGTTCCACTGGGTTTGCCAGCGGGGCGGGTCGTCGCGTTTCTCGGGCCCGAAATAACTGAACTCGACCGCATCGAGATGGCTCAGGATCACATGCCCCTCTCCCGCATCGCCCAAGCCTTCACTGAACCGCTCTCCATCGTAATGTACCGGAGCGTCTCGAAGCACCAGACGCAATGGACCGTCATTGCTGTCGCCCGCCTCGATGGACAATTCGACAACGCGCAAGCCGCCACTTCCAGGTCTGCCAGATACAGGGGCAATGGCGCGCAAGACGGATCGATCGCCTTCGAAGGTTATGGGTTGATTGATTGCCCTCTTCCAACGCATGGGCCTTATTTGCACAAGTATTCGTCTAAGCAATGCACGCCCCGACTGAGCGTCGGCGGTACTTTCGCTGATTTCCGAAATGGAGTCCCAGCTTTTCGATGCCAGCCGAAATCCGCCGAACAGAAGCGTAAGAATAAAGCCAAGCAAAGTTAGGCCGATAAGCAACTCCAGCAGACTGAAGCCGCGACTACCGTTCATGACGGCTGTGGTTTCTGGGCGCGTAATGATGTCAATACCACGGAGCGGCTGACACCGCCATCATCCCAGCCAACCTTTGCCGTGATCTGCCAGAGTTCCAGAACGGGCAGGGTACGAATATTTTCTGCAACGCCGATGCGTGGCTCATCCAGGAAGGATTCAACCTGTAGCTGCCAGTGGAACTTGCCGGCCACTTCCCCTGATCCTGTACCACCGGCTAACGGCTGCTCTACTCCCGCCGTAGCAAGCAACGATTGCGCCAAGGTGATTGCTTGTGCCTGGTCGCGGCTGATATCCACACTGCGCAAGCCATCCGAGAATATTCGCATCAGAATTCCCAGAGACAGCGAAAGAATCGTGAAGGCGACCAGGATTTCCAGCAGCGATAATCCTCGTTGTCGTTTCACAGCAGCCGTACCCTCCCCGTCAGCCAATCGACGTCGATTGCCAGTTTCGATTCACCGGCGGATATGGTGACCCGGCCACCGGTCGACGAGCCGTCAGGATAGAACCGGATGCTGCCGGTCTTCTCCTGGAGTATCTCGCTTTGGGCAGTGAACAGCGTGATATTCAGCTGCGCAGGCAAACGGTAGGTTTTCGAGTCTCCGCTGACCGTGAATTCTCGCTTCTCAACATCGAGTGTCACCGTGGACTCGCGATGCTCGGCGGCGGCAGTGCTGCGCGCTTTGCGCATCCCGGCGGCGATTTGTCTGGCGGCCGATTTCATCTGTAGTCCCGTTGCGCCTGCATCGAGCATCGGTCCGGAAAGCGCATAAACGAGTCCGAGCAGAAAGAGTACGACCGTGAGTTCCAGTAGCGTAAAGCCGCTGGAATCAGTGAGGCTTCGCGCTACTCCCAACTCGCGACATCCTTGTTTTCCCCCTCACCGCCTTCCCGGCCGTCGGCGCCGAGGGAAACGATGTCGAAGCTGCCGTGCCTGCCAGGGAAGATGTATTGATAATCGTTGTTCCAGGGATCCTTGGGAACGATCTTCTTCTTGAGGTACGGTCCGCGCCAGCGGTCGCCCGCTGAAGCGGGCGCCTGTACGAGCGCTTGCAAGCCCTCTTGCCCATCGGGATAGCGGCCAACGTCGAGTTTGTAGAGATCGAGCGTGTTTTCGAATTCGGCGATTTGAAGCTTGGCGGCCTTGGCCTTTGAGTCGCCAAGGTAATTCATGATTTGAGGGCCCGCCAGGCCAGCAATCATGCCCAGGATCAACAAGACCACTAGCAGTTCAATGAGGGTGAAGCCCCGTGTTCGCGATGATCGACGATCCATTGATAAAGCCTCCAAGAAAATGAGCAAAGCGTCAACCAACCAGGCTATTGACCTTGAGGATGGCCAGTAGGATGGAAATGATGATGCCACCGATCACCAGACCCAGACCCAGAATCAGCACCGGCTCAAGAAGAGCCAGCATCCGTTTTACCGCCAGTGCAACTTCGCGATCATAGACGTCGGCGACGCGAGTCAGCATTTCGTCAAGTTTTCCAGTTTCTTCGCCGACACCGACCATGTGCACGGCCAAGGGCGGAAATACGGATTGAGCCAGCAAAGGTTTGCTAAGACCCTGCCCCGCCTTCAATTGTTCCCTTGCACCATCGAGGCCAGAGGCAATGACGCTATTGCCTATCGTATCCCTCACCACGGACAATGCGGCCAGTAATGGGATACCATTTGTCAGCAGCGTTGCCAGCGTGCGGGAAAATCGCGCCACCTCGATCTTGGTTACCAGATCGCCGACCAGCGGCAGACGCAGGAAGCGACCATCCCATGCGAATTTACTAACCGGCCGGCTCAACTGCCAGGCGAAATAGCGCCAAATCGCCAGGATGCCAACGGGCAATATCCACCAGTATTTGCGCAAGTCTTCGCCGGCGGCGATGACGATCCGGGTTGCCATCGGCAAAGCCTTGCCCGATTGTTCGAACATCTGCGAGAACTGCGGAACGACGAATATCAGCAACAGCATGACCGAGGTTATCGACGTCAGCACGAGAATCGTCGGATAGATCAGCGCGGAGGAAACAGTTTCCTTGAGTTCCCTGGATCGTTCCATGAAGTCAGCGATCCGCGCCAATACCGTTCCCAGCGAACCGCCGGCCTCTCCAGCGCGGATCATGCCAACGTAGAAGCGGCTGAAAACCCAGGGATGTCTCTCGAGGGCGCTGGACAGCGATGCGCCTCCGCGCACGTCATCGCGCACTGTCATCAGAAGAGTCTGTATCCTGGAAATCGATGACAAGGTAATGAGAATTTCCAACCCTCGATCCAGAGGTAGGCCCGAGCGTAGCAAGGTCGACAGCTCTCGGGTCAAGGCCGCCACCTGATCCTGCTTGATGCGCTTCCGTACAAACCATCCTTCGTTTCGCGAATCAGCGATCGTCTCGGCCTCGGCGACGCGAATCGGTATCAGGCCCAAGGCTTGAACTCGCTCCAGCGCCGCGGCGGCATCACGAGCCTCGAGCAACCCTTCGCTAACCTCGCCAGCCGGTGTTGTGCCCTTGTATTGAAACTGAGCCATGCCGCCCTGATTAGGTCTCGCGCGTCACGCGTAGAACTTCCTCGATGGTCGTGGTGCCGGCCAGTACCTTACGCAGACCGTGTTCATACATAGTCATCATGCCTTCGCTAACGGCCTGTTTCTGGATTTCACCGGATGTGGCGTGACGCATGACCAGACTGCGGACGCCATCCGACATCGGCATGACCTCCATAATCGCGACCCGTCCGACAAAGCCTGTGCGCGCGCATTGTTCGCAACCGACAGGTTCATACAGGATTACGTCCGAACCGGGCGCCGCGAATTTGGCAAGGCCGACTTCCTCGATCATCTCCGGTACTGCGCGATAAGCCTTGCGGCAGTCCTTGCACAAGGTTCTGACGAGCCGCTGCGCCTGGATGCCGACGACCGTGGTTGTCAGCAGATAATCCTCCATGCCCATATCCAGTAACCGATTCACCGTGCTGGCAGCGTCGTTGGTGTGTAGAGTGGACAGCACTAGGTGTCCCGTCAAGGCTGACTGTACCGCGATTTGCGCTGTTTCGAGGTCGCGAATTTCTCCGATCATAATGACATCTGGATCCTGGCGGACGATTGAACGCAAGGCATTGGCAAACGTCAGGTCAATTTGCGGTTTGACTTGGATCTGATTGATGCCGTCCATCTGGTATTCGACGGGATCCTCGACAGTGAGAATCTTGACATCTGGCTTGTTGAGCAAAGACAACGCCGTGTAAAGCGTCGTCGTCTTGCCGCTGCCCGTAGGTCCCGTGACTAGGAGAATGCCATGAGGGCGAAGAAGAATGTCCGTGAACTTCTTTAGCAGATCCGGCTCGAAACCGAGTGATTCAAAGTTCAGGGGAACGCCGCCCTTGTCGAGTATCCGCATGACGACGCTTTCGCCATGCATGGTTGGTACTGTTGAAACCCGCAGGTCGATTTCCTTGCCCTGAATCCGCAGCTTGATGCGGCCGTCTTGTGGCAGGCGGCGTTCGGCGATGTCGAGGTTTGCCATGATCTTTACCCGCGATATGACGGCTGCCGAAAGTCGACGCGGGGGAGACTCGACCTCGTGCATGACGCCGTCAATCCGGTACCGGACGATGAGCTTGTTTTCGAAGGGCTCGATATGGACATCCGAAGCGCGAGTTTCCAGCGCTCTGCGAATGATGAGTCCGACGAGCCGGATTACCGGAGCCTCACTCGCGAGATCCTTTAGGTGCTGCACATCCTCGCTGTCGAGATCGTGCACGTCAACCGATTCAATATCGTCGACGATCTGCCCCATTGCCGTACGGCCAGTACCATAAAGCCGTTCGAAAATCGCCTCGAAATCGTCGCCGTTCATAACCCGGACGATGACCTCGCGCGAGCTCAAAACTCGGAACGCCTCGGCTGCGTATGAATTCGTGGGATCCACCGTGGCAATCGTCAACGTGCTCGCATCTTCGGCCACAGGAATCGTCGAGGTCTCTCGCAGAAAACGCGGTGATACGCGATCTTCCAGGATCGGGAACTCGGGTAACTCGCCCGACTCGATCACTGCGAGTCCTTGTTGCGTTGCCAACGTATTGGCGATGTCTCGGGCTGTAATGAACCCGAGTTTCTGCAAGACCATCCCGATACGCGTATCAGGATGGTCTTGCTGCAGGGCCAGTGCCTTCGATATTGCGTCCGAAGTCAGCTTGCCTTCGCTGATGAGGATTTCCCCGAAAAGCATTTGTGGCGCGGAAACGCGATAGCTATCGAAGTTGTAAATTCTAACAGCCCATCTAGTCGGTCTGCGATCTGCACCGTGACAGGTTGCATGAATCTTGGTGGGGTCGGAGATCGATGTACGAACATCGACAATGGGATGTTTGGGCGGCATGCCGCCTGGATTCGAAGGCGATAAGGCGCTTCTTATGTTGTTTTCCTGCAACATATTTACCCATGTCCATGT
>JAGVUA010000081.1 GCA_019136545.1 Betaproteobacteria bacterium
TCTTAGGGGTCCGGGATACCGGACCCCGTCATCGGATAGCTGCTGACTGGAGCAAATAAAGTCAGTCGGGAATGGGGGTTCTAACTAACTGAATTCGTTACGCCACCTGATTCGATCATAGTCCGTCGGGCATGGCGCAAGTCTCAGCCCTGCCAGGTACGCCGAGAATACAGTCCGTCAGGAATTCGGCGACTGCTGCCTCACACGATGTCGGGCGGCAATATGCCAGTCAATTGCCGTTCAGCCGCAAGTCACGTTGAAAGCCAGCTTAACGCTTCCACCAACTCACACTGCCGACCAAATGAGCCATGGATCGCTGGGCGATCAGTGGTGGGTTGGTGCCGCAGCTTAGACTAGAGCTTCTTGGATCGCCGCCAGTACGTTATCGGGCTGTGTATCCCATTGGCGGCTGGAGATGCGTAGCAACTTCCAGCCGCGGCTTGCGAGCACGCTGGGAACGTGGATATGGCGTTCGAATACTTCGTCTGGCGCGACAACTTCATCGAACAGGATGCCGAGCCGGTAATGGCCAGGGTTCGCTGCATCCACCACGGCTAGGGGTACGCGGAAGCCGGAAGTGCCGACATTCAGTTCGCATTTGATGTCCAAGGCCTCCAGGGCCAGGGCGACCTGGGCGTTGAGCGGCACCCACGATGTGGGTAATGGTGGCAGGTCATGGGCTTGCGTTTGGCCTCCCGTACCCATCGACTGCAAGATGCGCTCGGCATGATTACGCTGGCCGGCAGCAAGCTCGCGCGCAAACTGGAGAAAGCCTTTGAACAGCCGAGGGCCATCGTGCTTGGCGCGGGCAACTGACAGCATGTGCGGATCGAAAGAGGCGATGACGTGGATTTCCTTCTTGGCACGGGAGACCGCGACATTCAGGCGCCGTTCGCCGCCGCGCTGCCCCAAGGGGCCGAAGCGGGCGGGGACGTAGCGTTCCGCCTTGCCGTCGCGGCGCGCCCGCTCAACCGGGGCATGTCCCAGGGAAAACACGATGACGTCGCGTTCGTCACCCTGCACGCTTTCGAGGTTCTTGACGAAGGGCCGGTCGTCGATACGCGGCGTGGCGTTGGCGTTGAGCCAGAGTTCGGCGAATGCGGTGTCGGCACCGAGGCGACGGTCGATCTCGTCGAGAATGGCGCGCCGCTGCGTCAGATTGAAGGTGACGACGCCCAGTGAAGGCGCGTCGGGACGCCGCAGCAGGCTCTCGACCAGATCGATCACCGCGCGGGCTTCGGGCGCGTTGGCGCCGTTCTCGTAGCATCCGTCCGCGACGTCGTGCCAATGCACCGCCGCCGGCGCCAGCCGGCTTACGGTGGAAGGAATGGTGTTGAGCCTGCCCCCGTAGATCGCATGGTTGGAGAAGGCGATCAATTCCTCCTGCTGGCAGCGGTAGTGCCAGGCCAGCCCCATGTGTTGGGCGCGATGGCGGGCGAGTACCAGCAACGACTCGGCGTCGAACATCTCGCGTGCCTCGATGCCGGCTTCGCTGGTTTCCTCGGCATCGTCGTCGCCGGCCTTGAAGAAGTTGCTCGGCGGCATCTGCCGCTCGTCGCCGGCAATCACCGCTCGGCGGGCGCGCATCAGCACCGGCAATCCATTCTCGACCGTACATTGCGAGGCCTCGTCGAAGATCACCAGATCGAACACCGGCGTCCGCGGGAACAGCAGGGTGGCGGTTTCCGGCGACAGTAGCCAGACGGGCAGGACGTCAAGCAGGCCCTTGTCCCAGAAACGCCGCACGAAACCGCGCAGGGGCAGGATGCTGCGTTGCTTCTTCGCTTCGCGCAGCATCGCCTCGCGCGTGGCCTGTTCCGGCGTGCGGCGAGCGCCCTTCTCCGCCGCCGGCGCGCGCAGCAGAGGCGCGTCGTCCTGGCGGGCAAGGATGCCTTGCACGACGAGCGCGCGCTCCTGATCCTGAAGCGCTGCCAGACGCGCTTCGTCGGCGCGTAGCGCGCCACCAGTACCTTGGTCGAGCAGCGACAGATCGGGCGTCTTCGCCTCGACGGCGGCAATCGTGGCGCGCGCCCAGGATTTGCGCACGCCGTCGGACCAAGCGTCCGGATTGCCAAGATCGGTCCGGTCGGCGAGATAGCCGGGGAACGCGGCCGCTGCCTCGCTCACCGTTTGCGCCGCTGCCAATTGCCGGTCGGCACCGATCAGACGAACGGCGTCGCGTCGCCACGCGTCGACCAGCATGCCTAGCCACTGTGCCGCCGGCAACGCCGGCAGCCAGGGCAGAATGGCGCGTATCGGCGTCGCGGCGGCGTTGAGCGCCGTCATCGCCTTGGCCGCCGTCTGTAGTACGTCGATACGGCTGTCCCAAGCCGTCAATGTGTCGTCGGCCCAGCGTTCCGGCCAAGCGGCGACGGCATCCAAGGAGGCCGATTCGGCACTTAGGGCGGCGACTGCCGGACGCAGTGCCCGGGCGCGGTGGAGCCAGTCGATATAGCCTGCGCACTGCGCATCCCAGGTGGCAATGACGTCCGGATCGGGCGCCGCGCGCCAGACTCCCAGGGCTTGCAGGTCGTCGCGGCAGTCGGCGATGGCACGCGCATGGACGAAGAGCGCGCCGATGGCCGCCAGCCAGGCGCGGGCGTCGGTCAGGGCGGCCGGACGGTCGACGGAACCGATCCAGTCCAGCGCGTCATCGAGCGCTCGCCAGCATCGCGCTGCCGCCGCACGGCCGGCGATGTGGGCGAGCAGCACCGCATCCACGGGCGCGGCGGCCATTTCCGGCCACTGTTGGGCAAGGGCGGCGCGCACCCTCTTGACCGCCCGCCACCAAGCGGGGGCCAGGAAGCGCAGCAGGCTGCCGGCACGTTGGCGGACTTCGGTCAGGGACTGTTCCAGGACGGGATCGATGACAAAGCGGACGGAACCGGGAAAGGCATCGAGAGCGGCCTCGTGCTCGCGCCATAGTCGGGCGAGTTCCATGACGCCGCTCGCGCCATCGGGGCGCGAGACCAGTGCGACGATCAATTCACCGAACAGCCGGTTGCGCCGGGCATCCGGTCGCTGCGGGCGCGAGTCGGCCAGCGCGTGCCAGGCGGGCTGGGATTTTTCGACGTGCTCCGGCATCGTCGAGTTCGTCAGCAGTGCGATGAACGCCTCCCTGCCGGCGGGCGTGTCGCGCCACTTGCGGGAGTCGATGGCCTTCGCCAATGCCTTGTCGGCGCCAACCAGCAGGGCATGCCCGGACGCGCCCGGCGGCAGCCCGGCGGCGGCCAGCGCCTGTTCCAGCACCGCTGCCGTGTCCCGCGCGGCAGTCAGGCTTACCAGCAGCGCGCGTGCCCGGCCCTCGTCGCAGGCGGCCAGGCTGGCGCGTGCCGCGCTTTCCGCCGGACCCCGCCACGGCGAGCCTTGGCGCCAGAGATCGGCATGGGGGAACAGGGCGCCGATCTGGCTGGCCAGGGGGTCGAGTCGGGAGGGTGGCAGATCGGCCAAGGCCTCTATCCGGCACGCCTCGCCCACCGCCAAGCCGGCGGCGTAGGTGTGCAGGTGGCCCAAGGCCATGGGATGACCGGCCAAGTGCGTCGTGCCGCTCAGACCGGCACGCTGCCGCAGGCGCTCCAACAGCGCGTCGGCTTCGCCGGCAAGGATGGCACGGCGGGCGGCATCGTCGTGGCGTTGCTCCTCATCTTCCAGGCGCGCCGTTACCTGAGCGTACAGGGCACGCCGATCCTCCTGCACGTCGTGCACCACGGCCAGCAGATGACGCAGACCCACGCCGTCGAGACGATGGGCGACCACGTCCAGGGCCGCACGTTTCTCGCAGACCACCGCGACCCGTTCGCCCCGCGCCAGGGCGTCGGCGACGAGATTGACGATGACCTGACTCTTGCCCGTGCCGGGCGGCCCATCCACCACCAGCGCCGGCGCGGCCCGCGCGGCCGAGAGCACGTCGCGCTGCACCGGGTCGGCATAGAGCACCGGGATCGGCGGCGGCATCTCCGGGGCGGCCGGGGCCATTGTGGCCGGGGCGCGCAGCGCATGCCGCAAGTCGACGGGCAGGACTTCACGCGCGCTGGCGAACAGTTCGGCTGGCGGTGTTCCCTTGTCGATGGCGGCGAGCAGATCGTCGTAGTCTTGCAGCAGATCGGAACTAGACTGGGGGAAGAGTCCGAGCACCGCGCATTCCTCGACCTCCAGGCGGTCGTCGCGCCAGCCGGCGAGTTCCTCGCGCCGGTCGGCGAAGGGCAGCAGACGATCGAGGGAGCCCACCGTGCCAAGGCCTATCAGCGCCAATTCCCCGAGCAGGGCTTCCGGCCCGATGGCGGCAAGCTCGTCCGCCTTCTCGGCCAATTCGTCCGGATAGCTGTAACCCTTGCGATGGAAGATCAGCCGCAACGCGGATTGGTTGGCGATGGGTGTGGCATCGGCGGGCACGACGAGGCTGATGGCACCGGCCCCGCGCGTGCCGCGTTCGATGCGCAACGGGTAGAGGATCAACGGCGCGCGAAACAGGTAACCGCCGGCCAAGCCAGTGACGAACGGGTAGCCGAGCGCCAGGTCGTCCGCCCCGGTTTCCTCGTAGCGGGTGGAGCGTTCGCGTTCGAGAAGAACCAGCGCCTGAGCCAAGCGTCGCGCCGGCTCGTGGGCGCCGACCTCTTCGGCGTCGAACAAGCGGGCCCGCTTGCCGCCGCGCAGCAAAGCCAGGCTGCGCTCGGCGAGGCCTGTCGATACGCCTTCGAGTTCGTACAGGTCGAGGGAGCGCCCAGGCCGACAGGTTTGCAGCCGGATCGACGGACTGCGGCCATCGCCGGAAATCAGCTTGTCGCGCAAGCGCGCCAGGGCACGCCGCAGGCGCTCCCCCTCCGGGCCGCTACCGGCCGCCGGCGCGGCGGGCAATTCGATGGTCGGAACCACCGTTCCTTCCAGCAGGACGAGGCGGTGCGGCGCGTCGAGGTCCTCGCCCAGAGGCGGGTCGATACCGAGTCCGTGGTCACGGGCCGTATTGGTCAGCCGCTCGACAAGTTCCGGACTTGGCCGCTGGGCACCGATCATGCGCAGCAGGCGGCGCTGCGTGACCAGACCGCCGCCACGCCTGGCGACGCCTTGGAAATACACCGCCAATGCCTCCTCCACGTCGGCACCTCTCGGCGGCATCGGGATGCTGGGCTCCGGCTGCGCCAAGGCTTCCTGGATCGCCAGACCGAAATGGGCCAACACGGCGGGCAACAGTTCGAGGAACAACTTGCGGCAACCCAGGGCGCCACCGATTGCGAGAATCATCCCGACTTCGCCGGGCGAGCATTCGCCATCCACCGCCAGCACATGGACAAGCACCGAAAACAAGGAGCGTTGCAGGCGCGGGCCACCGGCCGCGACAAAGGGCGCTAGGCGCTGAAAGTCGGCCAAAGCTTGCTCCGGGTCGAGGCACTCGCGCCAGTGGGGTACCAAGGGCGCGAATACTCGCTCGATGGCCTGCATCTCCATGTCATGGAATTCGCCGTCGGCTCCAGCCACCAATACGCAGGCGGCCAAGGCACATTCATGGACCTCGACGGGCGGGTCTTCCAGCATACTGGCAACGCCGATTTCGAGACCGGGCTGACCCAGCACGCGCAGAAGCAAGGAGTCGACTTCAGCCAAGGTCCGCAAACCGGGGCCATGTCCAGTAATGTCCCGGTAGGTATCCGTTTCTGAAAATAGCCACAGCGCCCAGGTACGCAGGCTATGCTCCGGATGCGTACTGCCTTGCGCTGTTTCCCCTTCGGCTAGCGTCGCATCCATCAACTCGCGGCTTTGCGCCAGATAGGCGCCGGTGTCCCAGGTCAAGGTATCGGCGGCTAACCCGGTGACGGTTGTCATTTCAAGGCGCAAGGCGGCATCGAGTCCGGAGCAGGCAATGAGGCCGACTCGGTCAGCAGTTAGCTCCTGGGCCATGCTCAGCCGTTGCGCAGCGGAGACCAGTTCGTCGGGTGCGATACCACCGTGCAGGATGGCCATCGCAGCCAGGGTTGGCCCACGCTGAGGGTTGTCGTCGCCATGAGCAATGTAGTGGCCCAACTCGTGCCCCAGAAGTGCCGCCAATGCGTCGTCATCCAGCAGCGAGAGCATGCGCCCTTGGACTTCGATCAGCACCGGTGCTCGTACTGTATGCATGGCCGCATTCTCGGCTCCTGCTACCTGGTAGATCTCTACGGGCGCGTCGATACCAAAACGGCCGGCAAGCTCACGCGCAACCCGGTAAGGTGCCGGTGCCATGCCTTCCGAGAGCAGCAAGCTGCGCGCCATGAGAGACCGGCGTACGCGCGCCGGATCGGACGAAACCTTGTTTGCCAGCGCCTCTACCCCGGGCAGCTTGCGCAAGACGTTGGCGTATTCTGCTTCTCCACAGAAACGGATAGATTCGATATCGAATCTCATAGATCCCCCTGACACGACCATGCCATAGAGCAAGAACCTACTCCATGTATGTTGATATGCTATCAGTGTCGCCAAGAATTAACTTGCCTGCCGGACGGCAACACTCGAGGCCGGGGGCTGCGCCGGGTAGGCTCGTACAGATTCTGAACAAGGTGGAGGGTAAGTAGCTATGCATGAAGTTGTCTGCCCGCACTGCGGCAAGGCATTCAAGATCGACGAGGCCGGCTACGCCGACATCCTGAAGCAGGTTCGCGACAGCGAGTTCGAGCAGCAGCTGCACGAGCGGCTTGAGCTGGCCGAGCAGGACAAGCGCAATGCCGTCGAGCTGGCGGAAGCCAGGGTCGCCGGTACATTGCAGAAGGCTTCCGCCGCCAAGGACGCCGAGATCCTAGAGTTGAAGGCCCGGCTGGATGCCGGCGAGGTGGCGCGCAAGCTCGCCGTGACGGAGGCCCTGGGCGCCATCGAGAAGGAGCGTGACGTGCTCGCCGGCGAACTGGCGCAGGCGCGGCAGGAAAAGCAAGCCGCCGCCAAGCTGGCCGAGGCGACGCTCGCCCACGAGCTGCAGAAGGCCGCCGCCACGAAGGACGCGGTGATACAGGATCTGCGGGCCAAGCTCAGCGCCATCGAGGTGGCGCAGAAGCTGGCGATCACCGAGGCTCTCAGTACGGTCGAGAAGGAGCGCAACGACCTGAAGAGCAGCCTCGATCGAGCGGAGCTCGAGAAGCAGTTGGCCGAGAAGTCGCTCAAAGACAAGTACGAGACCCAGATCAAAGATCGCGATGACGCCATTGAGCGCCTGCGAGACATGAAGGCGCGCCTGTCCACCAAGATGGTCGGCGAAACCCTAGAGCAGCATTGCGAGACCGAGTTCAACCGCATTCGCGCCACCGCGTTCCCGCGGGCCTATTTCGAGAAGGACAACGACGCACGGACCGGCAGCAAGGGCGACTACATCTTCCGCGATTCCAGCGAAGCCGGTACCGAGATCGTCTCGATCATGTTCGAGATGAAGAACGAGAACGATCGCACGGCGACCAAGAGCAGGAACGAGGACTTCCTGAGGGAACTCGACAAGGACCGCACCGAGAAGGGCTGCGAGTACGCGGTCCTGGTCTCCCTGCTGGAACCAGACAGCGAGCTCTACAACACTGGCATTGTCGACGTCTTTCACCGCTATCCTAAGATGTACGTCGTTCGGCCACAGTTCTTCATTCCGATCATCACGTTGTTGCGCAATGCGGCGATGAACTCGCTCCAGTACAAGTCCGAGCTGGCGCTCGTCAAAGCACAAAACGTCGACATCACGAACTTCGAGACAGAGCTCGAGACGTTCAAGACCGCCTTCGCTAAGAACTACGATCTGGCCTCCCGGCGCTTCCAGACGGCGATCGAGGAGATCGACAAATCCATCGACCACCTACAGAAGACGAAGGATGCACTCCTCGGCACCGACCGCAACCTTCGTCTGGCCAACGACAAGGCGCAGGACGTTACGATCAAGAAGCTCACCCGGGGCAATGCAACCATGGCAGCTAAGTTCGCCGATCTCAACAACCGCGGCACTTCGGATACTGAATGAGTCAGATCAGAGATTTGGTCGCCGGTAAGTGCGCCTGCCAAGGTCAGCTGCCTCGCTTGCTGCTCCCGCTCAGTCTGAGACTCCCGAACAGCAGCTTCGGCCGACGACGGGCCGTACACCGACTTTGACGACCTGATCATCGCGCCATTGGCGGCAGTGGGGCGTTAGTCCAGGTCTGCCGCTACTCCACCGCGAACAAATCGCAGACTACGTCCTCGCCATAGGGAGAGCACCGGATCTTGCCAAACGCCACTTTATGGCCGCGTAGCCGGACCAGCTTTGGGTGGCGGTCACTTGACCGGTAGACTCACGGAGCGGTCTCCCTCTCGAGCCTCGTTAAGCCACATGTCTCGGTCATACAGATAGCCCGGGAAGGCCTCCTGAATCGTGACCTCTCGTTTGGCGAGCCGCCTTGCCAGAGACGCAAGGAGTCGGACACCGTCCACGCCACGCACTTCCAGGGGAGCACACAACTCCATCCCCATTCCCCAGCGGTAACGCCTCATTGTCGTACTGGCACAGACGGCATGGTCGATCCCTTCGATCAACAATCGCTGCTCAATCGCAGTGACGTTGTCGAAATACGTTCTCAGCACTTCCGAGCACCATTGGGTTCTGTGCGCCACGACCTGCTTTCTCGAACGGCCGACGCGCTTCCATAGCCGTTCTTCGTCACGGAATAGGGGCTCATCCGGCATTGCCCCCGCCTCTTGATGTGCTTGCCTGGCGATCTCATCGCTGTACTTTGACCGCGGATGCTGCCACCAGACCATCACGCGGTATCCGTTCAAGATGAAACCGACATCGTCCCACCACGAG
>JAGVUA010000047.1 GCA_019136545.1 Betaproteobacteria bacterium
TTAGTCTGTGAAGTCTGTGAAGACTAAGAAATAGCAGCAAAACCAAGGCTTTTCGGAGCACGGAGTGACCTCGACAGCACGGACTACGTTCCGTGACGCCGACGCCCCTCGGTGACGTGACCTGAGCCTGGCCGAGCGCGTCGGGCGTGGCGATCTACGCGGGGAACGCGGCCGGGGCGTCCTTCCGACCGTGTGCTTCCTGTCCCTCGCGCGCGAGGAGAAGCTCCCGCCGACCCTGGCCGAGCGCGCCGCCTGATCGCACATCAGAGGGTCGGGACCGTCCAAGTCCTTGAGCCGACTGCTTGAACGATGGCGTGCCTGCGCGCGTAAGCACGACACGATCACGCCGTAAGCCACTTTTCATGGAGACGGCGGCCGTGCAGTCCACCCCCAACTCGTTCACGCCCGAGCGGCGCGAGGTGTTCTTCCAGGTCCTGGAGGACACGTGCTCGCCCAAGCAGGCCGCGGCCGCGGCGGGCATCAGCAGGCAGACGGCCTTCTACCACAAGGCCAACGACGTCGAGTTCCGCACCCGGTGGGAGAAGGCGGTCGAGGTGGCCCTCGACTCGCTGCTTGACGAGGCGTACAGGCGCGCGGCGCTCGGGTACGACGAGCCCGTGGTCCACGGCGGCAGGCTCGCCACGGTGAGGGACCCGCAGAGCGGCGAGGAGCGGCCGCTCACGGTGCGTAAGCACAGCGACAGGCTCTTGGAGGTCCTCCTGAAGTTCCGCTACGGCGAGCAGATGGCGGACAGGCTGCGCGTCAAGGTCGAGGACACGGGGCTGTCGGCCGACGCCCTGCTGGCGATGCCCGCCGACGAGCGCGCCCAGCTGGTGGCGCTGCTCTCCAAGTACAACGCGGCGCGGCCGCACGACGAGGAGCACGACGATGAGTGACAGGCTGGCCGGCCGGGTCCATCAGGATCGCGCGTGCGAGCGCGCCAACGCCGAGGCCGCGCGGCTTCTTCTCGGCCGCTTCGGGCGTCTCGGTGGCTTCGGCCTTCGGCTCTGCGCGCTGCGCGGTTGCCTTGGGCTTCTTCGGCTGCCCGAACGAGGCCAGGTCGATGTTCTTGTCGGCCGCGACCTGCTCGATCCGGGCGACGAGCTTGGTTCGGGTCGCGAAGGTCTTGGGCCCCGCAGGCTTGTCGGCGATCCGGTTGTGCAAGGCCAGCAGGTCCTTGGTGGGCATTTCTTCCAGCTTCATGGCGTTCTCCTACGTGTTGGTGGGCACGTAGGCATTAGGTCGCGGTTCCCTCAATCCGGGAGCCCCCTCGACGCTGTTCTCAGGCCATCCAACTTGCTGTCGGCGCGCGAGGGTCCGCAAGCGCATGAAAAAGAAGGGGATGCCCTTGGGACATCCCCTCTGAAACACGGCCGGGCCACCCGTTGCCCTCTGCGCACCTAACCAACCCGGCCGGGTTTGCTCGGGTCAGGCCGGGAGGAAGGCCAAGTGCGCCATTCCCGACCCCAGGGCGTCCGCCCTGCGCTTGGTCTCGCGGTCGACGTACAGGTCCAGCGCGCGGCAGTAGGGCTGCCCGGCCAGTGCCGCGGCCTCGTCGAACTCCTCGGAGCCGACGGCAACACCGTTGCGGGCCGCGGCGGCCTCAAGCTCGGGTAACGGGTCGCACCTGTGCTGGATCGCCGCGACCAGGGCCGCGAGTGCCAGCATCGCCGGGTGGCACGGCGGGTAGTGGGCGCGTCGGTCAGTCATCGCCGTCGCCCCCGATCAGGTCGTGGTCGATGTCCCGCTCGCGCATGGCGAGCTGCACCGAGCCGAGCGGGTTGGACTTGCCGGCGTACCAGGCGCGGATCGCGACCAGGATGCCCTGGAGGCGCGCGTCGCCCAGCTTGATGTACTCCTGCACCTTCAGGAAGTCGTCCTGCCTCATCGCCGTCGCCAGCTCCGCCGGGCCGACCGGGCGGTCCTTGCTGGGCATGCGGTCGATCAGGGACAGCACGGCGGAGGCCAAGGCCACGTTGCGCGTGCCGACGGCGACCTGGGCCATGTGGCCGAGCTCGGCGGGGCCGGCGTGCTGGAGCTGCTGGAGGTACTCGGTGCGCTTCGGGTCGCCCAGGGCCGCGCGGGCCAGGACCTTCGCCGGGGAGTCGTAGAACTGGCGCTGGCCGATCAGTTGGGCGTGCGGCGCGCCGGCCTCCTTCATGATCTTGTCCAGCTCGGCCTTGGAGTTGTCCTTGATCTCGCGGACGCTGGCGAGCGTCTCGTGCTCGGCGAAGCGCGCCACGTCGGCCATGCCGATGCCGGGGGCGCTCTTCCAGCGCGCGGCGATCTGCTGCTTGCGGGTCGCGATGTCCTTGTTCAGCAGCTCGATCGCGGCGAGGGTGCGCTTGTGCAGCAGGTCGAGGGTCGAGGCGAGCTCGCCGATCTGCTGGGTGCTGAGGAGGGGGGTGTCGCTGAGTTCGATCTTCATTGCTCGTGTGCTCCGGTGGGTTGTGGTCCTCCGGTCGCCTGTCACGAGCGCATCCCCGGCCTCGGGGTGGTCTGCGCGCCAATGCGCTGACCGGATGCGTTCAATGTGTCGGGGTGCGCTGGCCGCGAACGCCATCGTTTCCCGGACGTGTTTCCCTCGAAGCTGCCGCCGTCACTGCGGCTTGCGAATCATGGGCTTGGCCTCGCAGCGCCCACCGATGGATTGTCAGGCGTCCCAGTCGGGACGCGGCCCGGTCGGCATGCCCCCGGCCCCGCCGCAGTCCAGGCACATGCGGGCGCGGGCCACGTCCTCGGAGAAGTGGGACCGCCCGCAGCACATGCAGCGGAGCCAGCCGACCCGGCGCACGACCCTGGGCGGGTCGTAGTTGGGGTCCATCACGGGGGCGCGTCGCGCGCCGCCGTCGTTCGGCCACCGCTCGGGCTCGGTGAGGGGCCTTGCGATGCGCCTGTCCTCGGGCGTCAGCTCCCGCCGGCCGGGCGTCGCACCGAGCCAGCGGTAGTCGGGCCACCTGTCGGAGTGGCACCGGACCGACACACCGTTGGGGCTGAGGCCGAGCGCCTGGGCCGCCTGCCTGGCGGAGGGGTATCGCACCCCGCCCACCTCGACGGCGACCGCGTGCCCGTTAGTGCCCCCGGTTGACGCTGCCATGCTCGCGCCGCGCCTCGTACTCCAGCGACATGCGCTCCCACTCGTCCGCGTCCAGGCGCGGCACCGGGCCGAGGCAGGTCATCTCGCTGCGGCGGGCCAGGGCGTCGCGCCCGCCCATCGCCTCGACGGCATCAGGTGCCGTGTCGTGGATCGCGCCCAGCATGACCTCGATCTGCTCCGCCTTGGCCAGGGCCTCGGCGACGCTCAAGCGTTTCTCGACGCGATGTCGCACCAGGACGCGGGGATCAGCGTTCATGCAACACCCCTGAACGCCCGCGCGAGCGCGGCCTGGTAGCGCGCCTCACGCTTCAGCCACCGCGTCACGGTGTCCTGCTCACGGCGGCGGAACTCCTGCAGCGCCTGGGTGGCCTTCGTGACCGCGGCTTCCGCGCGCTGCGCCGGCTGTCCCCAGCCGTGATCCGTGAAATAGGCCTCCGCGGCGCGCTTCATCCAGTCCTTGCCGAACAGCGCTTCGAGCGCGATGTATGCGCGGAGGTGCTTGCCAGCATCACCGGGCAACTCCTCTCTCTCGGACACGTCGTACACCAGCCCGAAGGTGTCCTCGCCCAGCTCATCGACGCAGAACTCGCGCAGGGCTTTCGGCGTGCCCTTTCCCTGCATGATGCCGACATGGGCGCAGGCTGCGCGGACTCCGCTGGTGAGCGCCAGCTCCATGCCGACCAGCTTCCAGTGCTTCTCGTTCGCGGCCACCAAGTCCATCACGTTCGCGGCCTTCTTTGCTTCGTTTTCCATCTCTAATCTCCAGATCGGTTAAGTGGGTGCCGGGCGTCCCCGGCATCCCAAACGTCATCGCGATGTGGATCCAGTGTCGGATGCGCCGATCGAGAGCGCCATAAACGTTTGCGGGCGCTACGCGGAACCGCATTCGTTTGTTGACGGCGCTTTGGCGGGCGTGGTTGCGAGGCGTGGCGGCCACTCGCCCTCGGTCCATTCGAGGCCGAGCTGTTCGAGGATGTAGCGCGACGCCGTCTCCTGGTGCTTTCGCAGGTGCTCGGGTCCGACGTGGATGTAGCCCATCGTGACGTTGCTCGCCGCGTGGTTGAGCAGGTACTTCAGCTCAAGCAGCGGGACACCGGCCTGCACGGCGAGCGTGGCGAACGTGTGCCGCAGGGCGTGGCCCGTCAGTCCGTCCAGCTCGTGCTGCGCGACCTCGGCGACGTGGCCCGACTTCGACTCGGCGGGGAACAGCCACGGCGTCTTGCGGTGGAGGCGCGGGTTCTCCTCGACGCGGCGGCCGAGCAGGTCGGCGAGCGGCCCGGACAGCGGCAGGTCGAACGCTCGGGTCGATCCGCCCTTGGGCTTGGGCACATGCAGTCGCCCGGAGGCGAGGTCCAGGTCGGATGCGCGGGCCTCGCAGGCCGAGGTGCGCCGCATGCCCGTGAGCACCATGAACAGGTGCAGGTCCCGCCGCACCGGGTGGAGGCCGAGCACCGCCTTGCCCCACGCCTTCAGCCTGTCCGTCGGCGCGTCCACCTTGCGCCGCCGCAGCCCGTGGTAGTCCACGTTCCCGCAGGGGTTCGGCGGCAGGTCCGGGTGCTCGCGCAGGCCGCGGTTGTACACGGCGCGTTCCATGATCGAGAGTCAGGCTTGGCGCAACGCCGTCGCGTGCTCACGGACATAGGTTGCCAGGGAACGAGGAGGTTTTCCCGTCAGAAGCTGCACATGGTCAGTGACCGCAGCCGTCCATCCCTCCCGAACCGGATGGAAGATGGACGCCAGGAAGCTGGCGTAGTCGCCAGGGACGCCTGCGCCGATGAGCATCCCGATGAATGTCTGGTCGTCGATGGGAGTGTAGGCGATCGGTTTGCAGATCACCTCAGACAGGATCTGTGCCGCCTTTGCATAGCTGACCGCCTCTGGTCCTGTCAGGTTGAAGGCTTGGCCATCGAAGCGGTTCGTCGTCAGCGCGGCGGCGGCGCTTTCAGCGATGTCGCGCACGTCGATAAAGCTCGACTGTCCCTCGGCAGCTGGCACGGCGATCTGGCCGTGGTCGATTCCCGCCTTCCAGAAGGTATGGAAGTTGTCGGAGAACCAGTTGGGACGCAGGATCACGAAAGGCGTGCCCGACTTCTCCAGGGCGATCTCCACTTGGCGATAGGGGATGGAGTCATCGGCATCCACGCCGAACGCACTCTGGAACACCACCTTCACGTGGCGCTCGGCAGCCGCCTGAATCACGGGCAGCAACAGTTCCTTCGAATTCACGTACCCAGTGGGAAGCATGACATAGGCACGATCAACACCTTCGAATGCCGCAGGGAAAGTCTCGGGACGGGCGTAGTCGAAGACCACGGATTCTGCACCTGCCACAGGTTTGGCCGAGCGGGAGGCGGCCTTGACCTGCTGACCCTGACGCAGCAGAGTCTGAACGAGGGGTTGGCCTACATTGCCGGTGGCGCCGAGTACGAGGATCTTATGGGACATGGAAAAAACTCCTTTTGTGGTTACTAAAAGAAACTAGGTGGCCAAATGTAATCAAGGATAAAATTTGGCGCAAGAAGGCACTTTTTTGTGACCTAGTTTCTTTTCAGTAACCACCTGCCGTCACGGAGGCCATGAACATGCAACAACCCTACAACGTCTATGAAGATCGATGCCCCACTCGCCAAGTGCTTGATCGTCTGGCCGACAAGTGGGCTCTGCTGATCCTCGACCGTCTCCAGGGCGCGCCCGTGCGATTCAATCAGTTGCGCCGCGACATCCAGGGCATCTCACAAAAGGTGCTGTCCCAGACGCTGAAGAAACTCGAACGCGATGGCCTGCTGTCTCGCAGCGTCTTCGCGACGGTGCCGGTGACCGTGGAGTACGCATTGACGGATCTCGGTCAATCGCTGATTCAGACCGTTTCTACCTTTGCGCATTGGGCTGAGCAGCACATGGACGCCGTACTGCTTGCGCAGGTCAAGTACGACGAAGGTGCAGCCTCGACTTCTGGCGCGTGAGCGATCATTGACGCTCAAGGGGGCCGGGCTTTGCACCGCAACTCGTGCCTACGGGCGACTCGAAGGTTTCCCGATCCCAGCAGCCATACCAGTTGATGAACCGTCGACGCCGACGGTGGAGAAACCGTGTGCTGCCCCAATCGTCGTGCTGCCCCTATAAAGAGTTTTTGTCGTTCTTTCTTTTTGTTTTCCCTCAATAATGCTCTTGGTAGTCATTATGTTGGGATTTCTTACAGTCTGTGGCTCTTGTCGTTTGGATTGAAAAGGCAAGTAATTGTTAAATAAATATATTCTTCTACTGGCACCGTCCGTGCTTTGTTGTCGTCCAGTAAAGCCAATGGTGAGTTTTCCGAAAAATAAAAAGAGGTTTGGGCCGAATTAGATGCCTTTTCGCGGGTACTGATCCGGTTTCGATGCGATAGATTGAGTCAGGCCTCGAAAGCGTCGTGAAAGTTGTTCGGGAGGGAAGTTGCAGCCGGTTCCGGAGTCGATCGTTGACGCCATAGCATGTTTTGATCTGCCTTCAATGCCGCAGGTCTTGTTGCGTCTGTTGCATCTCGCTGACAGCCCATCCGTTTCGGCGACAGAGCTAGCGGAAGCCGTTCAGCAGGATCCGGCGCTGAGCGTTCATGTCCTGGTTGCGGCCAACCAAGCGAAGTGGCGGCAGAACGGCGATCTGAAGACCGTTGGCCGGTGCGTCGAGGCGCTTGGGCCGCGCATTGTGCAGACAATGGCGGCATGTTTGGCAATCCGGGGCGTGTTCGATCGTTCTGGCGGAGAGCGCAATTTCGACCTGACGGGTTATTGGGTGCACTCGCTGCGCGTCGCCGACTTGGCTCGCGCCATCGCAATCCAACTGGGGCGCGAAGATGGCGAAGAAGCGTATCTCGCCGGGCTTTTGCACGATATCGGCCAACTCCTCCTGCTGGGCGGCATGAATGGTCGTTATGGCACGCTATTGGCGTGGAGCCGTGACGAAGCGGCTTTGTTGGCGCTTGAGCGTCCGGAGCTGGGTACCGATCACGCGGCCGTGGGCGCATGGCTCATCGATCAGTGGCAGCTGTCTTCCTTCATGGCCGACGCTGTCTTGTTCCACCATTGCCAGCCCACGGAAATTTCTGCGGCAGATGCCTTGAGCCAGGTCGTCTGGGCGGCGCACCTCGCTGTCGATGGCGGCCTGAACGAAGAGAAATTCGAGCACCGGATCGTTGAGTCCATGCTTGGCTTGACGGAGGGGAGCCTGAAAGCGATGGCAGGGCAGGCATTCGCGCGCGTCGCCCAGCTGACGGCCGACATGGGCATTGACGTCGCGATGGCCACGACCAGCCTGCCGCGTGCGTCGCATCCGCCGTTAGAGCCCGCCGGACCGCCCGGGCATCGTTCGCTCAATGCCGGAATCGACGCAGCCGTGCGCGACATGGCGATCATGGCGCCGCTGCACCACAATCTTTTGGGAATCCGCGATGAAGCGGAGATTCTCCAAGCGGTTCGGCAAGCGGCGCGAATCCTGTTCGGACTCGGGTCACCGGCATTCCTGCTGACGCGGGAAGACGGGCTGGCGCTCTCGGGCACCGACATCGACGGCCAGCCGCCGCGTCTGGCATCCTTCGAAGTGCCCTTGGAAGCCGCGCACAGCCTGGTCGCGGCAGTCGCGCTGGACGAGGGCCCTCGGGCAAGCTTCAACGCCAGCCCTGCCGCAGGCGCATCGCTGACCGATCTTCAGATTGCGCGTGCCCTGGGCTGCGCCGGCGTGCTGTATCTGCCCCTCATCGGCGGCGGTCGCCGGATGGGCGTGATGGTGTTCGGCATGAGCGAGGCACAGTTCGTTCGCTGTGAGAAACAACTGGACTGGATGGCCAGCTTTGCGCGACTGGTGGCAAGCAGCCTGGAAAGCCGGCGCAGCGCACGCGACCGCGAGCAGCGACGCGAGCTGGAATTGACCAGCCGCTTTGAACAACGGGCACGCCAGGTCGCTCACGAGGCCGGCAATCCCTTGTCGATCATCACCAACTACTTGAAGATCGTGTCCGATCGCCTGCCCGAGAGCGCCGGCGTCCATCACGAACTGGAAATACTCAAGGAAGAGATCGATCGGGTGGGCAAGATCATTCGCCGCCTCGGCGACAAGTCGCTCGCGGTTCATGAAGAGGGCGAGGCCGACGTGAATGCCATCATCGAAGGCATGGCCGCGCTGTATCGCGAGTCGCTGTTTTCCAGTCGCGGCATCACGCTGGACCTGATCCTGAACGAACAGCTTGCCGCCGTATCGGGCAACCGCGACCAGATCAAGCAGATTTTGCTCAATCTCTGGAAGAACGCGTCGGAAGCCGTGCCCTCCGGCGGCCGCCTGGTGGTGTCCACCGCCAACGGTCTTCGGCAGGCGGGTCGCGACCATGTGGAGATCCGGCTTGCCGACACCGGCCCGGGATTGCCGACGGAAGTCATACAGAACATCTTCCAGCCGCTCGATCCCGGGCGCCGGCCAGGTCATGCCGGCATGGGGCTGTCGATCGTTGCGGCCCTGGTCAAGGAACTTGACGGGCAGATCACTTTCCAGAGCCGGGCCGGCCAGGGCACCACTTTCGTCATCCTGTTGCCGAAGTCCGAAAGGAGCGCACAATGAGCGGCTTCGCCATGTCCAACTTCAAGCCGATGCAGGAAGCGGAACGGTCAGTCGACCGAATACTGATCGTCGATGACGAGCCCCGCATGCGGGCCAGCCTGGCCACGCTGATCGAGGGCGACGGGCGCGAGATCACGCAGTGTGCATCGGGCACTGCGGCGCTGGCGCTTCTCGAGAAGCGCACCATCGCGGTGGCATTGCTCGACATCAACCTGCCGGACATTTCGGGTCTGGACATCCTCAAGTGGATCAGTGGCAACCATATTCCGACGAGCGTGATCATGGTGAGCGGCGACGACAGTATCGATTCAGCCATTCAGGCACTGCGCTACGGCGCCGTCGAGTTCGTGCGCAAGCCGGGCGACATGGCGCACATCAAACACAAGGTCGACAGCGCGTTGCACCGCCGGCACCTCGAGCACCGGCACGCCCTGATGATGGCCCGCCTCGAGCAGTCGGAGCGCCTGCATCGTTTTCTGGTCGAGAATTCGCCCGACCTGATCTACACCCTCGACGACCAGGGCCGCTTTCTGTTCGTCAATAACCGTTTCGAGTCGATGCTCGGCTATTCGCGCGACGAAGTGATCGGCAAGCACTACTCCACAGTGGTCTTCGACGACGATCGTGAACTGGTTCGCTTCATCTTCAACGAACGCCGCAGCGACAATCGCGCCTCGGCCAACATCGAAGTCAAGCTGAAGGCGAAGCACGATGGCAAGACCTGGGCCTACGAAAGCCGTTGCGTGGTGGCCATGCTCAGCGCGGTTGGGATCTACGGTGAAGGCAGCGGTGGCCAAACGGGCAATTTCATGGGCACCTATGGTGTCGCCCGCGACATCACTGAACGCAAGATCGCCGAGGAGACCATCAGTTTCCAGGCGCTCCACGATCATCTGACCCAGCTGCCGAACCGGCGCCTGTTCAAGGACCGCCTGGAACTCTCCATCACCCAGGCTCGCCGGCACGCCAGAATGGTCGGGGTCATGTTCGTCGATCTCGATCGTTTCAAGCTGGTCAACGATACCTATGGCCACGCCGAGGGCGACGAATTGCTGAAGAGCGTGGCCCAGGCGCTGCGCCGCTGCGTGCGGGCCGGCGACACCCTGGCCCGTCAGGGCGGCGACGAGTTCACCATCCTGTTGCCCGACCTGGCGCAGGCGGGCGACGCGGCGGTGATCGCCGACAAGATCGTCGAGGAGCTCAAGCAGCCGTTCCACGTTGCCGGCCAGGATTTCCGCGCCACTGCCAGCGTCGGCATCGCCGTATTCCCGCGCGATGGCGACAATGCCGACACGCTGCTGAAAAACGCGGATATCGCCATGTACAAGGTCAAGGCGGCGGGCAAGAATGCCTACCAGTTCTTCACGCCGGAGATGAACGCCAGCTACCACGAACGCATCGGCCTGGAAAACGACTTGCGGCTGGCGATCGAACGCTCCGAGTTCAAGTTGTATTTCCAGCCTCAGTTCAGCGTCGTGCGCAAGCGCATCGTCGGCATGGAGGCGCTGGTGCGCTGGCAGCATCCCGAGCACGGCTTGCTCGATCCTTGCGGCTTCATCGATCTGGCCGAGGAAACCGGCCTCATTCGCGCCATCACGGATTCCGTGCTGGCCCAGGCCTGCGCGCAACTTGCGCAGTGGCGTGCCTGGGGGCATTCGGAACTGCGCATGTCGGTCAACGTTTCGCCCCAGGAGTTCGACCGCGGCGACCTGGTCGACCGCATCACCTCTCATGTCGAGCGGCATCGGCTGCCCCACAATTCGCTGGAAATCGAAATTACCGAGAACCTCCTGCTGCAGGATGTTTCCGGCGTCATCGACAAGATGCGCATGCTGCGCGATCGCGGTGTGCGGATATCGATCGACGATTTCGGCACCGGCTATTCCTCGCTCAACTATCTGCGCCGCTTCCCGATCAACAGCATCAAGCTCGACCAGTCGTTCGTGCGCGACCTCGACGAAAACCATCGTCACTCGCCGATCGTCAATGCCATCGTCGGCATCGCCGACGGCTTCGATCTCAAGCTGCTGGCCGAGGGCGTCGAAACCGACTTCCAGCGCCGCACCCTGCAGGACCTTGGCTGCGACGAAATGCAGGGATTCCTGTTCAGCCGTCCTTTGCCGGCAGCCGAAGCCGCGCGTCTGCTCGCCGGCTGAGGGCCCGTTGTAAGGCTTTGTAACAGTTTGTCCTCTTGCTTCGCATTCGACTTACAGTTTCGCTGTCGAATGCTCGCAAGGAGGGCAAGAACATGGAAAAGCGGAATTCCCTGAAAGCGCTGGCGCTGGTGACGGTGCTGGCCGGTTGCGCGTCGGCGCCGCTGGCCCCGCGCGTCGCGGTGATGCCGGCGCCAGGCAAGCCTTTCGAGCAGTTCGTGGTTGAAGAGCGGACCTGCCGGCAATATGCCGAGCAGTCGGTCGGTATCGGCCACGAGGATCCCGGTGCGCGCATCTCCGTCGATAGCGCCGTCATCGGCACCGCCATCGGCGCCGTTGCCGGTGCGGCGATCGGTGGCCATCGCGGTGCCGGCGCGGGAGCCGCTGGCGGCCTGGTCATGGGCACGGCCGTCGGTTCGGATCGCGCTTATACCAGCGAGCGCGACATCCAGCGGCGCTACGACATCGCCTATCAGCAGTGCATGTATGCCAAGGGCAACCAGCTGCCGGGCAGCTATTACCGGCCGCAGACCGCGAGTTATCCGCCACCGCCACCGCCGCCATCGACACCGGCGGCGCCGAGCAGCACCACGCCGCCGCCACCGCCCGGTTCGCCGCCACCTCCGCCGCCCGATCTGAAAAGATGAGCGGCGCGGCCTGACCCGCGCGGGCGCGAGAAGCCCACGCGGGCGGAAAGCGCGGCAAGGCACTGACGTATAATGCCAATTCGTCAGATACCTGTCCTGCCGCCGCATGCAGCTTTTCGCTCTCGGGATCAATCACCACACCGCGCCGCTGGCCGTGCGCGAGCAAGTGTCTTTCGATCTCACCCGCTTGCCGCAGGCCTTGCATGATCTGCTGCGGGCGAAGCCGGTGCGCGAGGCGGCGATTCTCTCGACCTGCAATCGCACCGAACTCTATTGCGCGGCCGATCGTTCCGACGGCGTTGCCGAGTGGCTGGCCGAATACCATTCGCTGACGCCGGGCAAGATCCAGCCCTACCTTTACACGCATCCCCAGCGCGGTGCCGTCAGGCACATGTTCCGCGTCGCCTCGGGACTCGATTCCATGGTGCTCGGCGAGCCGCAGATCCTCGGTCAGATGAAGCAGGCGGCGCGCCTCGCCGAAGAGGCCGGCACGCTCGGCACGCTGCTCAACAAGCTGTTCCAGCGCACTTTCGCCGTCGCCAAGGAAGTGCGTTCGACCACCGCCATCGGCGCCAACATCGTCTCCATGGCCGCCGCCTCGGTGCACCTGTCGGCGCGCATTTTCGAGGACCTGAAGGAGCAGCGCGTGTTGTTCGTCGGCGCCGGCGAGATGATCGAACTATGCGCCGCGCACTTCGCCGGCGAGCAGCCGAAGCGCCTGACCATCGCCAACCGCACGTTGGAGAAAGCCGAGGCGCTGGCGGCGCGTTTCAACGGCGACGCCATCCGCCTCGACGAACTGGGCGAACGGCTGGCGGAATACGATGTGGTGGTGGCCTGCACCGCCAGCCCGCTGCCGATCATCGGCCTGGGCATGGTCAAGCGCGCGCTGAAGGAGCGCAAGCACCGGCCGATGGTGATGGTCGACCTGGCCGTGCCGCGCGACATCGAGACCGAGGTGGACAAGCTCGACGACGTCTTTCTCTACACGCTCGACGACCTCGGCCAGATCGTCGAACTGGGCCTGGAATCGCGCCAGGCGGCGGTGGTCGAGGCCGAAGCGATCATCGACGGCCAGGTGCAGGATTTCCTGCAATGGGTCGACGCGCGCGAAGTGGTGCCGACCATCCGCGCGCTGCGCGACACGGCCGAGCGCGCGCGCCGCCACGAGGTCGACCATGCGTTGAAGCTGCTGCGCCGCGGCGACGATCCGGCGAAGGTGCTGGAGGCGTTGTCGCGCGGCCTCACCAACAAGCTGATGCACGGCCCGACGCAGGCGCTCAACCAGGCCGAAGGCGACGAGCGCAACAAGCTTTCCGAACTGGTTTCGCGCATCTTCCACCTCCATCCCGGCGAGTAGCTGTCCTGTCGGCGATGTGGCGGCGTGCCGCCATGGCTGACTTTCACTGCCCATTTTCAGCCCATCGTTTCCATGAAATCCAGCATCCGCGACAAGCTCGAACAACTGACCCGCCGCAAGGAGGAACTCGACGCCATCCTCGGCGACGAGGCGGCGACGCGCGACATGGACAATTACCGCAAGCTGACGCGCGAGCATGCCGAGATCGAGTCGGTGGTGGCGCTCTATGGCGCCTATGGCGCGGCCGAAGCGAACATCGCCGCCGCGCGCGAGATGCTGGCCGATCCCGAGATGAAGGAGATGGCGCAGGAGGAGATCGTCGCCCGCGAAGCCGACATCGAGCGGCTCGACGGCGAATTGCAGAAGGCGCTGCTGCCGAAGGACCCCAACGACGAACGCAACCTATTCCTGGAAATTCGTGCCGGCACCGGCGGCGAAGAATCGGCGCTGTTCGCCGGCGACCTTTACCGTATGTACACGCGCTACGCCGAGCGGCAGGGCTGGAAAGTCGAACAGGTCTCGGCCAGCGAGTCCGACCTCGGCGGCTACAAGGAAGTGGTCGTGCGCATCGCCGGCCAGGGCGCCTACTCGAAGCTCAAGTTCGAGTCGGGCGGCCACCGCGTCCAGCGCGTGCCCGAGACCGAGGCGCAGGGCCGCATCCATACCTCCGCGTGCACCGTGGCGGTGCTGCCGGAAGTCGACGCGGTCGCCGATGTGAACATCAATCCGGCCGAGCTGCGCATCGACACCTTCCGCGCCAGCGGCGCCGGCGGCCAGCACATCAACAAGACCGACTCGGCGGTGCGTATCACCCACCTTCCGACCGGCATCGTCGTCGAATGCCAGGACGACCGCTCGCAGCACCGCAACAAGGCGCAGGCGATGAGCGTGCTGGCGGCGCGCATCAAGGATGGCCAGGTGCGCGAACAGCAGCAGAAGATCGCCAGCGAGCGCAAGAGCCTGATCGGCAGCGGCGACCGCTCCGAGCGCATCCGCACCTACAACTTCCCGCAGGGCCGCGTCACCGACCACCGCATCAACCTGACGCTCTACAAGCTCCAGTTCGTCATGGATGGCGATCTCGACGAACTGGTCGCCGCGTTGACGGCAGAGCACCAGGCCGAACAACTCGCCGCATTGGCGGAATGAATCTCGTCGAAGCCTTGGCGCAGGCGCGCGGCCGCATCGCCTCCGCCGAAGCCAAGCGGCTGCTGCGCCACGTGCTGGCCATCACCGCCAGCGAAGTCGCCGCCCATCCGGAACGGGCGCTCGACGAAAGTCAGTCGTCGCGCTACGCCGAACTGGTGCAACGGCGTGCGGCGGGGGAGCCCGTTGCCTACCTCGTCGGCAGCCGCGAATTCTATGGCCGCGATTTTCGCGTTACGCCGGCGGTGCTGATCCCGCGGCCCGAGACGGAACTGCTGATCGAGCTTGCGCTGACGAAAGTCAGCCGTGGCGGTACGCCGAGGATGCTCGATCTCGGCGCGGGCAGCGGCTGCGTGGCCATCACGCTGGCGCTCGAACTCGGCTGCGCGGTGACGGCGGTCGATGTCTCGGTCGAGGCGCTCGCCGTCGCGCGCGACAACGCGGCGCGGTTTGGCGCGCGCGTGAATCTCGTCGAGAGCGACTGGTTCGCCGGCGTCGAAGGCCGCTTCGAGCTGATCGTCGGCAATCCGCCTTACGTGGCCGAAGGCGATGCCCATTTGCGCGACCTCGCCTTTGAGCCGATGACGGCGCTGGCCTGCGGCGCCGACGGCCTGAATGCCATCCGTCGCATCGTCGCCGACGCGCCGCGCCATCTGACCCCCGGCGGCTGGCTGCTGCTGGAGCATGGCTACGACCAGGCCGCAGCGGTCGCCGCGCTGCTGGCAGGCGCGGGTTTCGTGGCCGTCGAGCAGCACCGCGATCTGGCAGGCATCGTGCGCGTCAGTGGTGGTAGAATGCCCGACTAAATCAATCAGCTTTTAGTCGAGGAGCCGAAAATGGACAAAACCAAAATCCAGGAAACCATCAGCCAGAATCCCGTCGTGCTGTTCATGAAAGGCACGAAGCATTTTCCGAATTGCGGCTTTTCCGGCCGGGCCGTGCAAGTGCTGAAGGCCTGTGGCGTCAATAATTTCGTCGACGTCAATGTCCTGGCCGAGCCGGACACCGTGCCCGAACTGCGCGCGTACGCCAACTGGCCCACCATCCCGGTGCTGTACATCAAGGGCGAGTTCATCGGCGGTTGCGACATCATGACCGAGATGTACCAGGCCGGCGAACTGCAGCAGAAACTCGCCTCAGCCGCGTAGCTCGGCCAGCAGCTTCTCGATCATGCGCCGCGCCTGATTGAGATAGCCGGCGCCGAACAGGTTGTAGTGGTTGAGGACGTGGTAGAGGTTGTACAGCGTCTTGCGCGTTTCGTAGCCCGGATCGAGCGGCCACGCCAGGCGATAGGCGGCGTAGAAGGATTCCGGGAAGCCGCCGAACAACTCGCTCATCGCCAGGTCGGCTTCCCTGTCGCCGTAGTAGGCCGCCGGATCGAAGATCACGGGCGTGCCGTCGGGCAAGGCGGCGGCGTTGCCGCTCCAGAGATCGCCATGCAACAGTGATGGCTGCGGAGGGTAGTCGACGAAAAATGCGGCGAGGCGCCCGGCCAGCGCTTCGCCTTGTTCGACCAGCGCGCGCGCCATGCCGTTGCCCGCTGCGCGCTTCAGTTGCGGCTGCAGCCGGCTTCGGGCGAAAAACAGCGGCCATTCGCGTTGCCTGTCATTCTGCTGCGGCGTGCCGCCTATCCAGTTGTCGCTTGGCCAGCCGAAGCGCTCGCTCGTGTGGCGGTGCAGTTCGGCGAGTTGCCGGCCCAGTGCCGCGCCGCTGTGGCGGTCGAGACCGGCCAGGTCGAGATGCTCGAGATCGATGCAGGCCTGGCCAGCCACGATGCCGACGGCGGCGACCTCCGGGACGCGCACGCAAGCCGTGGCCCGCAGGGCTGCAAGCCCGGCGGCTTCGGCCTCGAAACGGGGCAGTTCCGCCGCCGGCGCGGTCTTGCGGAAAACTCGCATCAGCCGCTGGAAAGCTGCCGGTTGGCGTGCGTCAGCCGGCCGGCCAGCACTTCCAGAAAAGCGCGATAGAAGTGCATGCGGCAGGCGTCGGAAGCCCCGTGCAGGGCGGCGCCGGGAATGGTGGCGATTTGGGCGGGCGTCCGGACGATGACGTTGGCGCCGCGCGTCGGTTGGCCGCCGATTACCGCCATTTCGCCGAAGCAGTCTCCCGGCGCCAGCAGATTGAGCGAACGGTCCTGCCGGTAGACGCGCAGTTCGCCTTCGATGAGAAAACAAAAGAAATCGCCGCTTTCGCCCTCGCGCATGACGATGGTGCCCGGCCCCACGTCATCCCAGCGCGAAAAGCGGACGACTTCCCAGATTTCGACATCGGAGAAATTCTGGAAAAAAGCGAGGCCGCGCAAGGCCTCGAACTTTTCGCTGTCGGCGACATCGCGATGTTCGGCAACCCTCCGGCGGTCGCGGAAGCATTGGGCGAGATCGTGCGCGAACTCGTCCCAGCCGGCATAGCGGGCATCCAGTTCCTTTTGCATCGCCCGCGCGACGATGGCTTCGAGGCCGGGCGGAATGCCGGTGCGGAACGTCGAGGGCGGCGGCGCCGCGCTGTTGCAGATCTGGTAGATCATGCCGTAGTTGCTGGTGGCCTGAAAGGGCAGCCGGCCGGCCAGCAGCTGATACATCACCACGCCCAGCGAGTAGATGTCCGTGCGGTGGTCGAGCGGCTGTTCCCTGACTTGTTGCGGCGACATGTAGGCCGGCGAGCCGATGCCGGACACCTGGGTGCGGGTATCGTCGCCGGTGTGAATGCAGGCGCCGAAATCGGAAACCTTGATGTCGCCCGGCTCCTGGCCGCCATCGCCGGCGGCGAGCAGGATGTTGGCCGGCTTGATGTCGCGGTGGGTGATGCCCAGGCGATGTGCATAGTCGAGCGCGCGCGTGCACTTGAAGACGATTTCGACCAGCCGGTCGAACGGCAGCAGCGCATCCGGCGCGCAATGGCGCTCCAGTGTGCCGCCGCCGACATATTCCATGACGATGTAGCTGGCGTCCTCGCCGATCGCCGCGTCGTGGATCTGGACGATGTGGGGGTGCATCAGCTTGCCGGCGAGCGCCGCTTCGTTCATCAGCAGGTGCTGGAACACGCGGCCGCGATGCTTGTCCCGCAGGGTTTCCGGCGAAAACACCTTCACCGCGACATCGCGGCCGGCAAACGGGTCGCGGGCAAGATAGACGGTGGCGGTGGCGCCTTCGCCGATCTTGCCGAGGATTTCGTACTTGCCGACCTTCTCGATCATAGGCGCGCGCGGGCGCGGGCGATGGCGGCGCGCACCTGGCCCGGCGCGGTGCCGCCGATGTGATCGCGCGCGGCGAGCGAGCCGGCGACGGTGAGCACGTCGAACACGTCGTCGGCGATCAGAGGCGAGAATGCCCGCAGCTCCGCCAGCGGCAGGTCGGCGAGATCGCAGCCCTTCGTTTCCGCCGCGCGCACGGCGCGGGCCACGGCCTCGTGGGCGTCGCGGAAGGGCAGTCCCCGTTTGACCAAATAGTCGGCCAGATCGGTGGCGGTGGCGTAGCCCTGCTTCAGCGCCGCAGCCATCGCTTCCGGCTTGACGCGGATGCCCGGCACCATGTCGGCGAAGATGCGCAGCGTGTCGATCACCGTGTCGGCAGTGTCGAACAGCGGCTCCTTGTCTTCCTGGTTGTCCTTGTTGTAGGCGAGCGGTTGGCCCTTCATCAGCGTCAGCAGCGCCATCAGGTTGCCGTAGGCGCGGCCGGTCTTGCCGCGCGCCAGCTCGGGCACGTCGGGATTCTTCTTCTGCGGCATGATCGACGAGCCGGTGCAGAAACGGTCGGCGAGGTCGATGAAGCCGACGCGCGGGCTCATCCAGAGGATCAGCTCCTCCGAAAAGCGCGAGACGTGCATCATCACCAGCGCGGCGGTGGCGCAGAACTCGATGGCGAAGTCGCGGTCGGACACGGCGTCGAGCGAGTTCTCGCAGACGCCGTCGAAGCCGAGTTCGCGCGCCACGAACTCGCGGTCGATCGGGAAGGTGGTGCCCGCCAGCGCCGCCGCGCCCAGCGGCAGGCGGTTCATGCGCTTGCGGCAGCCGCGCAGCCGCGAGCGGTCGCGCTCGGCCATCTCGACGTAGGCCAGCAGGTGGTGGCCGAAAGTCACCGGCTGCGCCACCTGCAGGTGAGTGAAGCCGGGCAGCGGCGTGTCGGCGTGCCGCTCGGCGAGATCGAGCAGCGCCGACTGGTAGCTGCGCAGCAGCCCGTCGATGGCATCGATGGTGTCGCGCAGCCAGAGGCGGATGTCGGTGGCCACCTGATCGTTGCGCGAGCGGCCGGTGTGCAGGCGCTTGCCGGCATCGCCGACCAGCGCCGTCAGCCGCTTTTCGATGTTGAGGTGCACGTCCTCGGCGTCGAGGCTCCACGCGAACTCGCCGCGTTCGATCTCGCCGGCGATCTGCGCCATGCCGCGCTCGATCTCGGCGAGGTCGTCGGGGGTGATGATGCGCTGCCGGGCCAGCATGCGGGCATGCGCGAGCGAGCCGCGGATGTCCTGGGCGGCCATGCGCTGGTCGAAGAAGACCGATGCGGTGTAACGTTTGACGAGGTCGGAGACGGGCTCGGCGAAACGGCCCGACCAAGTATGATCTGACATAATGAAACCGTTGAAATATCGGTGATTTTGCGGAATGGCAAGTATAGGGGAAAACGGCTTGGCTTCTCTGTTTCCGGCGGGTTCGCCGCGCCTGCCGGACTTCTGCAACCTCGGCACCTGGCTGCGCGTGCTGCTGGCGGTGAATGCCATGACGCTGGTCGCCATCCTCGTTCGCGTCCGCGGCTGGACAAGCCTGCCGGCCGAGGTCGCGCAACTGGCGGCCGTGGTCGAACCGGCGACGCTGTGCGGCCTGCTGCTGCTGTGCGCTATCCAGCCCAGGCTGGGCCGAATGTCAGCGGTGATGGCAGCCGTCGTGGTCGTCGGCGTGGCGGCGCTGGCCGGCATGGCGTTTGCCGCCTTGCTGACGCCGCTGAGCGCGACCCAAAGTCAGCCGTGGTGGCACGCCGGCTTCTGGGCGGCGCTGGCGACCCTCGTGCTGCTGGCATGGTTCGACTTGGCCGCGCGCGCCCGTGCACCGGCCGTGGCCGAGGCGCGCCTGATGGCACTGACCGCGCGCATCCGCCCGCATTTTCTGTTCAACAGCCTGAACGCCGTGCTTGGCGTCATGCGTGCCGATCCGCGGCGCGCCGAACAGGCGCTCGAGGAACTGGCGGAGCTGTTCCGGGTGCTGATGCAGGACAACCGCGAGCTGGTGCCGCTCTCTGCCGAGATCGCGCTGGCGAGGCAGTATCTCGATCTCGAACGATTGCGTCTGGGCGACCGGCTGCAAGTCCGCTGGGAGATCGACACCTGCCCGCCCGATGCGCTGGTGCCGCCGCTGATGCTGCAGCCCTTGATCGAAAATGCCGTCTATCACGGTATCGAGCCGCTGGCCGGCGCCGGCGAGGTCACCATCGCCCTGTCCCGGCGCCAGGAGCGCGTGCTGATCGACATCGCCAATCCGGTCATCGAGGCGGGCGAGGGCGGCCATCATGCCGGCAACCGCATGGCGCTGGCCAACATCCGCGAGCGACTGCTGCTGTTTTTCGACCTCGAGGCGACCCTGGCGACCGATCTCGCCGACGGCCGCTACCGCGTGCGCATCGAGCTGCCCTATCGGCGTGGAGCCGCGTCTTGACGGCCTTGCGCCTGCTGATTGTCGACGACGAGGCGCCGGCGCGTTCGCGCCTGCGCAACCTGCTGGACGACCTCGCCGGCGAATTGCCGACCGCGGTGGTCGCCGAGGCCGCCGACGGCATCGACGCGCTGGAGAAAATGGGCGACGGACAAATCGATGTGGCGCTGGTCGACATCCGCATGCCGCGCATGGACGGCATTGAACTGGCGCGCCATCTATCGGCGCGCGATCCCGCGCCGGCCGTGATTTTCGTCACCGCCTACGATCAGTATGCCGTCAAGGCGTTCGAGCTGTCGGCCGTCGATTATCTGCTCAAGCCGGTCAAGGCGGCCCGACTGGCCGACGCGCTGCGCAAGATCCGGCGTTCGCCGTCCGCGGCCGCCGCAGTGAGGGCGGCGGCCGAAGCTGTCCAGCCGGGCGGCCGCCGCCAACTGCGCAGCTCGGAGCGGGGCAAGGTCCTGCTGGTGCCGGTCGCCGATGTGCTGTATTTCAAGGCCGAACTCAAGTACGTCACGGCCCGCACGCGCGAGCGCCAGTTCCTGCTCGAGGAGTCGCTGGCCCAGCTCGAAAGCGAGTTCGCGGCGCGCTTCCTGCGCATCCACCGCAACTGCCTGGTGGCGCGGGATGCCATTGCCGGCTTCGAGCGCGACCACGAAGCTTCCGAGGAACCGGAGTCGCCGGAGCCGAGCTGGGCGTTGATTCTGCGCGACGTGGACGAGCGCCTGCCGGTCAGCCGCCGGCAGTGGCCGCAGGTGAAAGCGATGCTGGCTCAATAAGCATCGCCGCCGCGTTCCTTGTGGAAATAGCTCGCGTCGCCGACCCAGTCCCAGACGTCGCCGGGCTGCTTGGGGGCCGGCGGTACGAAACCGAGCTTTTCGTAGGCGTCGATCAGGCGGATGATTTCGCTGGCCGCATCGGGGGAGAAGCCCTGGCGGCCGCTGCGCTGCGTCACCATGAGGCTGTTCAGGAAGGACGCCATTTCCGGGGCGCCCCACATGCGCACGATATTTTCGAAGACGTGCGGATAATGCTCTTCCAGGTACCTGGGATAGGCGGCAGCGTGATTGGGGCCGAGATGCGCCAGCAAGCGGTCGCGGATTTCCTGGGTGATGGTCATGGCGAACTCCTGGCGAGGGCAACGCTGCCATTCTAGCCGACCCCCGTCGCCGGCGACGCCGGCGCGATGGCGTCGCGGGGCCTCCCGATCGGCCGCAAACGTCAGTGGCGGCGGCGCGCCGAAGGCGGCTGTCATGGTCAGGCATGCTAAAATCAGGCGTCGACAAAGGCTTGGGCCAAGCGTGCCATCGCCGTCGCCGGAGCGGCTGTCCCAGCCGCCATATCCACCGTCTTCCGTAGGTTGCATCCAGAGTGAACAAAGCGCCCGAGCGTATCGTGATTGCCACGCGTGAATCGCGTCTTGCCCTGTGGCAGGCCGGACACGTGCGCGACCAGTTGCAAAAATGGTATCCGGCGTGCCGCGTCGAGCTGCTGGGCATGACCACGCGCGGCGACCAGATTCTCGACCGGCCCCTGGCCAAAGTCGGCGGCAAGGGCCTGTTCGTCAAGGAACTCGAAACCGCGCTGTTCGACGGTCGTGCCGACATCGCCGTGCATTCGATGAAGGACGTGCCGATGGACTTGCCGCCGGAGTTCGCCTTGATCGCCACCGGCCGGCGCGAAGTACCGCTCGATGCCTTCGTCTCCTCCAGGTATGCCAGCCTCGACGACATGCCGCCCGGTGCCGTCGTCGGCACGTCGAGCCTGCGGCGCGAAGCGCAATTGCATGCGCGCTACCCCTATCTGGCCGTGAGCTCGCTGCGCGGCAATCTCGACACCCGGTTGCGCAAGCTGGACGAGGGGCAATACGATGCCATCATCCTGGCCGCCGCCGGACTGACCCGGCTCGGCCTCAAGGAGCGCATTCGCGCGGTGCTGCCGGCCGAAGTGTCGCTGCCGGCGGCCGGACAGGGTGCGCTGGGCATCGAGGCGGCCGCCGGTCGCGATGACCTTGCCGCATGGCTGGCGCCGCTCAACGACCCGAACACCGCTGCTTGCGTGCGCGCCGAGCGCGCGGTGGCCCGGGCGCTGGCCGGCAGTTGCGAAGTCCCGCTCGGCGCCTACGCCCAGATCCAGGACGGGAGCGAAGGGTGGCTATGGCTGCGCGGCTTCGTGGCCACGCCCGACGGTGCGCGCATGGCACGCGCCGAGTTGACCGGCCCTCCGGACGAGGCCGAAGCCCTGGGGCTGAGGCTCGCGGCCGAATTGCGCGCCCGCGGCGCGGACGAGATTCTCGCCTCGCTGGGAGCTTGAGTGGCGGACGAATTGGCGGGACGCCATGTCGTTGTCACCCGCCCGGCCGGGCAGGCGGCGCACCTGGCCGAGGCCTTGATCAATCTGGGCGCCCGGCCGGTGTTGTTTCCCGTCCTGACGATCTTCGACATCGACGACCCGCGCCCGCTGCAGGAAGCCGCGCTGAAGCTCGATGACGTCGACTGGGCGGCTTTCGTCAGCCCCAACGCCGTCGAGAAGGCGTTGGGCGCGATCCTGGCGCTGCGGCCCTGGCCATCCGGTCTGCGCGCCGCAACGGTCGGCAAGAGCAGCGAGCAGGCGCTGGCCAAGCACGGCATCACCGACGTGGTGGCGCCGCAGGAGCGCTTCGACTCCGAGGCCCTGCTCGAACTGCCGGAACTGCAGCAAATGGCCGGCAAGCGCGTGATGATATTTCGCGGCGATGGCGGCCGTGAGCTGCTTGGCGACACGCTGAAGCAGCGCGGCGCCGCCGTCGAGTACGTGAGCTGCTATCGTCGCGGCAGACCGGCGCTCGATCCGGCGCCGCTGCTGAAGCTGTGGAGCGAAGGCCGCCTCGACGCCGTAACGGTGACGAGCAGCGAGGGCCTGCGCAATCTGGTGGACATGGTGGGCAAGCTCGGCCAGACCTGGCTGAAGAAGACGCCGCTGTTCGTGCCGCATCAGCGCATCGCCGGCCTCGCGCGCGCCATCGGCTGCCGTGAGGTAATGTTGACCGGCCCGGGCGACGATGGCCTGGTGGCCGGCTTGTTGGAGTATTTCCGTGACCATGCCCGAGTTGCCTGAACCCCCTAGCGCGCAAGCCGCCCCGCCGCCGTCCGCCGGCGCCTGGCGGCAATGGCTGGCGCTGGCGGTTGCTTTCGTCGCCCTGCTGGTCGCCGGCTGGCAGTGGCTGGAGACCCGGCAGCGCATCGCCGTCGTCCAGGAAGAGCTGGCGCGCCGCTTGGCCGAGGGTGATGCGGTGGCCAAGGAAAGCCGCGTCATCGCCCGCCAGGCGCAGGAAGCGCTGGCGGCCCAGCAGGCCAAGGTCGGCATGCTGGAGGCGCAACTGGCCGAGATGCAGGGCCAGCAGCTGGCGCTCGATGCCGTGTATCAGGAGCTGTCGAAGAGCGGCGACGAGCGTCTACTCGCCGAGGTCGACCAGGCGGTCAGCCTGGCCGCGCAGCAACTGCGCCTGGCAGGCAACGTCGAGGTGGCGCTGATTGCGCTGACCGGTGCCGAGGCGCGGCTGGCGCGCGCTGCGCGCCCCCAGTTTCTCGGCCTGCGCAAGCTGATCGCCCGCGATATCGAGCGTCTCAAGTCCTTGCCCAGCGCCGATGTTTCGGGCCTGGCGCTGAAGCTGGAAGGCGTCATCGCCGTGGTCGATACCCTGCCGCTCGCCTATGAGCGGCGGCCGCGGTCGGAGGCGCCGGCGGCGCCTGCGGCGCCCGCGGTGGCCGTGGCGCCGACCCAGCCCGGTTTCTGGCAGGCGCTGGCGAGCGACTTGTGGTCGGAAGTGCGGCAGCTGGTGCGCATCGAACGCATCGATTCCGTCGGCCACGCCGATCCGGCGCTGTTGTCGCCGAGCCAGAGCTTCTTTCTGCGCGAGAACCTCAAGCTGCGCCTGGTCAATGCCCGCCTGGCGCTGCTGGCGCGGGATGGCCGCAGCTTCCACGAAGATATCGGCCAGGCCACGCGCTGGCTCGATCGCTACTTCGACGGCCGCGCCAAGGCGGTGCAGGCGTCGGCGAATCTGCTGAAGGGACTGCAGAAGGTCGACGTCGGCGTCGAGGCGCCCGGCCTCAACGAGACGCTCGACGCCGTGCGCAATTTCAAGCTGGCCCGGGACAAGAAGTAGACGGCCATGCGACTCTTGCTTTGGCTATTGCTGTTGGCGGCGCTGGCGACCGGCTTGGCTGTGGCGGCGCGCTATAACGACGGTTATGCGCTGCTGGTGATGCCGCCGTGGCGCATCGAGCTGTCGCTCAATCTGCTGCTGTTCGTGCTGCTGGCCGGCTGCGTGGCCGCCTACTTTCTGCTGCACGGCATCGCCAGCATCCTGCGCATGCCGGCGGCGGTGAGCGCCTATCGCGCCAAGCGCGCCCGGGCGAAAGCCGACAGCGCGCTGCGCGATGCCGTGCTGTGTTGGCAGGAAGGGCGTTTCAGCCAGGCGATCAAGAGTGCCGAGCAGTCGTTCGACGCCGGACATGCCCGCGGTCTGGCGGCGCTGATCGCCTTGCGCGCGGCCCATGGCTTGCGCGACGAGAGTCGTGAAGCGTTGTGGCGTCAACGGGCGCTCGACAACGAGACCGGCGTCCGGGCGGCGCGGCTGAAGGCCGAAGTGGAACTGGCCCTGGACAACCATGATTTCGGGTTGGCCCGCGATCTGCTCAAGCAGTTGCTCGATGAAGGCGGTCGTCATATCGCCTTGCTGCGCCTGTCGCTGCGCATTCACCAGGGACTCGGCGACTGGACGGAGGTATTGCGGCTTACCCGTCAGCTGCAGAAGCACAAGGCGCTGACGGCCGAGCAGGCGGCGCCGTTGCGCCTGCGCGCGCATCGCGAGAATCTTGCCGCGCTGGCCGGAGACGGCGAGCAGCTGTTGCGTTACTGGAAGTCCATGGCGGACGACGATCGCCGCGAAGCGCGGCTGGCGCTGACGGCCGCGCAAGCCCTGGCGGTCGCCGAAGACTGCGGCGGCGCCGCGCGGCTGATCGAGGATTTCCTCGATCACGAGTGGGACTCGGCCCTGGTGGCGGTCTATGGCCAATGCCAGGGCGGCGACGTGGTGGCGCGCATTGCCCATGCCGAGAAATGGCTGGCCGACCATCCGCGCGACGGCGTCTTGTTGCTGTGCCTCGGCCGGCTTTGTCGCCAGAAGCAGCTCTGGGGCAAGGCGCAGAGCTACCTGGAAGCTTCGCTGGCGATCGGACCGACGCCCGAGGCGCATCTCGAACTGGCCAGTCTCCTGGAAAACGAACTGGAAAAGTCAGGCGTGGCGGAGCGCCACTATCGGTCGGCTGCCATGCTCTATCAGAGCCAGTCGCGCGGCGGCAGGAAGTCGGTGTAAAGCCTGTCCTCGGCGCTGCCGGGCGCGGGCCGCCAGTCGTAGCGCCATTTCACTACCGGCGGCATCGACATCAGGATCGATTCGGTGCGGCCGCCCGACTGCAGGCCGAATAGCGTGCCGCGGTCCCAGACCAGATTGAATTCGACGTAACGGCCGCGGCGGTAAGCCTGAAAATCGCGCTCGCGTTCGCCGTAGGGCATGTCGCGCCGCCGCTCGCAGATAGGCAGGTAAGCGGCGGTGAAGGCGTCGCCGATCGCGCGCGTCAGAGCGAAGCAGCGATCAAAGCCGCCCTCGTTCAGGTCGTCGAAGAACACGCCGCCGATGCCGCGCGCTTCCTGGCGATGTTTCAGGTAGAAGTAGTCATCGCACCATTTCTTGTAGCGCGCGTGTACGTCGGGCCCGAAGGGTGCGAGGGCATCCCGGCAGGTGCGGTGGAAGTGCGTGCAGTCTTCGGCGAAGCCGTAGTAGGGGGTGAGGTCAATGCCGCCGCCAAACCACCAGATCGGCGGCGATTCCGGCGGATAGGCGACGAAGCAGCGCACGTTCATGTGGCTGGTCGGGCAGTAGGGATTGCGCGGATGCAGCACCAGCGAGACGCCCATCGCTTCAAAGCGGTGGCCGGCGAGCTCCGGGCGGTGCGCCGTCGCCGATGCCGGCATCGATGTGCCGGTGACATGCGAGAAATTGACGCCGCCACGTTCGAAGAAATCGCCATCCTCGAGCAGGATCGACGTGCCGCGTCCCCAACTGTCGCGCCGGAAAGGGCGGCCGTCGAAAGCGGCCAGCGCCGCGACGATGCGATTCTGGAGGCCGCTCAGATAATCGCGGACGGTGGCGGCGTTGATCACCGGTCGAGACCCGGTCAACGCCTAGCGCCGGATGGCGCGATACCCAATATCGCGGCGGTATTGCATGCCGTCGAAGCGGATGGTATCCACCGCTTCGTAGGCGCGCTTCTGGGCGGTCTTGGCGTTGTCGCCGAGGGCGGTCACGCATAGCACGCGTCCGCCGGCGGTGACCACCTGGCCATCGCGAAGCGTCGTGCCGGCATGGAAGACGTGCACGTCCTCCGCCTCCTGCTGCGGCAAGCCATGGATGACGTCGCCCTTCTTCGGCGTGTCGGGATAGTGTTCGGCGGCCAGCACCACGCCGAGCGCGATGCGCCGATCCCACTCGGCCTCGACCTTGTCGAGGCGGCCGTCGATGGCGGCATCGAGAATCTTCACGAAGTCGCTCTTCAGCCGCATCATGATCGGCTGCGTTTCGGGATCGCCCATGCGGCAGTTGAATTCGAGCACCTTCAACGAGCCGTCCGGCTTGATCATCAGACCGGCATAGAGGAAACCGGTAAATGGAATGTGATCCTTCTCCATGCCCTGGATGGTCGGCATGATCACTTCGCGCATGACTTTCGCATGTACCTGGGGCGTCACCACCGGCGCCGGCGAGTAGGCGCCCATGCCGCCGGTATTCGGTCCCTTATCGCCGTCCTGCAGGCGCTTGTGGTCCTGGCTGGTGGCCAGAGGCAGCACGTTCCTGCCATCGGCCATGACGATGAAGCTGGCTTCCTCGCCTTCGAGGAACTCCTCGATCACCACGCGTGCGCCCGCGTCGCCCATCTTGTTGTCGAGCAGCATCATGTCGATGGCGGCATGCGCCTCGTGCAGCGACAGGGCCACCACGACCCCCTTGCCGGCCGCCAGGCCGTCGGCCTTGATGACGATCGGCGCTCCCTTGTTCTCGACATAGGCGTGCGCCGCCTGCACGTCGGCGAAGGTGGCGAATTCCGCGGTGGGGATGCCGTGGCGGGCCATGAAGCGCTTGGCAAAGTCCTTGGAGCTTTCGAGCTGCGCGGCGGCCTTGGTCGGCCCGAAGATGCGCAGGCCGCGGGTACGGAAGACGTCGACGATGCCCGCCGCCAACGGCGCTTCAGGGCCGACCAGCGTCAGGTGGATCTTCTCCCTTTCGGCGAAATCGGCCAAGGCCTCGATGTCGGTGACAGCCAGGTTCTCGAGCTCCCGTTCGCATGCCGTCCCGGCGTTGCCCGGCGCTACCAGCACCTTCTGAAGGCCGGGTGTTTGGGCGATACGCCAGGCCAAGGCATGTTCGCGACCACCGGAACCGACGACGAGGATCTTCATGATGCGCTTTCGCCTAGTGCCGGAAGTGTCGGAAGCCGGTGAACACCATGGCGATGTTTTGCTCGTCGGCCGCGGCGATGACTTCGGCATCGCGCACCGAGCCGCCCGGCTGGATAACGGCGGTGGCGCCGGCCTTGGCCAGCACGTCGAGGCCGTCGCGGAACGGGAAGAAGGCATCCGAGGCCACCACCGAGCCGGCGACGGTGAGGCCGTTGTTCTCGGCCTTGATGGCAGCGATGCGCGCGGAATCGACGCGGCTCATTTGCCCGGCGCCGACGCCCGTGGTCATGCCGTCCTTGCAATAAACGATGGCGTTCGACTTGACGTACTTGGCGACGCGCCAGGCGAACAGCAGGTCGGTCATCTCCTGCGCCGTCGGCGCGCGCTTGGTCACGACCTTGAGGTCGGACTGGTCGATGCGAGCGACGTCGGCCGTTTGCACCAGCAGGCCGCCGCCGACGCGCTTGTAGTCGAACAGCGTGCCAGCCACCTTCCCCAGCGGCACGACCAGCACGCGCAGGTTCTGCTTGGCGGCGAACACGGCGCGGGCTTCGGCGGTGATTTCCGGCGCGATGATCACTTCGGCGAACTGGCCGGCCACGGCGTCCGCCGTGGCCTTGTCGATGGCGCGGTTGAAGGCGATGATGCCGCCGAAGGCCGAAGTCGGGTCGGTCTTGAACGCCTTCTGGTAAGCCTCCAGCGCGGTCGGCGCGATGGCGACGCCGCAGGGGTTGGCGTGCTTGACGATGACGCAGCAGGTCGTGTCGAAGGCCTTGACGCATTCCCAGGCGGCGTCGGAATCGGCGATGTTGTTGTACGACAGCTCCTTGCCCTGTAACTGCTCGTAGTTGGCGATGGCGCCGGGCACGGCGACGGCTTCGCGGTAGAACGCGGCCTGCTGGTGCGGGTTTTCGCCGTAACGCATGGTGTCGAGCTTGTCGAACGCCAGTTGCAGGCGCGCGGGGAAGGGGGTCGGCTTGTTGTCGGCGTCGAGGCCGGTCAGCCAGTTCGAGATCGCCGCGTCGTAGCGCGCGGTGTGCGTAAACGCCTTCTTGGCCAGCGCGAAGCGCGTGGCGTAGGACAGTGCGCCGCCGTTGGCCTTCAGTTCGGCGATCACGGGAGCGTAGTCGGCCGGCTCGGTGACGACGCCGACGCCGCCAGCCTCATTGCCGTGGTTCTTGGCCGCCGCGCGCACCATGGTCGGCCCGCCGATGTCGATGTTCTCGATGGCGTCCGCCAGCGTGCAGTCCGGTTTCGTCACCGTCGCCTGGAAAGGGTAGAGGTTCACGATCACCAGGTCGATGGTCGGAATGCCGTGCTTCTGCATGGTCGCCGCGTGCTCGGCGTTGCCGCGGATGCCGAGAATGCCGCCGTGCACCTTCGGGTGCAGCGTCTTGACGCGGCCGTCGAGCATTTCCGGAAAGCCGGTGTAGTCGGAAACGTCGGTCACCGGGATGCCGGCGTCGCGCAGCAGCTTGGCCGTGCCGCCGGTGGAGAGGATGTTGACGCCGAGCCCGGCGAGTTCGCGGGCGAAGTCGACGACGCCGTGCTTGTCGGAAACGCTGATCAGCGCTTGTTGTACTTTCATGGCAGCCCTCGGAGAAGATCGTGTTCGGTCAGTTTCTTGCGCAGGGTGTTGCGGTTGATGCCGAGCATGTCGGCGGCGACGGTCTGGTTGCCGTCCGCCTGTTTCATGACGACTTCCAGCATCGGCTTCTCGACCGCGGCGAGCACCATGTCGTAGATGGCATGCGGGCGCCCGCCGTCGAGATCGCGGAAATAGCGGTTCAAGGTCCGCTTGACGCAATCGGCAATGTCGGCGCTCATGCGGCCTCTTCGTAAAGTATCCGCTCGTTGGCGGCTTGCGACAGAAAGAACTCGTCGGTGGCCGCCAGCTGCGCATCCATGGCGGTGAGCTGGTTCATGGCATGGCGGAACTTTGCCGCGCCGGCGATGCCCTTGGTGTACCAGCCGATGTGCTTGCGGGCGATCTTGGCGCCGGTGTCCTCGCCGTAGAACGCGTAGAGGTCGGCGAGGTGGCTGCGCAGAATGGCGTGGATCTCGGCGTTCGACGGCGCCGGCAGCAGCGTGCCGGTCGAAAGGAAATGCGCGATCTCGCGAAACAGCCAAGGCTTGCCCTGCGCCGCGCGACCGATCATCAGGCCGTCGGCCTGAGTGTGTTCGAGCACGAACCTGGCTTTTTGCGGCGTCGTGATATCGCCGTTGGCGATGACCGGAATCCTCACCAGCGTCTTGACCAGCGCGATGGTGTCGTATTCGGCCTCGCCCATATACTGGTCGGCGCGCGTGCGGCCGTGAATGGCGATCGCCCGCACGCCGCAATCCTCGGCGATGCGGGCGATGGCGGGCGCATTGCGGTGTTCGCGGTTCCAGCCGGTGCGGAACTTGAGCGTGACCGGCGTGTCCGGCACGGCCTTGACGACGGCATCGAGGATTTTCGCGACCAGCGGCTCGTCCTTCATCAGCGCCGAGCCGGCCATGACGTTGCAGACTTTTTTGGCCGGGCAGCCCATGTTGATATCGACGATTTGCGCGCCTTCGTCGACGTTGTACCTGGCCGCTTCGGCCATCATGCGCGGATCGGCGCCGGCGATCTGCACCGAAATCGGCTCGACCTCGCCTTCGTGGTTGGCGCGCCGGCGCGTCTTGGCGCTGCCGTAGAGCAACGAGTTCGAGGTCACCATTTCCGAAACCGCCAGCCCCGCGCCGAGCTTCTTGCACAACTGGCGGAACGGCCGGTCGGTCACTCCGGCCATGGGCGCGACGAACAGGTTGTTGCGGAGCGTGAAGCCGAGGAACTGCATGGCCGGGCGGAGATGGTCGTCGCGGAAACGGGAAGGCGCGGATTCTACCCCCAGTCGCTTAATTCTTGTGCAGCGTCGGGCGGGCGCCCGTCGTCGTTCGCCAGGCGCGAATCACGTGCTGCTGCAAGTTCGCGGCAAAACTCCTTGTTCCGCATGAAGAACGCGTCCGACTGAATGCAAGCGGCGGCATTCGGCTCTCTGCGGCCTGTCGCAATGTTCAAGGTTCAAGCTTAAACGGCAGACGAGTGCTTGCCGGCGCCATCGACATCGGCTGCCCGTTGCGCTTGGTACTCCTCGGCCAACTTGTCCAGGAACACGTGGAGCTTCTCGTTCATTTCCGAATAGTCGTGCTTGCGCAGAACATCGGCTTGCTGAACGAACTTGTGATGGGCGAGCGTCTCGAGCGAAGGATCGGCGTGGGCAATCAGCCGTTCGACGACCTCCGGTGTGAACTCCATGTGACACTGAAAGCCATGGACTCCCTGGCGGTATTCGACGATCTGTCGTGGACATCCTTCGCTGGCGGCAATGATTTTCGCCGCGGGCGTCAATCCGGGCATGTCGTTATGCCAGTGGCCGACTTCCAGGGTCGGGCCGAAATGGCTGAATTTATCGTTCTTGAGGCCTTCGTCCGTGAGGTGAATCGGAAGCTTGCCGATCTCTTTTTCCGGACTGCGCTCGACCCTGGCGCCCAGCGCTTCGCCGATGAGTTGCGCGCCCAGGCAAACCCCGATCACCACGCGCCTGGCGGCAATGAACTCGGCGATCAGGGCAATTTCGGCAGCCGCATCGAAGTGGGGGCATTCCGCCTTCGTGGTCGTGGGAGACTGCGGCCCGCCCATGATGATCAGAAAATCGATTTCATCGGCGGAGATCGGCAAAGGCTCGCCTTGATATACCCGGGAGCAGGACACGGCATGTCCCCGATTGCGCGCCCATGTTTCATAGGCGCCCGGCGCCTCGAACGATTCGTGAATGACAAAGTGAACGCGCATGTTTCCTTCCCATTGGATATTTGTCGTTGCGGTGGCTGGCATGGATTATCCGTCAGCGGCGGGGCGGGGGTGTCGCCGGGGCAGCATGCTCACCACGGCCAGGGTGACGCACGCAGTGGCGGCCATGAAAGCGATCTGGGCCAGGTAGAGCGGCTTGAGCGAAATCCTGTCGAGCAGATTGCCGACCAGCAGTTGCGTCAGGGAGGCCAAGGCAATTGACCAGCGCAAGGAGCGCGCCGATGCGGGCCGGGTCTTGCGAAATCTGGCTGAACTTGTCCGATAGCAACGCGTAGTTGCTGCTGGTGGAAAAATTGAACAGCATGCCGCCGCTGGCGGCGGCGACCGTCATGATGAGCAGCACCTTGGCGACCGAGATGCCTGCGTGATGGCCATCGGCTGAGGCTTGCGGCTTTGCCGGCGCGCTTGCGTCGCGCGTGGCACAGGCCGCAAAGACGAGACCGCACATGATGCAGACGATGCCGGGAATGATGAACGCCATGCGCCAGCCAAAATACCTGATGAGGACTCCCGTCACCGCCGCATTCCGGTTGGCACGGCCTGGGACCGGGTTGCTCACTTCCACATCCTGCTGTCGAATCCGAAGGGCAGCGGCGGCTGGAATTTCAGCCTGGCGAAGTCGGAATGGCGGGGATTCAGCAGATAGTTGAATTCGCGCGGCACGATGACGGAAGGCACGCGCAGCAGCGCGGTTTCGTTGCGCCTGGCCCAGTCGAGACCGAGGGCCTGGGCGGCGTGCGGCGGCGGCTCGGCGCGCCAGTTGTCGGGCAGTGCGCCGGCGGCGAGCTTCTCGATGCGCAGCTTATCGGGCACGACGACTTCGATGGCGACCAGGGCGAGACGGGCGTCCTCGGGCGCGAGATGCACGAAGAGTTCCAGCGCCGCCAGCGAAAGCGTGCCGCCGAGATAGACGACCGGCGTACCGCGCGGATTCCAGCGTCCGCCATGACGGCGCGCGCCCTCGCCGTCGAAGGCGTTGGCGGCGTGCCTGGCCTTGACGACGCGCCAGAGCGACAGCGGCATCAGCTGAAGATGCCGAATTCGATACGGCCGAGCAGGTCTTCGACCTCGCGCGCGCCGGCCTCGGTGCCGAGCAGCGACAGCGGCGTGCGGTTGCCGAGGCCGCGCTGCGGTTCCTTGAGCCAGCGATGGGCGCGCGCGCTGTCTTCGAACACTTCCTCGGCGAAGCCGACGATGCGCGCCAGCCGGAACAGACGGTCGCTCTGGGCTGACGTGAGGCGGGCGTCGGCCTCCTTGCCGATGCGCTGCAGGGTCTTGCCGCTGACGCCGAGTCCCTTGGCCAGTTCGCTCTCGGACCAGTCGAGGCGCTGCTGCAGGCGATCGGCCACCTGGCGCGGCAGGCCGGCCTCGACGACATCGGCGAGATCGAGCGGATTCAGGATGCGCCTGCCGAGCAGGCGCGACCCGCCGAGCACCTTGACCACCGACATATCGCCCATGACGAGTCTCCTTGTAACATCTGTCCAGTAATTGTAGGACAGATGACCAGGGGGCGCCAGGGGCGCCCGGAGGGAACGATGACGGCCTTGGCCTACCAGCCTCGGGCGCCGAACATCATGCGGCGGGCGACGAAATGGCGTGCCGGCGGCAGGAGGTCGAGGGCCAGCAGACCGGCGCCGCGCGCATGGCGCAGCAGCGGCTGGTCGTTACTGAACAAGCGCACCAGCGCATCGGTGAAAGCCATGGCGCCCTTGCGGTCGAGCTTGCGGGCGGCGGCGTAGCGCGCCAGCACTTCGGGTGCGCCGGGGTCGGTGGCATCGGCTAAGGTGCGCGCCAGCTCGAAGATGTCGCGCAGCGCCAGGTTGAAGCCCTGACCGGCGACCGGATGCAGCGTCTGCGCGGCGTTGCCGATCCACACCTGGCGTGCCGCCACGGCTGACTTTCGGTAGCGCAGGCCGAGCGGAAACACGAAGCGGGAAGACACCGACGCAAAGGCCACGCGCCGGCCGAAGCGGCCTTGCAGCAGCGCGCGGAAGGCATCGTCGTTCATCGCCGCCACGGTCGGGGCAGCGGCGCCGGCACAGGTGAGGACGATGGCATATTCCTTGCCCTGGCCGCCCATGGGCAGCGCCGCGATCGGGCCTTCGGGCGTGAAGCGCTCCCAGGCGCGGCCGGCGTGCGGCTGGTCGGCCGCGGCCGTGCAGATGACGGCATGCTGGCCGTAGTCGCGTGCCACCGCGCCGGCAGCGTCGGCCTCGACGGCGCCTTCGGCCCAGACGGTCAGCGCCGCTTCGGGCGGCGCGTCGACGCGGGTGTGGTCGCGGAAAACGATATCGGTTTGCGCCAGCGCCGCGTCGAGGCTGGCGGCGAGGTCGCCGGCGGCGAGCACGTAGCCGAGCGCCGGCACGCCTTCGTCTTCGGCGGTGATCTTGGTGCGGCCGAGCCCGCCCTGGTGCGAGACGTGGATGGACGTGATGGCGGTGTGCGGAATCGCCGCCCAGACGCCCAAGCCTTCGAGGATCTGGCGTGCGCCATGCGAGAGGGCGAGGATGCGCTTGTCGGCAGTGGCGGCGCCGCGGGTGCGGGCATCGAGGATTTCGGCGGCGATCCCCTGGCGATGCAGGGCCAGGGCCAGCGCCATGCCGGCCGGACCGCCGCCGACGATGGCGACGCTCATGTCGAGCGCTCGGCCATCAGCGCTTCGATGTCGGCGATGGACTTGGGCGCCGCGGCGGTGAGGATGTCGCAGCCGGCCGGCGTCACCAGCGCGTCGTCTTCGATGCGGATGCCGATGTGGTGGAAGGCGGCCGGCACGTCGTCGGCGGGGCGGATGTAGCAGCCGGGCTCGACCGTCAGCACCATGCCGGGCGCCAGCGGCCGCCAATGGTCGTCGCCGGGGCGGCCGATCTTGTATTCGCCGGCATCGTGCACGTCGATGCCCAGCCAGTGACTCGTCCGGTGCATGTAGAAGCGCTTGTAGCTTTCCGATTCGATGACGCCGTCGACGCTGCCGTGCAGCAGCTTGAGGTCGATCATGCCCTGCGCCAGCACCTTCACCGCCGCCTCGTGCGGCGCCATGAAATGGACGCCCGGCCGGATGGCGGCGATGGCCGCCTCCTGCGCGGCCTCGACCAGCGCGTAGACGTCCTCCTGCGGCCCCGAGAAACGGCCATTGACCGGAAAAGTGCGCGTGATGTCGGAGGCATAGCCGTCGAGCTCGCAGCCGGCGTCGATCAGCAGCAGCTCGCCGTCCTGCATCCGGCGGTCGTTGGCGACGTAGTGAAGCACGCAGGCGCCGGGCCCGGAAGCGACGATGGGCGTGTAGGCCGGGAACTGGCTGCCCTGGCGGCGGAACTCGTGCAGGAATTCGGCCTCGATCTCGTATTCCCATCGGCCCGGCGTGGTCAGGCGCATGGCGCGGCGATGACCGGCGGCGGCGATGTCGGCGGCGCGGCGCATGAGCGCGATCTCGTGGCCGTCCTTGATCAGGCGCATCTCGTCGAGCACGGCGCGCAGGTCGTGGATCGTCGCCGGCGCCCGCTTGCCGGCACGGCTCTGGGCGCGCACGGCGTTGAGCGCGCGGCCGAGGCGGGCGTCCCACTCGACATCGAAGCCCAGCGAATGCCACAGGGCCGGCTGGTTGGCGATCAACTCCGGCAGCTTCTCGTCGAGCGTTGAAATCGAATGCGTCTCGTCGAAGCCGAAGGTTTCCCGCGCGGCTTCGGGACCGAAACGGAAGCCGTCCCAGATCTCCTTGTCGGGGTCCTTGTCGCGGCAGAACAGGATGCTTTGGGGCTGTTCGCCCGCGATCAGCACCAGCACCGCTTCGGGCTCGTCGAAGCCGGTGAGGTAGTGGAAGTAGCTGTCGGCGCGGAAAGGGTAAAAGGCATCGCGGTTGCGGACCTTCTCGCTGGCGGTCGGCAGCACGGCGACGCCTTCGCGCATGCGGTCGAGCAGGCGGGCGCGGCGATCGATGAAAGGCTGGATGTCCATGCGCGCGATTATAGGTGCGCGCGCACCTCGGCATCGAGCGCGGCGAGCCGCTCGGGCGTGCCGACATCGACCCAGCGGCCGGTGTGGGTTTGTCCGGAAACGCGGTCGGCGGCCATCGCCTCGCGCAGCAGCGGCGCCAGCTTCGCCGGCTGGCCGCGCGCGACGGCGGCGAACAGCGCGGGACGGTAAATGCCGATGCCGGCGAAAGTCAGTCGTGGCGGCGCGCCGACTACGCGGTTATCCTTCAGATCGAAGTCGCCGCCGGCGTTGTGCCCGGGGTTCGGCACCAGCACCAGATGCGCGAGATCATGGTCGGCGAGCGCCGGCAGCGTAGCGAAATCGAGATCGCACCAGATGTCGCCATTGACGACCAGGAAAGGATCGCTGCTTAACAGCGGCAGCGCGTTGGCGATGCCGCCGGCGGTTTCCAGCGCACCGGGCGGTTCCCCGGCGTAGCGGATCGATACGCCCCAGGCGGCGCCGTCGTCGAGCAGCGCCTCGATCTGGTCGCCCAGGTGGGCGTGGTTGATGACGATGTCGCGGATGCCGGCGCGCGCCAGCCGCTCCAGGTGCCAGACGATCAGCGGTTTGCCGGCCACCGGCAGCAGCGGTTTCGGCGTGCGGTCGGTGAGCGGCCGCATGCGTTCGCCGCGACCGGCGGCGAGGATCATCGCTTTCAGAAAGTGTACCCCGCTTGCGCCTGGCGGTTTTCGGCGAGGTCGAGGATGCGCAGCAGCGGCGTCAGGTCCCGGTAGCGTTGGCAGGCGGCGCGCAGATATTTGGCCACCAGCGGCATGTCCTTGAGATAGCCGTCCTTGCCGTCGCGGTGGTAGAGGCGCGCGAAAATGCCCAGCACTTTCACGTGGCGCTGCACGCCCATCCATTCGTAGTCGCGGTGGAAGTCGCCGAAGTCGGCGCGCACCGGCAGGCCGGCCTTCCTCGCTGCCTGCCAGTAGCGGATCAGCCAGTCGAGCGTGCGTTCTTCCGGCCATTCGATGTAGGCGTCCTTGAACAGCGAGACGAGGTCGTAGCTGATCGGCCCGTAAACGGCATCCTGGAAATCGACGATGCCCGGATTGGGCGTCGCGACCATCAGGTTGCGCGAGTGGTAGTCGCGATGGACATAGACGGCCGGCTCGGCGAGATTGACGGCGAGGATTTTTTCGAAGACGGCGGCGAGCTGCGACGACTGACTTTCGGACAGCGTCAGCTTCAGGTGCTGCGCCAGGTACCAGTCGGGAAACAGGTCGAGCTCGCGCTGGAGCAGCGCGCGGTCGTAGGGCGGCAATTCGTTCGGCCGGCTGGCGAGCTGGATGCGGATCAGCGCGTCGATGGCAGCGCGGTAATGCTCGTCGGCGTTGGCCTCGGTAAGTGCGGCCAGGTAGGTCGTCGCGCCGAGATCGGACAGCAGCAGGAAGCCGCGGTCGAGGTCGGTGGCGAACACTTCCGGCACGTGCGCGCCGGCATCGTGGCACAGCCGCTGCACGTGCAACCAGGGCCGCACGTCCTCGTGGCTGGGCGGCGCATCCATGACGATGCGCGTCGTGCCATCGTCGAAGGTGGCGCGCAGGTAGCGCCGGAAGCTGGCATCGGCGGAAGCGGGCGCGAGCGTAAAAGGCCGGCCGGGGGCCAGCCGCTCGATCCACTCGCTGATTTGCCGCTGACGCTCCACCTGGTGCACCTGCCCGGAATGTTAGAATTCGAAAATTCTAGCATCGGCATTCAGTGCGCTTCGGCGCGATATTCCTAGGCATTCGGGGCGAACAGGCGAGCATGGGTTTTCGGCTTGGCGCACACATAGGCGCGCGATTGGGCGGCTGGCTGCTAGTCGGCTTGGTCGGCACTGCCGTCGCCGCCGACGGCCTGCCGCCCTTGCAGGTCGATCCTGCCCTGCTCGGTGCGCCCAAGCCCGCCAAGCCCGCCA
>JAGVUA010000138.1 GCA_019136545.1 Betaproteobacteria bacterium
AAGAGTTGCCGCGGTTGCTGCTTGATGCCGAGACCGCGCAGCCCGGAACAGGAGTCGTGAGAGGTCAGGCTGCCGTTGAAATTACCGGGCAGCCGATCGAGCTTGGCCACGTTAACGAGGAAATCGGTGAGCTCGAAGACGCGGCTGGCCAAGGCCACCGCGCGGCCATGCCATTGCGGATCGTCGGCCAGCAGCCGGGGATACTCGTTGCGAATCTGGTCGGCGCAAGACCCCGAAGGCACGACCACGTGTTCGAAGCTTTCGAATTCGGCGATGAGCTTCTTCGCCAAACTGGCCGCCGAGTCGCGGTCGCCGCTGTTGAAGGCCGGCTGGCCGCAACAGGTCTGGGTTGGCGGCACCACCACTTCGCAGCCCGCCGCTTCCAGCAGCCGGAGCGCCGCAAAGCCGATGCTCGGTCGCATCAAGTCGACCAGACAGGTGACGAACAGGGCTGCCCGCATTTGGTTTTCCTCACCTCGATGACGCTTCGACGTTTCGCATTGTGGCATACTTCGCGCACTCGTCGGAAATCGATCCATGCCACGCCACGCCACTCGCATTGCGCCGCCCGGCGCCGAAGCCAAAAGCCCGATTCAGGTGATCGAGCGCATGATGAAGCTGCTCGACGTGCTGGCCGATTACCACGATCCCGTCAGCCTGAAGCAACTGGCGCTTTCTACCGGCCTGCACCCTTCGACGGCGCACCGCATTCTCGCCGCAATGGCGGTTTCCGGTTTCGTCGAACGCGCCGACCCGGGCACTTACCGCCTGGGCATCCGTCTTCTCGAACTGGGCAACGTCGTCAAGTCGCGCATCAGTATCCGGGGCGCGGCCATGCCGCAAATGCAGGCGCTGCATGAAAAGATCGGCGAGAGCGTGAACCTCGGCGTGCGCCAGGGCGACGAGATCGTCTATGTCGAGCGCACTTCGAGCGGCCGGTCGTCGGTGCGCGTGGTCCATCTGGTCGGTGCGCGCGCCCCCCTGCATGTCACGGCGGTTGGCAAGCTCTACCTGGCCGAGGACAGCAAGGAAAGCCTGAAGGACTACGCCCGGCGCACCGGCTTGCCGGGCGCCACGCCGACGTCGATTACATCGGTGGCGGCGCTGGAAAAGGAAATCGACCGGGTGCGGCGCCATGGCGTCGCCTATGACAATGAGGAGATCGAGCAGGGGCTGCGCTGCGTGGCGGCACCGGTGCGCGACGACACTGGCGACATGGTGGCCGGCCTTTCGGTGTCCGCGCCGGCGGACCGCTATAACCCGGAATGGGCGACCCTCATCCAACAAACCGCCGACGCCATTTCCGCCGCCATCGGCCATGGCAAGCCCACCGGCAAGCGGGCTTCAACCGACGGTGCGATGTTGCGGCAGTGACGCGCTCTCGATCCAGCGCTTGATCCGGTTGGCGTCGCCGATCCGGGTAAGCCGGCCCCAGGAATCCAGCAGGACGATGATCATGGGCTTGTTGTTGAGCCAGGCCTGCATGACCAGGCATTTACCCGCTTCGCTGATGTAACCGGTTTTGGACAAGCCGATTTCCCAGTTGTCGCTCTTCACCAGGCTGTTGGTGTTGTGGAAGGCGCGAGGCCGGCCGGCAATGTTCACTTCGTACTCCGGCGTCGTCGAGAACTGCCTGATCAGCGGATAGCCGTGAGCGGCCGCGACGAGCTTGGTCAGGTCGCGCGCGCTGGAAACATTGGCGGGGGTAAGACCCGTAGGATCCTTGAAATGCGTGTCGGTCAAGCCGAGTTCTTCGGCTTTGCGATTCATGGCGGCGATGAAGGCCGCCCGACCGCCCGGATAGTGACGCGAGAGCGTCGACGCCGCGCGGTTTTCCGATGACATCAGCGCCAAGCGCAGCATTTCCTCGCGACTGAGACGGGTGCCGACTTGCAACCGCGAGCGGGTTCCCTTGATCGCGTCGATGTCATCCTCGTCCACCGTCAGCATCTCCGTCAGGCTGGGTCTGACGTCCAGCGCCACCATGGCGGTCATCAGTTTCGTGATGGAAGCGATGGGAACCTGGGCGGCGGCGTTCTTTTCGTAAAGGACGGTGCCGCTGCTTTGATCGATGACGAGCGCCGAAGCCGACTCGATCACGAGATCATGCGAATCATGCGCATCTTCGCCGGCCGCCATGGAACCGGACCGGGGCTTATGCTTGGCGGCGGATTCCGCGGCTGGAACCTTGGCTGGCGCCTTCTTCGGCTTCGCGTTTTTGCCCGCCTGGACCCGTCCGTCGGTGCCGGCGGGCTTGGCGCGCGGGTTGGCCGCGGCTTTTCGGACCGGCTTCTTGGCAACGACGACTTTCTTGGTGGTCTTGGCTTCACCCGGCAAGGGTGTCGATAACAGCCCCACCGAAGCCAGAAGTATTAGCAGTTTCGACAGCACCGACTTCATCAATCCCCTCCGCTTCTTCCGGATTCAGTTTAACACCCAATTGAGGCGCGCATGGAAGGATTATCGGAAATACTCACTTAGAATTAAGCTGGTTAGTCGATGAAGTTAAAGTCTAATCTATCTTTGGCGACCAGAATCGGTCGATCTCGCCGCTGCTTGCCAAGGCATCCCGGTAGCCCAGATCGATCAGCTTTTCCAGATACGCGGGTTCGAACAGCACATGGCTGGCCAGCAGGCCGTCGCCGAGGTCGCCGAGACGCGACAAAAGCGAGCGGGCCGGCTTGGGCAATTCGTTGATGACCTCGATCGCCAGCGATTCCAGACTTCGGGACGGTTCGAGCAGCAGGAGATCGATCGATCGCCAGGGCAATTGGCTGCGCGATGCCGGCGGAACGCTGTCCAGCAGCCGATTGACCTGGCGCATGCGCTCGACGTCCGAGGCGAGGCCGTCGGCGCCCGAGAGCATGCGCCCGCCCAATTCCGCAAGACTCGGATACCCGATTTGCGCCGATCGCTGTTGTTCGCCGGGGATGGCTCCGCCGGTACCAATGGCAACAATGCGCTCGGCCCCCAGATGCACTGCCGGCGACAAGGGCGAAAAGTCGCGCATGGCGCCGTCACCGAAATATTCCCGATTGAGTTTCACCGCGGGGAACAGGAACGGCATGGCCATGGAGGCCAACACGTGCTTCACGTCCAGTCCGACATGCGCCCCGACGCGCAATCGATGCTGCCAGGGTTCGAGGTCGGCCCTGCCTTGGAAAAAGCTGACCAACTGACCGGAGGCGTAGCCAAGACAAGTCACGCACAACGCACGCAGCACACGGTCGGAAATCGCCAGCCCCAAGCCGCCGAAGTCGAGCTCCCGCGCCAGGCGATCCGCCAGTGGCGCAGGGTCGAACAATGCTTTGGAGTCGGCGAACGGCATGCGGGAGGAGCCTGACAGCCAGCGACGGGCCGGACGATGGATCTCACCCACTTGCAAACTTAGCCAGAAGGAAGTCAGCCGTCGCACACCGCCGGCAAAGTCCTCCGCCGACAGCGCCAAACCCGCCGCGTTCAGGGCGCTGGCGGAACTGCCGCAGAAAATCGAAAATGGGGCTGAAGGTCCGGCGGCGGCGCTGCGCTCGGCCAGCGCGCGCAGCACGCCAACTTCATAGGCGGCCCGCGCGCCGCCGCCCGACAGAACCAGTGCCGTCCGATTCTCCTGGCCGCGCATCACGAATGTTGTTGTGCCTGCTGGGCCTGCGCGACCTCGACCGACAGCAGCGCCGTCATGTTGATGATGCGCCGAACCGTCGCGGTGGGCGTCAGGATATGGACGGGGCGCGCGGCGCCCAGCAGGATCGGTCCGACGGTCAAGCCATCGCCCGCGGCCGTCTTCAGCAGATTGAAGGCGATGTTGGCGGCATCGACATTCGGCGTCACCAGCAGATTGGCGGAGCCCTCAAGGCGCGATTGCGGAAATACCTGGAGACGAATGTCTTCGGACAAGGCGGCATCGCCGTGCATTTCGCCATCGACTTCGAGCTCTGGCGCCCTGGCGGTGATCAGCGCCAGGGCGCGACGCATTTTGATGGCGGTGGGCGTGTCTTCCGTGCCGAAACTCGAGTGCGACAGCAGCGCCACCTTGGGCGCCAGTCCGAAACGGCGAACCTCTTCGGAGGCAAGCACGGTCATTTCGGCCACCTGCTCCGCACTCGGATCGTAGTTGACGTAAGTGTCGCCGATGAACAGGGTCCGGCTGGGCAGGATGATCATGTTCATCGCATGGAAGCTGTCCACGCCGCGCCGGCGACCGATCACCTGGTCGATGTACTTGAGGTGCAGGGCGTGACGGCCGAAGGTGCCGCATAGCAATGCGTCGGCATAGCCGTGACGAATCAGCATGGCGCCGATCAGGGTGGTGCGCCGACGAACTTCCCGCTTGGCGTATTCCACGCTGACGCCCTTCCGGCAGGTCAACTCGTAGTAGTCCTGCCACAGATCCTTGTAGCGGGGGTCGGAATCGGGATTGACCAACTCGAAATGTTGCCCGGCCCGGATGCGCAAGCCGTCCTTGTCGATGCGCGCCTCGACCACGCTGGGCCGGCCAATGACGATCGGCCTGGCCAGGCCTTCGTCGACGACCGTTTGCACCGCGCGCAACACGCGCGCATCTTCTCCTTCGCAAAAAACGATGCGGGCGGGATTCTTCTTGGCAGCGGCAAAAACGGGACGCATGAGCAAGCCCGTCTGATAGACGAACTCGTTCAACTGCTGCCGATAGGCCGCCATGTCGGCAAGCGGGCGGGTCGCCACGCCCGACTCCATGGCGGCCTGGGCGACCGCCGGCGCCACCTTGACAATCAACCGCGGGTCGAACGGCTTGGGAATCAGGTATTCCGGACCGAAGGTGAGTTCTTCTTTGCCGTAGGCGGCGGTCACTACTTCCGACTGCTCGGCGTGCGCCAACTCGGCGATGGCGCGCACGGCGGCGACCTTCATCGCCTCATTGATGGTGGTGGCGCCGACATCGAGCGCGCCCCGGAACATGAAGGGAAAACAAAGGACGTTGTTCACCTGGTTGGGGTAGTCGGAACGACCCGTGCCGATGATCACATCGGGCCGGACGGCCTTGGCATCCTCGGGCAGGATTTCCGGCTCCGGGTTGGCCATGGCCAGAATCAGCGGATGGGGTGCCATCGCCGCCACCATCTCCGGCTTCAGTACGCCCTTGGTCGACAGGCCCAGGAAGATGTCGGCACCGGGCATGACATCGGCCAACGTCCGCGCATCGGCATTCTGAGCATAGCGCCGCTTGGACGCATCCAGGTTGTCGCGGCCGGTGTGGATCACGCCCTTGCTGTCCACCGCGTAGACATTGCGTGGATCGAGCCCGAGGCTGACGACCAGGTCGAGGCAGGCAATGGCGGCGGCGCCGGCGCCCGAACAGACCAGTTTGACCTGGCCGATATCCTTGCCGACCACGCGCAATCCGTTCAGCACGGCAGCGGCCGTGATGATGGCGGTGCCGTGCTGGTCGTCGTGGAACACCGGAATATTCAGCCGCTCGCGCAATTTGGCCTCGATGTAAAAGCATTCCGGCGCCTTGATGTCCTCCAGGTTGATGCCACCGAAAGTCGGCTCCAGCGCGGCGATGATATCCACCAGCTTGTCGGGGTCCTTTTCGTTGATCTCGATGTCGAACACGTCGATGCCGGCGAACTTCTTGAACAAGACGCCCTTGCCTTCCATGACGGGCTTCCCGGCCAATGGGCCGATGTCGCCCAGGCCGAGCACCGCCGTGCCGTTGGTCACCACGGCGACCAGGTTGCCGCGCGACGTGTATTTGTAGGCGTTGGTCGGATCCGCCACGATTTCGTCGCACGCAGCAGCCACGCCGGGCGAGTAGGCGAGCGACAAGTCGGCCTGATTGGTCAACGCCTTGGTCGGCGTCACAGCGATCTTTCCCGGCTTGGGCAAGTAATGATATTCAAGCGCCGCAGCGCGAATCCTGTCATCCATGGGGCTCTTTCCGTTTGTTTTTCTACCTCGGCGATTGTGGCACAATTCCCGTTTTCCCCGCATCGGCTGCCCCTTTTCCTCCGATGGAAATGGAGATGGAGATATCATGAGCAAGCACACCGACACGCCCGCATCGACGCAAGCCCCCAACTACGTCAAACACGAAAAACTGAAGCAGTGGGTCGCGCAGATCGCGGCGCTTACCGAACCCAAGGAAGTTGTCTGGTGCGACGGGTCGCAGGAAGAATACGATCGTCTTTGCGCCCAGATGGTCGAAGCGGGAACTTTCGTCAAGCTCAATCCGGCCAAGCGGCCGAACTCCTTCCTGGCATGTTCGGACCCGTCAGACGTGGCGCGCGTCGAGGATCGCACCTACATTTGCTCCGAGAAGCAGGAGGACGCCGGCCCGACCAATAATTGGGAAGCGCCGGCGAAGATGAAGGAGACGCTCGCCGGACTCTTCAAGGGTTCGATGCACGGCCGCACCATGTACGTCGTTCCGTTCAGCATGGGGCCGCTCGGTTCGCCGATCGCCCAGATTGGCGTTGAAATCACCGACTCGCCCTACGTCGTCGTCAATATGCGCATGATGACGCGCATGGGGAAGGCCGTCCATGACGTCTTGGGCGCCGACGGCTTTTTCGTTCCCTGCGTGCACACCGTCGGCGCTCCCCTGGAGCCCGGTCAAAAAGACGTGAAGTGGCCCTGCAATCCGACCACCAAATACATCGTTCACTTTCCCGAAACGCGCGAGATCTGGTCCTACGGCTCCGGTTACGGCGGCAATGCCCTGCTGGGCAAGAAGTGCCTGGCGCTGCGCATCGCATCAACCATGGCACGCGACCAGGGCTGGCTCGCGGAACATATGCTGATCCTTGGCGTGGAATCTCCGCAGGGCGAGAAAACCTATGTCGCCGCCGCCTTTCCTTCGGCTTGCGGGAAGACAAACTTCGCCATGCTGATCCCTCCGCAGAGTTTCAACGGCTGGAAGATTTACACCGTCGGCGACGACATCGCCTGGATCAAACCGGGCAAGGACGGCAGGTTCTACGCGATCAATCCCGAGGCCGGTTACTTTGGCGTCGCGCCCGGCACGAGCGAAAAGACCAACTACAACGCGATGGCGACGCTCAAGGAAAACATCATCTACACCAATGTCGCCTTGACCGACGACGGCGACGTCTGGTGGGAGGGCATGAGCAAGGAACCGCCTGCGCATTGCATCGACTGGCAGGGCAAGGACTGGACGCCGGCCGACGGCAAGGCCGGACGCAAGGCCGCGCATCCCAATGCGCGCTTTACCGCGCCAGCCTCGCAGTGTCCTTCCATCGATCCCAATTGGGAAAGCCCCGAGGGCGTACCCATCTCGGCCTTCATCTTCGGCGGCCGTCGGGCCACCACCGTGCCCTTGGTCTATGAAGCCTTCAACTGGAGCTTCGGGGTTTATATGGCCGCCACGCTGGGCTCGGAAACCACTGCCGCAGCCTTCGGCCAACAGGGGGTGGTTCGCCGCGATCCCTTCGCCATGCTACCGTTCTGCGGCTACCACATGGGCGATTACTTCAACCATTGGTTGCGCATGGGCCGCGTCGTCGAGCACGCGCCGAAGATCTTCTGCGTGAACTGGTTCCGCATGAATGAAAAAGGAGAGTTCATGTGGCCTGGATTCGGCGAGAACATGCGCGTCTTGAAGTGGATCGTCGACCGGGTCAAGGGACGTGTTGCCGCGCGCGAAACGGCCCTGGGCTGGATGCCCCGTTTCGAGGACATCGACTGGACCGGGTTGGAGATCAGCAAGAGCGAGTTCGACGCGCTCACCCAGATCGACGCCGATGCCTGGAAGCAGGAACTCGCCTCGCACAAGGAGTGGTTCGACAAGATGGGCGCGAAGCTGCCGAAGCAACTCGCCCTCAAGCGCGATCTGTTCGAATTGGCCCTGATCGACTAGGTTGAAAGTCAGCCGTCGCGATGCGGCGGCTTCGACGAATCGCCCTCAACGAATCCCAGGCGCGCCGAACCCAGTAACCATCCCTGGAAATAAAAACGGCGGCCACAGGATGTAGCCGCCGCGCCTCCAAGGTTACGTCCCCGCTGAGTGAAACCGGGCAACGGTGAACCGAACCACCGCTGCCCTTCTTGGGGATTCCCCTCTCGCCAATCAGGACGGACGCGAGCCCGTCGGGAACGGCCATGCAGCCGCTGGATTCAGCGAGGATTTCAGGCCAGGCGCCGCGGCAGTTGACGGAGCAGCCGGGGCAGGTGCCGGGGCAGGCTTGGTGGCCGCTTTCTTGGCAGCAGGCTTTTTCGCAGCAGGCTTCTTGGCGGCAGGCTTCTTGGCCGCAGCAGCCTTCTTCGCCGGCGCCGCTTTCTTGGCAGCAGGCTTCTTCGCCGCAGGCTTCTTGGCAGCCGGCTTCTTCGCCGCAGGCTTCTTGGCGGCAGGCTTCTTCGCTGCTACAGCCTTCTTCGCTGGTGCCGCTTTCTTGGCAGCAGGCTTCTTCGCCGCGGGCTTCTTGGCCGCTACAGCCTTCTTCGCCGGCGCCGCTTTCTTGGCAGCAGGC
>JAGVUA010000028.1 GCA_019136545.1 Betaproteobacteria bacterium
GGATTGCTAGGTAGCCAGTTCTGTTCGACAGCGGATGTCTATCCACTTGTCGTACTCGCTTCTTTATAGGACGCTTATTCCAGCCGCCACCAATACGTAGCGCAGGCCCTTGCCTAGCGCCATCCACAGCAGGCAGGGCAACCACGGTAGGCGCAGCCAGCCGGCGGCGGCGCAGAGGGCGTCGCCGACGATCGGCGCCCAGGCGAGGGCCAGGATGGGTGCACCGTGGCGTGTCACCAAGGCTGACTTTCCCGGCAGGGTCGTTTGCGGGAGAAGCCGCGCCATGGCGTAGGTGGTCATGCCGCCGAGCGTGTTGCCGAGCGTGGCGAGCGCGAGCGCAGGCACGGTCTGCTCCGGGTGTAGTTTGAGCAGGGCGAACAGCGCGACCTCCGAGCCGCCGGGCAACAGCGTGGCGGCGAGGAAGCTGGAAACGAAAAGGCCGGCCAATCCGAGATTGGCGAATTCCGACGCGGCGAGCATATCCATGGCCGGCATTATGGCGGGAGGCCGGGCGTAAAATCGGCGGTTGTTCCGGAACTTCCTCGAAGGGAAACGCCCATGTGGCGCAAGATCATCATCGGCCTGGCGGCTGGTTGCTCCGCTCTCGTGCTGGCAAGCCATGTCCACGCGCAGGCCAGGACTGAGTTGCTGCTCTATTGCGGCATCACCATGGTGCGGCCGATGACGGAAATCGCCAAGAACTTCGAGCAGCGCGAGAACGTCAAGATCACCATCGCCCAAGGCGGTTCCGAGGACCTGTTCCAGTCGGTCAAGAAGAACGGCGTCGGCGATTGGTATCTGCCGGGCGAACCGAGCTATTACGAGAAGCACCTCAAAGATGGCTTGTTCGGCGGGTACCTGACGGTCGGTTACAACCAGATAGGCTTGATGGTGGCCAAAGGCAATCCCAAACAGGTCAAGCCCGATCCGCGCGAGCTGTTGCGCAAGGATCTGGTCGCCATCGTCGGCAACGCGGAGTCGGGCAGCGCCGGGCAGGCGGCCAAGCAGATCCTCGACGAACTGGGCATCTATCCCGCGGTCATGAAGCAAGTGGCCTTCTTGGCGCCCGACTCGCGCAGTATCGTCAACGCCATGAAGAAGGGTGAAGCCGACGTCAGCCTGAACTGGCGGGCGGTCGCCTTTTTCCCCGACAACGCATCCAAGGTCGACATGATCGACCTCGATCCGAAGCTGGCTACGCCGCAGGCATTGCTGCTCATCCAGCTCAAAAGCAGCCGGTACGAGGAAGTGGGCAAGCGCTTCATGGCCTACGCCGCGGGGGATGAAGGCCAGGCCATTTTCCGGAAATGGGGCTTTCTGGACAACAAGGCGCTAGCCGCGAAACAATGAGATGCCCGTGACGGATCGTTCGCTGCGCCCTTTTTCTCTCTCCCTGCGGCCGACGGTCTACGGATTGCTCGGCCTCGCCGTCGTTTGTCTCGTCGCCGTGCTCGGGCTGGAGGTGCTGTTCGACTCGCTGCGCGACGAGGTGGAGGCGAGCCGGGCCAACGAACAGGCCCGGTTGTTCGTCGGCGACGATATCGTGCGCGGCATTCGTGGCGTCGAGACGGATCTCTACCGGCTGGTGGCGACGTCGAACGATGCCGAAACGGCGAGGGTGCGGCACGCCATCGACCGCCACATCGAGGCCATCGAGCGCGATCTTTACGTCCTGACGCGAGGAGGCACGGTGGAGCGGCGGCTGCCGCTCAATCTCGAAGGGCACGATGACATGAAGGTCACGGCGACCTATCAGCCGCCCGACACCGAAAGCGGCTATGTCATGGAATCGATCGAGATCGGGCCGCAACTGGCGACCATGGTGAAACTGGCCGACACGCTCGAATATCTGGTGTTGCGCCGAAGCGACTGCGAATCGCGCCAACACTTCAAGTGCCTGCAAGTGCTGCAACCGGAGCTGACCCAATTTCTCAAGCAACTGCCGGCCAGCATGGAACGGATTGGCGAGAACGCCAACCGGCTTTATTTCAGCAGTAGCCAGCACATGCGCGAACTCGAAGACGATCTGGGCGCCCGGCGGGGGCACCTCAAGCTGGTCGAGAAAATCCTGATCAGCCTGGTGATCGTGCTTGCCGGCGTGATCGCGGTACTGTTCGTCCTGCGTCTCAACCAGACCAACCGCCGGCTCGAAGGGGCGCTGACCGACATGGCGGCGGCCAAGGCCGAGGCGGAACAGGCCAGCCGGGCCAAGTCGGAGTTCGTCTCGCGCATGAGCCACGAACTGCGCACGCCGCTCAACGCCATCATCGGCTTCGCCGACCTGCTGGAAGCCGAGCCGCTGTTGCCGTCGCACCACAATTACGTCAGCCTCATCAACAGCTCGGGCCGCCACCTGATGGAACTGATCAACGCGGTGCTCGACCTCGCCAAGATCGAGGCCGGCGGTTTGGTGCTGGAAGAGATTTCCTTCGATTTCGCGGACGCCATCGAAGACGTCAAGACCATCGTGGCCAAACGGGCCACCGACAAGAACCTGGATTTCGTCGCCACCGTGTCGCCGGCATTGCCGCGCTACGTGATGGGCGACCCGACGCGCTTGCGGCAGGTGCTGATCAACCTGCTGGTGAATGCCGTCAAGTTCACCGAAGAAGGCATGGTCAGCCTGACGGTGGCGCCCAATGGCGGCGACATCCAGTTCGCCGTGCGCGACTCCGGCATCGGCATGGATGAGCAGGCGCTCAACCGGCTGTTCCAGCCGTTCAGCCAGGGCGACGACTCGATCACCCGCCGCTATGGCGGTACGGGGCTGGGTCTCGTCATCTCCAAGGAGCTGATCGAGGCGATGGGCGGCGCCATCGAGGTCGAGAGCGTGCCCGACGTCGGCACCTGCTTCCGGTTTCGGCTGCCGCTCAAGCCGGCGTCGACGCCGGTCGGCACCGCCACCGTGGTGGCCGAAGCCGCCGTCGAGGCGCCGATGGCCGGCCTGGCCGATGGCCGGGTGCTGCTGGTCGACGACAATCGGGTCAACCAGAAAGTGGCCGGCGCCATGCTCGACAAGCTGGGCTTGCCGTACGATCTCGCCGACAATGGCGCCGAAGCCGTGCAGCGCGTGCGGGAGACCAACTACGCGGTGGTGCTGATGGACATGGAGATGCCGGAAATGGACGGCATCACCGCCACCCTGCACATCCGCAAATGGGAAGCGGAACAGGGCCGGACGTACCTGCCGATCGTCGCCATGACCGCCAACGCACTGCAGGAGGACCGCGAACGTTGCCTGGCCGCCGGCATGGACGGCTATATTGCCAAGCCGATATCGCGCAAGACACTGCAGGACGAACTGAGCCGCGTGTTCAGCAAAAAAGCCGAGCCACCGCGCGCGGCCGCGGCGCAACCGTCGGAGGAGCCATTGATGAAAGATGAAGTGTTCGATCAGGAAGCCGCGCTGGAAATGATGGGCGGCGACCAGGATCTGTTGAAAGAACTGGCGCGGATGTTCATCGACAATTCACCGCAGACTCTCGGCGAGCTGAATGCCGCGCTGGTCGCCGGCGACCGGGAGGTGCTGAAACGAAGTGCCCACACGCTCAAGGGCCTGTTCGCCACTTTTGCCAGCTCGCAAGGAGAGGCCATCGCGCGCGAACTCGAGCAGGCAGCCGAGAGCTCCAGCGTGACGCTGGAGCGCTGCCGCACCCTGGCCGAAGGCGTGCATGGCAGCGTCGACGCGCTCAGCGCGGCCTTGGCGCGCTATGTCGCCGGCTAGTCCGATGCGGCCGGATTATCTCGAGAGGATACTCAACGCCCGCGTCTATGACGTGGCGGTCGAAACGCCGCTCGACTTCGCGCCCAATCTCTCGGCGCGCGCTGGCAACCGGGTGTTGCTCAAGCGCGAGGACATGCAGCCGGTGTTCTCCTTCAAGCTGCGCGGCGCCTACAACAAGATGGCGCATCTGACGCCAGCGCAGAGGAAGCGTGGCGTGATCGCCGCCTCCGCCGGCAACCACGCCCAGGGCGTGGCGCTGGCGGCGCGCCGGCTGGGCTGCAAGGCGGCGATCGTGATGCCGGTGACGACGCCGCAGATCAAGATCGACGCGGTGTGCAAGCACGGCGGCGACGCCGTCCGGATCGTCCTGGCCGGAGATTCCTACGACGAGGCCTATGCCCATGCCCTGGCGCTGGAGAAAAAGGAACGGTTGACCTTCGTCCATCCCTACGACGATCCCGACGTCATCGCCGGCCAGGGCACCATCGCCATGGAAGTCCTGCGCCAGCATCCCGGGCCGATCGATGCGATCTTTTGCAGCATAGGCGGCGGCGGCCTGATTGCGGGGGTGGCGGCCTATGTCAAGCGCTTGCGGCCCTCGACCAAGATCATCGGCGTCGAAGCCGCGGACGCCGACGCCATGGCCCGCTCGCTGGCCGCCGGCAAGCGCGTGCGGCTGGCTTCGGTGGGCCTGTTCGCCGACGGCGCTGCGGTCAAGTACGTCGGCGCCGAGACTTTTCGCCTCTGCCGGGAATTCGTCGATGACGTGGTGCTGGTCGACACCGACGCCATCTGCGCCGCCATCAAGGACGTCTTCGAGGACACGCGTTCCATACTCGAGCCGGCCGGCGCCCTGGCCATCGCCGGTGCAAAGGCCTGGGCCAAAGCCACCGACGCGCGGGACAAGACGCTGGTAGCGGTCGCTTCCGGCGCCAACATGAATTTCGACCGCCTGCGCTTCGTCGCCGAGCGCGCCGAAGTCGGCGAGCAGCGCGAGGCCGTGCTGGCCGTGACCATTCCCGAGCAGCCGGGCAGCTTCAAGAAGTTCTGCGGCCTGATCGGCAAGCGCTCGATCACCGAGTTCAACTATCGCTATGCCGATGCGCGGGAAGCGCACGTGTTCGTCGGCGTGCAGGCGGCCAATCGCGACGAATCGCTCAAGCTGGTCGAGTCCTTGCGGCGCCACGACTTGCCGACGCTGGATCTGACCGACGACGAGATGGCCAAGCTGCATATCCGCCACATGGTCGGCGGCCGCGCGCCGGGGCTGGCCGATGAACTGCTCTACCGCTTCGAGTTTCCCGAGCGGCCGGGCGCGCTGATGAACTTCCTCGACAGGATGAGCAAGGGGTGGAACATTTCGCTGTTCCATTACCGCAACCACGGTGCCGACACCGGCCGCGTGCTGGTCGGCATGCAAGTGCCGGCGAAGGAAATGCGGGCTTTTCGCGCCTTCCTCAAGAACCTCGGCTATCGCTGCTGGGACGAGTCGAAAAACCCCGCCTACCGCTTGTTCCTCGGCCAATAGCCGGACTTAGTCCCGGGCGGGCTTGCTTGCCTCGGCCGGCTTCGGCGCCGGCTTGGGTTTGGCCGGCGGATCGCCGCCGTGCAGCGCCTTGAGCGCCTGGCGCGCCGCGGTGCTGCGGCTGCTGGCGGAAGGGGGCGCGGCGCCTTCCTTGTCGGCCGGCACCGCCTGCGTCTGGGGCGGATTGGCCGGCGGCGGATCGCCGCCGCTGACTTTGGCTTGCTGCGCCAGCGCCGGAACGCCCATCGCCAGCGCCGCGACGACGGCAATCTTAAGTATCACGTCTCGGCTCCCGATGATCTGAATGATGTGCGTCGAGTGTAACGCAGGCGGCGCCGGCAAGGCCGACCGCACCGGCACATGTCCACGCGCCGGCCTCGGTGACGACCATGTCGAGGCGGATGTCATGCGCCTGGGGCAGGGCCGTTGCGATTCGGCCCAGTTCGAAGCCGATGCCGATCGTCAGCGGCCGCGGTTGCAGCGCGGCCAGCGTGCGATCGAAGTAACCGCCGCCGTAGCCGATCCGGTAGCCGGCGCCGTCGAAAGCCACCAGCGGCAGCAGCAGGACGTCCGGCGCCGCGCAGGAGGCGGTGTCGGGAATCGGGATGCCGTGGCGGTCGGCGGTCATCGGCGCGGCCGGCGTCCAGCCGCGGAATTGCATCGGCGCGGCCGGCGTCGCCACGACCGGCTGGCAGGCGCGCCAGCCGCCGTCGATCAGTTCGGTCACCAGCGGCCGGGCGTCGAATTCGCGCCGGACCGGCCAGCAGAAGCCGATGGCCTGCGGGCGGCGTGTCGCCAGGACTGACTTTAGCGATGCTTCGATCCGGGCCGAGGCGCGCGCGTGTTCTTCTGCCGTCATCGCCAGACGCGCAGCGATCCGCTCACGCCGCAACCGTTCGCGAAACGAGGCGGAATCGCTGGCGTGATTGCCGGATGGCTCGGCCGGGCCCATGTGCTAAGCTGAAATGATGGAGTGGCGACAATATACGACCAATCGGGCGACCGCATGGGCCGCCACGCTGCTGATGGCGTGGGCGGGACTGGCGATCGCCGGCGGCGAGACCGGTGCCGAGGAGCGCTTCGCGGCGGCGCGCGACGCTTTTCGCGCCGGCGAGCGCGTCCGGCTGGCGAAGCTCGGCGAATCGCTGCGCGGCAGCGAATTCGCCGGCTGGGTCGAATACTGGCAGTTGCGCCTGCGCCTCGAGGAAAATACCGACGAAGGCGTGGCCGAGTTCCTCGAACGGGAACGCGATTCCTACCTGGCCGAGAAAATGCGCGGCGAATGGCTGCGCTGGCTGGGCAAGCACGGTGACTGGCCCCTGTTTGAGCGAGAATACCCGCGGCTGGTGCAGCCTGACCAGGAATTGTCCTGCTATGCCCTGCGGGCGCGGCTGGAGCGCCGGGACGACGTCAGCGCGCTCGACGAGGCCCGGCCGCTGTGGTTCACCGTGATGGATCTGCCCGAATCCTGCCAGCCGCTCATGCAGCGGTTGATTGCCGACGGCAGGCTGGGGCGGGATGACCTCTGGGCGCGGATGCGGCGCCTGATGGAGATGAAGAAGCCGGGCGCCGCGCAGCTGGTGGCGCGCCAGCTGCCGGCGCGGGAAATTCCCGACGCACGCAAGCTGGAGGCCGTGATCGACAATCCGGCGCGTTATCTGGCGCGGCTGCCGGGCGATTTCGCCGCCAGCCGGCCGGGCCGCGAGCTGGCGCTGTTCGCCATCGCCCGCGTCGCGCGCGGCGATCCGGCGGTGGCGGCGTCGCAATGGCGCGCCATCGAACAGCGTTTCGACAAAGCCGAGCGCGCCTATGCCTGGGGCCAGATCGCCTGGCAGGCGGCGGTGGATCACCTGCCCGAGGCGCTGGATTGGTACGCGCGGGCTTCCGGCGCGGCGCTGAGCGAAGAGCAGCTGGCCTGGCAGGCGCGCGCCGCGCTGCGCGTTCAGGACTGGCCGAGGCTGGCGCAGGCGATCGCCAGCATGCCGCCGAAGCTGGCCGGCCAGCCGGAGTGGATCTACTGGGCGGGCCGGGCGCTGGCGGCGCAAGAATCGCCGGCGGAAGCGGCCCGGCTTTACGAGAAGATCGGCGGACAGCCCAATTTTTACGGCAATCTCGCCGACGAGGAACTCGGCCGCGCCATCGCCGTGCCGCCGCGGGCCAGTCCGCCGAGCGCCGAGGAACTGGCGGCCGCGCGCGCCCACCCGGGGTTGCGCCGCGCGCTTGCCGTGCTGCGGACCGACCTGCGCATCGAAGGCGTGCGCGAATGGGTGTGGAACCTGCGCGGCATGAGCGACCGCCAGCTGCTGGCGGCGGCGGAACTGGCGCGCGGCGAAGGCGTCTGGGACCGCGCCATCAACACCGCCGACCGCACGCTGGTCGAGCATGACTACGAGTTGCGCTACCTGGCGCCGTTCCGCGACCAGGTCACGGCCAAGGCGCGCGCGGTGGCGCTCGACGACGGCTGGGTGTACGGCCTGATGCGCCAGGAGAGCCGCTTCGTCATGGATGCGCGTTCGTCGGTCGGCGCCAAGGGCTTGATGCAACTGATGCCGGCGACCGCGCGCTGGGTGGCGCGGAAGATCGGCCTGAGCGACTACCACCCCTCGCGCGTCACGGAAATGGACACCAACGTCACGCTCGGCACGCATTACCTCAAGATGGTGCTGGAGTCGCTGGACAACCAGCCGGTGCTGGCGTCGGCCGCCTATAACGCCGGGCCGGGCCGCGCGCGCAAATGGCGCGCCGACCGGCCGCTGGAAGGCGCCATCTATGCCGAAACGATTCCGTTCAACGAAACCCGCGACTACGTCAAGAAAGTGATGAGCAACGCCGTGTACTACGCCACGCTGTTCGAGGACAAGCCGCAGTCGCTCAAGGCGCGGCTCGGCGTCGTGCGCGCGCGCGGCGGCGACACGGACGGGACAGCCTTGCCATGATGGCCAGCGTGCTGGTCGTCGGCGGTTCCGGCTTCGTCGGTTCGCATCTGGTGCGCCGCCTGGCGGGGCGCGGGTTGCGCGTGGTCGTGCCGACGCGCCGGCGCGAGCGCGCCAAGCACCTGACCCTGCTGCCGACCGTCGAGGTGGTCGAGGCCGACGTCCATGACGACGCTACGCTGGGCCGCCTGTGCGCCGACCAGGACGCCGTGGTCAATCTGGTGGGCATCCTCAAGGGCGGCAACGGCGATCC